>NSIG01000033.1 GCA_002737275.1 Opitutia bacterium
ACGTTCCAAGCCGCAACCTCAAAGGCCTCGCCACCCGCCCGGACGGTCGCCTCGTTTCCGGCCCCACGCTCACGGAACTCAACCCCGCCACCGCGCTCCCCGCCGATCTGCTTTGGTCGCTAGCCCCCGGCGCCGCCCCGGACCGTTGGCTCATGGGCACCGGCCCCGACGGTCGTATCCTTGAAGCTACCCTTGGCCCGTCCGACTCACCTTTTACCACCCGCGAACTCGCGAAGCTCGACGAGCCCCACATCTTCGCCCTCCGCCGACTGCCCGACGGCTCGATTCTCGCCGGCACCTCGCCCAACGGTGGCCTCGTTCTTCTTCGCGACGAAAAGGTCGTCGCTCGGCTGGGCCTTCCGGCGGACTCGATCTTTGACCTGCTCGTGGTGTCACCGGCAACCGCCCTCGTCGCCACCGGCAATCCCGCCCGCATTTACCACGTCGACCTCGCCGTTTTCGCGACTGCCGGCGTCAGCCCCGGAAAGACGAACGATCCCAAGATTCTGACGACTAAAGGCGTTTCCGTTTTTGGCGAGATTCGCGACCGCAATGTCCGTCGCCTGGCTCGATTTCCCGACGGCCGCATCGCTGCCGGCTCGTCGCCCAAGGGCAACATCTACGTTTTCGTCGCGCCTGTCGCCACCGCTCCCGCTGTTCCGGTTCCACCCGTTCTGCTTCAAGAAAACCGCGACGCCGAGGTCACCGATCTCCTGCCCCAGGCCAACGGCGATCTCTATGCCACCCTCGTGTTCACTTCCTCGGCCGCCGAAACCCGCATCAATTCTGCGCCCGCGAAAAACCCGAAAGGTTCCCCCGATTCGCCCATCATTCCTCCGTTGGTGTCGTTTGCCCCGGTCGAGCGCTTTTCCGGTCGCAGCAGCCTCATTTATCTTCCGGCCGGCGGCTTTCCAGAGGTCTTGTCCTCCCGCACCAATGTAGCCTTTTACCAACTCGCCCGCTACAACGACACCCTGCTCATCGCGGGCGGCGAACTCGGCGAATTGCTAGGCTACGACCTCACCGCCCGAATTCCGCTCACCTTCGCTGGCAGCACGTCTGCACAGCTCAACGCTCTCGCCGCCGTGCCCGGTTCGCCCGGACGTTTCCTCGTTTTGCGGAATAATGCGCCCGGTCTCGCCGTTCTCGATTTCAACGCGGCCTCGGAGCGATCCGCCGAGACCCGCCGGCTCGACCTCGGAACTCCTGCCCGCCTTGGCGCTCTCCGCTTTGATCGGCTCCGCGATCTTTCAAACGATCAAATCTCGCTCGAAATCAAAACCAGCCTCGGCAGCGATGAGATCGAAGGCTGGACGCCTTGGACGGTCGTCACCACTCCCGACGCCGCCGATCCGGCATGGCGCGCGCCCGAACTTCGCGGGCGCTACGCCAAACTCCGCCTGAAACTCACCGGCGCTTCGATCGCGGCCGAAATCGAAAAACCCGCCCTTTATTTTTTACCCCAGAACCGGCGCCCCACGTTGCAGGAGTTTCGTTTCCTTTCGCCCAATTTCAGCCTGATTCCCGGATCCGAGCCCGCCCCCAGCGTTTCAACGTCGCTCAGTTCGCTTTTGAATGCCGGCAAAGACGATGATCTGGGCGCGGGCAAACGCGGTCGCGCTGCATTTCTTGCCAGCCAGGTCGTGCCTTCGCCCGGCGCCCAGGTCGCTCTTTGGACGCTGGTCGATCCCGATGGCGACAACGTAAGCGCGACGTTTTCCATCCGCCGGGAGAGCGAGTCTGTTTGGACCGATCTCACGGTTGCGACCCGAGATCCCTACGTGACCTTCGACACCGCGCGCCTCGCGGATGGCGTTTATTTCACCCGCCTCGTTGCCTCCGAGACGGCACCGCGCCTCCCCGGCGACCGTCTCAGTCTGACCTTTCAAACGGACAATCTCGTCGTGGATCACACTGCGCCGGAAATTCTCGAAGCGACGGCGACCCGCACCGCCGAGGTGCTTGCAATCACCGTGCGCGGTCGCGACGCGCTCTCGCTCGTTGAGGGCATCGAAATCGTCCTGAACAACGGGGTTCGCGAAACGGTCGAGCAGCCCGCCGACGGCATCCGCGATTCCCGTGAAGAAGCGTTCGTTCTCGAACTGCCGCTCGGCCGCGCCACCGGCGCGACGGCGGCCGAACTCACCCTTTACGACGCCCTCGGCAATAGCGTGACGCTTAGACTTACGCTCTAGTTTTCCAGTTCGCGCGGATTGACTCCGGCGCATCCGCTCTCCCCCATTTTTTGAGAATACCACTTCACTATGGAACGCCTACCCTACTATCAAATCGTCCACGTCCTTTCGCTGCTGGTTCTCGCCACGCACATCTTCATGGCCTTAGCCAATCCGCTCGCGGAGAACAAGCGCCGCACGATGCTCACCACCGGCATCGCCGCTTTTCTGATGTTCGTGAGCGGTTTCGGCATGATCACAATTTACAAGATTCCGTTCGTCACCCCGTGGGTGCTGGTGAAGTTTGTCTGCTTAGTCGGTCTCGCCGCGATGGCGGGCATCGTCTACCGCCGGGTTGAATGGCGCGGGATGCTGAGCAAAGTCGCCCTCGCGCTCCTGTTCACTGCCGTGCTGATGGTTTATCTGCGGCCGAAGTTCTGATTCGTCGGGGAGAAACTCCCCGCCTCACGCCCGCGGGTGCGCCTTGGCGTAGATCTCGCGTAGCCGCGCCACGCTGACGTGGGTGTAGACTTGCGTCGTCGTCAGCTGCGCATGACCCAACAATTCCTGCACCAGCCGTAAGTCGGCGCCCGCATTCAGCAGATGCGTCGCGTAAGAGTGCCGGAGTTTGTGCGGCGTGAGCTCCAGTGGCAGTTCCGCCAGCGCCAGATATTTTTTCAGCTGTAACTGCACCGCCCGCACCGTCATTCGCGCGCCGTTCGGATTGGTCAGCACCGGATCATCCGGCCGTACTTTTTTGGCGTAGGTGTCCCGCACCTTCACCAGCACGGCTACCGCTACGCGCCCGAGCGGACACATCCGCTCTTTCCTTCCCTTGCCCACCACCCGCGCGACTCCGTTCGCCACGTCCACCGCGCCGTAGTTGAGCCCCACAACTTCACTCACCCGCAACCCGCCGCCATAGAGCAACTCCATCGCCAGTCGGTCCCGCCACGCGATCTCCGGACGCTCGCTCTCGTTTTCGATCAAGCGTTGCGGGCCGCGCAGCAGTCGCTGCATCTGCTCTTCGGTCAAGAACTGCGGCAGCCGTTTCTCCAATTTCGGCAGCGGCACCCCGACAAATGGATTTCGGATCAGCTTTCCGCGTCGCTGCCAGAACTTCGCCCATGTGCGCAAGCCGGAGACGTGGTTGTGGAGCGTCCGCCGGTCAAAGCGGCCGCGGGCCTCGATCACAAAGTCCCTCACCTCCCGCACCTCGAGGGCATCGACACCTCGCGCCCACACCCCCGCCGTTTGCGCCCAGCGCCAAAAATCCTCAAACGCCTGTCGATAGTTACGCACTGTATAAACCGAGCAGCGCCGCTCCAACGCGAGATGCTCCGCCACCGGAGTCCACCACTCCGCCACTACTTCCGTTGGTGGGGCAGGTCTCCGACCTGCCCCTGCATTCCCGTCTACTCGTAATTCCGCTCGCGGCATCGTCGGCAAAATTTCCTCTTCTGTGAGAGCAAGTCAAAGAACCACCTTACTTCGCGCATCCTTCCGCGATCACCTTCGCCTCCACCGCCCGCATCACTTTTGTCGCGTGTAGCCGCAACGCACCTTCGGGATCGAGCCCTTTAGCCCGCGCCGCCGCCGTCACTTCAAAAAGCATCTTGCCCAATTCCGCCTCCGTGAGCCGCGCACCCAGCGCCCTCACCTGCGCCCCATCGACCACGCTCGGCTCCGGCACCGGTAGCGCCTTCTTCTCGATCTGTTTCCAGACCGCCTCGGCAAACATCAGCGCCGGCAAACGCGAAGGCAGGTCTTTGAACACTCCGCTTGCCACCGGCCCATGCTTCTTCTCCTGCGCCTTGATCTGCTCCCACTGCACGAGCACTTCGTCGGAAGTCCACAGCTTGCCGGTTCCGAACACATGTGGATGCCGCCGCACGAGCTTCTCGTTCACCTCGCGCGCGACGTCCTCCAGCGTGAACGCCCCGACCTCCGCCGCGAGTTGCGCGTGGAAGACCACTTGAATCAGCACATCGCCCAACTCTTCGCGCATGTGCGGCAGGTCCCCGCGGTCGATCGTGTCGATCAGCTCGCTCACCTCGTCGATCAGACAACGCACGAGCGACGCATGGGTCTGCTCCTGATCCCACGGACACCCATCCGGGGCCCGCAACCGCGCAATCGTCGTTTTCAACTCGTCCATCGCTTGCATTGTGCCCGCAGTTAGCCCGCAGCCCCGCGCAAATACACGGAAATTTTTCGCTCCGGCCCGCTCAATTCGAAGCTTAACGGGAACAGGGAGCCCCTACGCGGCGAACTCAAGCACCCACCCCCGCGACCCCGGCCGCCCAAACACGCTCATCCTTTTCCTTTCCGCCAACGGCGGCTGTGCCGAACCCTCCACCGACGCCGGCGGCCAACCCGCCGAGCGCATCAACGATCCCGCCTTTGCCGGCAACGTCTCCTACGGCACCGGCTGGGCCAACGCTGCCAACACCCCGTTCCGCAAATTCAAATCCCAGCTCTACGCGGGCGGCATCGCCACGCCTCTCATCGTCCACTGGCCCGCCGGCCTGAAAACGAAACCCGGCTCCATCGACCCCACGCCCGGCTACCTCACCGACATCATGTCCACTGCGCTAGCCATATCCGGGGCAAACTACCTGTCGAAGCACTACGATCAACCGACTGTTCCCCTTGAGGCCCGCAGTCTCCTCCCGCTGTTCGACACCGCCCCGCCACCTGCACCCGTCGCCGTGTTCGTCCATTCGAGGCCATCGCAGTGTCACCCGCTCGCTCGCAATCCTTTCAATCCGTACCAAGGCGCATTTGAAGCGTGAGCTCCGCGCGGCCAGCGTGCTGGGATCAAACCTGCGTTTATCTAGCCGTGCCGGAAATTTTTCCGCTTTGTCTTCCGTCGCTACCGCGTGTTTATTTGCCTCTTCATGTCCGACAAGCTCACCGAAATCATGACTTGGAAGCGCGTCGAGATTGCCGGCCAAGTCAGGCCTGTGCCGCTCGCCGAACTCGCCGCGCTCCACGCCTCTCTGCCCGCCGTGCCCTCGTTCGCCGCGTCGCTTCGGCGCGCCGACGGCAAGCTCGCCGTCATCGCCGAGATTAAGCGCCGCTCGCCCTCCGCCGGTGCCATCGCCACCGGCGTCGCCGCCCCGGCGCAAGCCGAGCGTTACCGCCACGCCGCCGCCAGCGCGCTCTCAGTCCTGACCGACGAGAAATACTTCGGCGGCACGCTCGATGACCTTGTGGCTGTAACCGTTTCCTTCCGCCAGTCCCCGCCGCCGCTGCCTTGCATTCGTAAAGATTTCTTCGTCCATCCGATTCAAGTGCTTCAAGCCCGCCAAGCCGGAGCCAGCGCCATTCTCATCATCGTCCGCGCCCTCACCGACGCCGAGATCGCCGCCCTCAAAGCCGCGGCCGATGCCTCCGGTCTCGATTCCCTTTTTGAGATCCACACCGCTCCCGAGCTCGATCGCGCCCTCGCTCACGGCGCGACGATCATCGGCGTCAACAACCGCGATCTTGCGATCTTCCAAACCGACCTCGGCCTGAGCGAGCGGTTGATCCCCCTTTTTCCCGAGCACGTGATCGCAGTCAGCGAAAGCGGGATTCACACCGCCGCCGACGCCGCCCGCGTCCTTGCCGCCGGCGCCCACGCCGTGCTGGTTGGCGAAGCGCTTATGAAGGCACCTGATCCCACGGCCCTGATCGCATCTTTTCGGCCTTAATCCTTTTTAAACCATGAGCACATTTCCAGTTTCACCCTGCGTCAAAGTCGGCGGCTTGGTCTACTTTGCCCGCATGATCAGCAAGATCCGCCTTCACGCCGGCGGCAATCTTGCCGCGGGATTCCAAGAGAATCTCGGCATCGCTCTGGATGCCCGTTGCTGCTCTCACCTCGGCGTCGCCTACCCCGCCCTCCGCACCCGCGTGCTCGCCGGAGGCACCGATGCGGAGATCTTGGCTTGGAGCCAACAAACCGGCCGCACGCTCACCGAGCACGATCTGCTCATCTGGAACAGCTTCGCCCAAAAACGCGGCTGGCGCGACGATGCCTCGGCCAACTTGATCAAACACAAGGCTACCGCCGGCCTCGGACATCGCGACGACATCGAGACTTTTTTCGCGTTCTTCGAAGTCGACGAGGGCCGCGCTCCGCGCTGAACCGGTCTGCGCCCGCGTTTTTTCCATGCCGCTCTCTCCCACCGCCACGCGCGATTTGCTCGTTAGTCTCGGCCACCATCCGAAACGCGCACTCGGTCAAAACTTTCTCGTCGACGGCAACATCGTCCATAAATCCCTTGCCCTCGCCGGCGTCACTCCTGGCGACACCGTGATCGAAATCGGCCCGGGCTTGGGCACGCTCACCGAGGCCCTGCTGACCGCGGGCGCTCACGTTTACGCCGTGGAACGTGACGAGCGTCTCCACGCTCACCTCGTTTCCACGTTGCTCCCCCAATTTACCGATCGGCTCCATCTCCTGTTTGGTGACGCCGTTGAATTTCCGCTGGCTGGACTGCCTGCATCGCCGAGCCCCGCCCTGGCTGCCGGCAATTTTAAAGTCGTCGCCAATCTGCCCTACGCCATCGCGACCCCTTGGCTCGACGGCATATTGACCGGCCGTTTGCCCGCGACGCTGGTGCTAATGCTCCAACAGGAGGCCGCGCAGCGTTACGCCGCCCAACCCGGAACCAAATCGTTTGGGGCCATTTCAATTTTTCTTCAGGCCGCTTATGCCATCGCACCCGGGCACAAGGTCCCCGCTGCCTGTTTTCACCCGCGTCCCGACGTCGAATCGTATCTGCTCCACCTCGTCCGACGGCCGGCTCCCTTTACGTTTGATCGCACGACCAAGTCAGTCATCCGCGGCTGCTTTCAACAGCGCCGCAAACAGATCGGCTCGCTGCTCCGCCACCTTGTTCCGCCCGCAACGGCTGCCGCGTGGTTGGAACATTTCAGCGCTGCCGGGCTCTCAGCTCTCAGCCGTCCCGAGGATATTCCCACCACCATCTGGCAACGCCTTATCGCCCCACCTGCAACTGCGGCTTGAAAGCCAACCGCGTTCCGTTACTCATCATCCCCTTCCAACCTATGCGCCGTTTCCCCCTCGCTCTTCTCATCGCTCTCACCGTCCCCAGTCTGCTCTGCGCTCAAGGCGAACCCGCTCCCGAGGCCATGCCCCTCGTGGGCCGAGTCGATGGTCGCACCTATTTTTCACCCACCGGCGCGTTTAAGGTCGCGATCCCGGTTCTCCCGGAACTCGGCGGCACCATCACCGATACGGATAATGTAGTCACATTCCAGGACGACTTTAACACCCACATTAGCATCGCTTCATTCCCCCAAGACGCCACGCAGCGCTGGGAGATGTCGACCCGGGGTCTGAAGGACTACCTCGTCTATTTCTTCAGTAATTATGTGCTCGGCGATTTCCGGCAGTCTTTCCCCGACGCCTCGATCGAAAGCGCCAAGTTCGTCCCCAGCGCCCTCGAAGGCTCGCTGATCACTTACATTCTCCTGCCCGGCGGCTCGATGTTCATGGATAAACTTCCGATGATCGCCGGCGGTCCGATGCCTGTGGCGAAACGCGGCAACCAGCTTTTCGTCAAAAACGGTCACATCTTCGTCATCAGCATCGAGCTCACCGAGCGCGTGCTCGAACGTACCACCTATAAAAAGACGGCCGCCGAAGAGGACGAACTCCTCCGTCAACGCTTGGCCGAGGTGGTTATCCGCCTCCAGTTCACCAAGCCAGCGGGCAAGTAAGCCGGTCTCGGTCGGCGAAATCCGAATCCCTCCCGTTTCGCGATGTCGCTCGTCGGTTTCGTCTCGTTTCTACTGATCGGTGCTCTCGCCGGCTGGCTCAGCGGGGTGATCATCAAGGGCCGGGGGTTTGGCGCTCTCGGCAATATTTTGGTGGGAATCATCGGAGCATTCCTCGGCGGCCTGCTCTTCGGTATGCTCGGCATCCACGCGAGCGGCCTGCTTGGACAATTGATCTTCGCCACCCTCGGCGCGCTGCTCTTCGCCTGGTTGCTTAGGTTCATCAAACGGTGAGTCACGCCCACCTCCAGCTCCGCCTCGCCACCGCCGCCGATTTGCCGGCCATCGTGGCGATCTACAACAGCATCGTGGCCGGCCGGATGGTGACCGCCGACTTGGAACCGGTAACGGTCGAAASTCGCCGCGCTTGGTTCGAGGCCCATCAGACGCCCAACCGCCCGCTGTGGGTGTTAACCGATCCGGCGGCCGACCACGCCGTCTGCGCTTGGGCGAGTTTTGATTCATTCTATCTCCGCGCCGCCTACGACGGCACCGTCATGGTCGCGCTTTATCTGGCCGAGTCCTACCGGGGCCGCGGTCTCGGTGGTTGGCTCCTCGATGAACTGATCGCCCGCGCCCCCACGCACGGCATTCACACGCTGACGGGCTACATTTTCGGCCACAACAAGCCCAGCCTCCGGCTCTTCCGCCGCCACGGGTTTGTCGAGTGGGCGCACATGCCCGGTGTGGCCGTGCTCGATGGCACCCCGCGCGATCTCATCGTGCTCGGCCGCCGCGTGCCCTGAAGATTTCYAGCTCGGCGGAGACGGTTCAGGCCAGCTTCCGCTGTGCCTCAAATACTCCGCGCAGGGCCAAACTGAGCTGATCTTGCACGGTTTGCAGCGCGCGATACTTCGCCACGTTCTCCTTATTCGGGTGGCACCGCGTGCGCTCGTCGAGCGCGACGACGCCCGTAGTGAAATCAGTGAGTTTGGCCCGTTTGTTGCCCTCACGGATCGCCACGCACCAAGCGGCTTGCAACGCTCCCCCGAGCGCCGCGCCCTCGTCTTCCACCATCGCGACCACCGGCACGCCGAAGATATCGGCCATGAGTTGCCGCCACACCGCCGACTTCGCTCCGCCACCAGTGACGCGGATTTCCTTCGCCTTCACCCCCAGCGACGCGAGCCGACGGAGACCATAATTCATTCCCATCGTCACGCCTTCCATCGCCGCGCGGGCTATGTGCCCTGCGCTAAAGTTCTGCCCGCTCAAACCAAGCAAAACGCCGGAGCCCGCCGGCACATTGGGCGTCCGCTCGCCGGCCAGATAGGGCAACAACACCAACCCGCCTGCGCCCGCCGGGGCCGCTGCCACCGCCGCGTTGAGCGCGGCGTGATCGTGGCCAAACAGCGCACGCACCTGCTCGGTCACGGTCGTGACATTCATGGTACAAAGCAGCGGTAGCCAACCGCCGGTCGAGGAACAAAAGGCCGCGATTTCTCCCTGCGGATCGATCATCGGCTTCGCCGCATGGGCGTAGATCGTGCCGCTGGTGCCGAAACTGGCGGTCACCACGCCCGGCACGACGTTGCCCGTGCCGATGGCTCCCATCATATTGTCGCCGCCGCCGGCCGAGACGACGACGCCTTTCGCAAAGCCATATTTGGCGGCTAACTCGGGCCGCAGCAGGCCGGCCGCTTCGTGTGAGGCCGAAAGCTTCGGCAAATATCCCGCCAGCTTCCGGTCGATCGCATTGATCATTTTTTTAGACCACGTGCGGGTGCGCACATCCATCAGCGCCGTGCCGGACGCGTCGCCAAACTCCATTGAATAGTTTCCTGTGAGAAAATAGTTCAGGTAATCGTGGGGCAGCAGCACCTGCCGCAGCAGCTTGTAGTTTTCGGGCTCATGCCGTTTCAGCCACAGCACCTTGGGCGCAGTGAACCCGGGTAAAATCAAATTTCCCGTCAGCCGGATCGCCGCTTTCGGGCCGCCCAGTTTCTTGGTGAGGATCGCGCATTCGGGGGCCGTGCTAGTATCGMACCAGAGCTTGGCCGGCCGGATGACATCACCACTCTCATCGAGCGCCACGAAACCGTGTTGCTGGCCTGAAACACCGATTCCCCGCACCCGTTTGGCCGCATCGGAGCCGAGTTGTGCCGCCACTTTTCCCAGCACTAAATCGAGCGCATCGGTCCACTCGTGCGGGTGTTGCTCCATGTGCCCTACGCGCAGGCCCTCGATCATCTGATGAGGCGCCCGCGCTTCTGCGATGACCTTGCGGGTCACGAGATCGAGCACGACCGCCTTGACGCTTTGGGTGCCTGAATCGATGCCGATAAAAAGACTCATAGGATAAATTGTTGGGCCGAAGAACGAGGTTCAGCGCGCGTTGGTGTTATTGCTTTTAAGCGCGTCCAAAAATTCCACCGGTGAAAAATCGTCCGTCAATACCCGCGCGTTTTTAATCGCCGCTGCCGGAAAGGCGATGCGCTCAGCCGCCAAGCCGGCGAGGTCGACTTTTTCGGCGAGCGCGGGATAGACCCGCTTGAGCGCGGCTACATCTGGCGTGCGACTCATGGCGGGCTCGGCGTATTTGACCGCACAGGCGATCACGTTGCCTCGCCCGGCCACTTCGTAGAGCACGACTTGGGGAAACACCGCGCGCATCGTCTTCAAGTCCGCGGCGAAGAGCTCGGTGCCTTGGTGCAAGTTCGTCACGAAAACTCCGCGCTCGGTCATCCGCGCGGCGCACTCGCGGTAAAATTCCTCCGTCTTCAAATGCGGCGGCACGAAGCCGCCCCGGAAGGCATCCAAAATCAACCAGTCCCATTGCTCCCGGTTCCGTTTCACAAAGAGCCGTCCGTCCATCACGGCGACCGGAGTCCGCGCGTTGGGCTTAAACGCCATTTTGCTTTGGCTGAGTTCAAACACCTTTGGATCCAGCTCCACTGACTGAATGCGGGCCTGCGGATAGGCGTGAACGAACACGCGGTGAAATCCCGCGCCGCCCAGACCGATCATCAGCACGTTCTTTGGGGCCGGCTCATGCAACGCCGCGGCAAATAGGGTCCGCGTATACTGCACCACTAACCGCAACGGATCGGCCAAATCCACCGCCGATTCCAAGTATTCTCCCCCTCGCGAACGCGCGCGCAACTCCACGACCGTGCCGCGACGTTCGATCGTGAGATTGTTGTAGAGCGTATCGTGATTTTCAACGAAGTCGGCCGCCGGCATGACGGCGGAAATGCTCAGGCCCAGTGCGACGAGACGGAGAAGTTTCATGGCGAGAAAGCGGGCTTGTCCGGCCGCAAAAGAATGATGAGGCAACTCAAGTTAACCAAAGCCACCCCAAGCCAGAGGTAGAGCAAGGTGGAGACTGGCAGGTGCGGAATCAGCACGAACGCGGTGAGCATCACCCCGGCAATGTTGCCTAGGGTGCTTACCCCATAGACCAAGCCCGAAGCCTTGCCCGGCGGCGTCCCCCGGCCCGCGAGGAACTGCACGCACTGCGGTCCGAACGAGGACAACGTCGTCACCGGCAGGAAAAACAAACCGAGGCAGGCGACGAGCAAACCGGTGGTGATCTCGGTGAACGCGATTTCAATCTGCCCCAAAACCGCCCGGCCAAAAAACGCGGTGAACGCCAGTGACCCGACCGCGACCGCGCCTGCGATCCACTGCGCGCGGATCCGCTGAGAGGTCGGCGCGTTGCTGATCCAACCGCCCAGAATCGAACCAACACTGAACGCCGCCAAAAACGTTGAAATGAGCCACGCCCAAACAATGAGCGACGAGCCAAAAAACGGATTCAACAAGCGCGAGGCGAGCAGCTGAAAACCCATGCTCAGAATCCCGAGTAAAACGACCAGCGTGTAAAAGATTACGAGGTGCACCCTCAAATTCGGCGGGCGGAGTCCGCCGGTGGCGAGGGTAAACTCCAAAAAATCCCATCGCCCACCGCCGGGCGCTCCCATCAACGGGCGAGCGCGACCACCGTCAGCAAAATGGTCTGGGGCCCGAGTTGGGCGTCGGTCGGGTCGAACGTCTCGTCGAGCGAATGCGCCCCGCGGTTCTGGCCGCCGCCACGGAGGGTCAGCGCGGGGATACCCAGTTGCATCGGCCAGTTCGAGTCGGTCGAGCCCGAGTCGAATGAAGGAATGCCGCCCATCGCAATTACGGCGGCCCGCGCGGTTCTCGCGATCGCCGAGTCGTCGGCCGTTTGTCCGGCCGGGCGAAACCCAACCAATTCGAGATCGGCGGAAACGGCGGCCCGATTGTTCCACCGGATGTTTTCTTCCTTCACCCCGGACTCCACCGCCGCCGTAAACTGGGCGCGCAAGGCCTCCAGCGCCGCCATGGTTTCAGAGCGCAGATCAACTTCGAACCAGGCCTCAAAAGCGATCGAGTTGACCGAAGTGCCGCCATGGACGCGGCCCACATTAAACGTGGTTTTCGGATTTTGCGGGACCTTGAGCTCACCGATCTTCGCGATTGCCCGTCCCAGCGCGTGAACGGGATTGGCCATCCCGAACGCGCCGTAACTGTGCCCGCCAGGCCCTTTGAACGTGACGCGATAACGGTAGCTGCCCACGCCTCCGTTGGTGATGCGGTTCGCGGTGCCTGGTTCGATCGCGATAAAGGTATCGATCTGGCCCTTCAGGGTTTCGCCGAAAAGCGTTTTGACGCCGCGAAGATCACCGAGGCCTTCCTCTCCGACATTGGCCACAAAGGTAAGGGTGCCCGTCGTCTTCACCCCGCCCTCGTCCAACGCGCGGATGAGGCTGAGCATTACGGCCAGCCCACGGCCGTTGTCGCCGATTCCCGGGCCGACGAGCAAGGCGCCTTTGCGCTTCACCCGCACGTCGGTCTCCTCGGGAAACACGGTGTCGAGATGGGCCGCGACCACCACATTGGGCCGGGGCAATGCGCCGGGCCGCACGCCGATGACATTGCCCTCTTTATCCACCCGAACGTCCTTTAAACCCAGTTGCTCAAACCGGCGCTTCAACTCAAGACCCCGCACCGTCTCCTTGAAGGGTGGTGCCGGAATTTCAGTTAACCGCACCTGTTCGTTGATTGTCTCAGGCTCAGTCCGCGCGATGGCGGCGAGGGCGGACTTGATGGCGGGATCGGCCATGAGCGATTGCGGCTCGACTGCCGCCATCAGCTCAGCGCCGACCAGCGCCAGCGTGATGGCAACGATTCGCGCGAGAATTTTGAACGTGGGGTGCAGCATCGTTCCATGAGCACGCCTCGCCCCCGTCACGCTGTCAGCTAGAAATGATTTTCGCGGACCACTTGCTTCGGCATTTCTGCGAAGATTGGGTAAGGGGAATTACTGATTCCCATGAAAATACCCCTCCTAACCTGGTTAAGTCTTTCCTGTCTTGGTGCCGGTTTGTTCGCAGCCGAAACGGCTAAGCGACCCATAATAAAATCCTCTGTTTTCGATTGGAGCCAGCTCACCGTGGTAACGACCAAGGCCGGCGAACGCCGCCAAGTGTTCAACGGCCCCACCGCCACGCTCGATAATTTCTCCGGTCACATCACCACACTGCGACCCGGCGAAATTGCGCATGCACCGCACCGCCACCCCGACGAGGAGATGGTCATCGTCAAGGAGGGCACCCTCGAAGTTACCATCAACAACGAGGTCAGCCGCGCCGGGACCGGCTCTGTATTCTTCTACGCGCCCCACGACCTGCACGGGATGAAGAACATCGGCGAGACTAACGCCTCGTATTTTGTCTTTCGTTTCGTCACCGCCAAGACTCCGCCCAAAAGCTGAAGAAATGGCGTTGAGCTCTGCTGATGCCTCGACCGCCGTGTCTGCACCTTAACTGCGACTCTTCGTCGGCAGCATCGGGTTCGAGGTTTTTTGAACCCCTCGACGTGTTCGGCTCATTGGCGATGTTTGGTCAGTTGCGGGAAAGAGTTTCGATCACGTTGGGTCGAAGACGGGAAGTTTTTTACGTCGTCCGGAGTTTCCGCCGGCATGAACCTGGCGCTCGGTCTCATGGCCAAACTCTTCAACCACGCCACGGCTGACGGCGTTGCCCGCGGCGCTGACTACGACTGGAACTCGGAGCAAGGCCGCGATCCGTTCGCGGTGATCAAAGCGCTTGATCCCCTGCACGCCGCACCGCTTGGGCGCGTTTCCCACGGGTTTCGGTCACTCCAGACCCAGCGCCTTGCGCCCCTCCGGCGAAATCATCTGTGGCGCCCAGATCGGATCCCAAACGATGTGCACCTTTGCCGAAGTGACCGTGGGTAACGCGGCGATTTTCTGCCGCGCGTCTTCTGCGATGGTCGGACCCATTCCGCAGCCTTGCGCRGTGAGAGTCATTTTTGCTTCGACGGTGTGCGAGCCGTCTCCCGCCCGCTCGATCGCCAAATCGTAAACGAGTCCGAGATCCACGATGTTAACGGGAATCTCCGGATCGAAGCACGTCTTCAACGCCGACCAGACGGCCGCCTCGTTAAACTCGCCCGCGGCCACCGCGCTGGGCGCCGCCGGCGGCACATAACCCACGATTGCACCGACGTGTTCGCTCGCGATCCGAAAAAGCCCTTGGTCGGTGCGGACGGTCACATTGCCCCCGAGGGTCTGGGTAATGAACACGCCGGATCCGGCTGCCAACGTAGTCGGATGACCAGCGGGAATTGAGGTCGCGGGCGTGGCCTGTTTGAGCGTTGTTTCCATGGTGGCTGTGGTTAACGAATTGCTAGCTCCAACGGCATCCGGGCGTAGATGCCCCGGGGATCGTTGAAGTTCTTAAGGGCCGAGATCTCTTTCTGGAAACGCCGCGTCACCTCGCCGACGAGGCCGGCGCCGACCCGGGCCTGCGCGTCCGGCGCGAATTTGTCCATCAACTCGGCTAGGGCTTCGGCCAGTTCCTTCTTTTGCGGAAACTCCACGATGCGGAAGTTGCGGCCCAAGCCCGCTTTCTCCGCGGCAAACTGCACCGCTGAATCTAAGCCGCCGAGTTCGTCCACGAGACCGAGCTTCTTCGCTTCCAATCCCGACCAAACCCGACCTTGAGCGATCTCGGCCACCACCGCGGGACTCAAATTTCGTCCTTCGGAGACTTTTCTAAGAAACTCGCCGTAGGTCCAATCGATCATGCGCTGGGTGACCTCGAGTTCGGCGTCGGTCTTGGGACGCGAAATGGTAAGCATGTCGGCGTAGCGCCCGGTTTTGACGCTGTCGAAGGTGATGCCGACATTGTTCGCGAGCTTCTGCACGTCGAACTGGAGACCAAAAACGCCGATCGAGCCCGTCACGGTCGTGGCCTCGGCAAAGATTCGGTCCGCGTAAGCCGAGATCCAATAACCGCCCGATGCGGCATAGCTGCCCATCGACACGATCACGGGCTTGGATTTCTGGGCGAGCTGAACCTCGCGGCCGATGTTTTCAGAGGCGGACGCACTGCCGCCCGGGCTGTTCACCCGCAGAACGATGGCTTTGACGTTGGCGTCCTGACGCAGCCGCCGGATTTCCCGGGCAAACTTAATCCCGCCCACGTCGCCGATATCGCCGTCACCATCGACGATGTCGCCCTCGGCGTAAACGATCGCGATCCGACCCCGACCACCCGGCGTGGAGACGTCACGGGGTTTCACCAAGTCGGCCACATCCTTCGAAATCTTGGCGTAAGAAGCTACGGAGATTTGCTTGAATGCGATCTTTTCGCCGGCAGCCGCGCCCGTTTTCGCCCGGATCTCCGCGATCACTTGATCGCGATAGGCAATGCGATCGACCAGTTTACCAAGTTTGGCGGCCTCAGGCCGGATGAGACCCTCGGCGTCGACGACGGCTTGGATGGCCTCAGGTGTCAGCCCCCGCGCCTCCGCGAGGTCGGCTACGATCGAGCCCCATAAGTCGCCGAGGAGCTTTTCGGTTTCCTCCCGGCTCTCCCGACTCATATCCTTCCGGGTAAAAGGCTCGCCGAACGACTTGTATTTTCCCGCGCGCGAGACTTGGACGCCGATCCCGTATTTCTCGAACATCCCGGCAAAAAACATGGGCTCGCTCGCCAAGCCGGGCATCAAAATCAGGCCGTAGGGATCGAGCACCATTTCCGAAGCGACCGAGGCCAAATAGTAATCTTTAGTGCTCACGGACTCGAGGTAAGCCGTGATCGGTTTACCGCCGGCTTTAAAATCCATCAACGCCGCGCGGACCTCCTTGAGCGCGGCCAGACCTGACCCGTAGCCCGCTTGCACGAGTGAACCCGTGATGACGAGACCCGAGATCCGGTCATCGGTCTTCGCAGCTCGAATCGCGCGGGTGACCGAACGAAGTTGCAGCGTCGCATGGTTGGCCCCCCCGAACGGCCCGAAATCGATCAGGGGCGGCGCGTCCGTGATGTTGGACGCCAAATCGAAAACAAGATACGAACCGCGTTCAAACGAGGGGTCTTTCGTCTCCGTGTTCAAAGCAATGATCGCGCCCAGAATTCCGACGAAAAGCAGCGAGGCTCCTACCGAAAAAATGACCATCGCGGCGAAGGCACCGAGCAAGGAAGTGAAGAAATTTTTCATGCAATTCCCACAGACGGTAGCTGCAATACCCCGCGCAGCCAGTCGAAATGCAACATCGGACTCGTGCGTTATCAGCTAAAAATCGGCCGAAATGTGCCGACTGTAACCACAGCGTCACACACGCGCCAACGAACAGGTTGCGTCTCGAGCGCGGCGGCTCAATTCTCCCGACATGAGCGAGCACAAAGAACTCCTTACCACCAACCGCAAGGCCCTCACGATCAACCTCGATGAGCCGCGTTATGGCACGTTCGCGGAGATCGGGGCCGGGCAGGAAGTAGCGCGCGTCTTCTTTCAGGCCGGCGGTGCGTCGGGCACGATCGCCAAGACCATTTCTGCTTACGACATGACGTTCAGTGACGCCATCTACGGGAAGGCGCCTCGCTACGTTTCCCGAGAGCGGCTTGGGCTCATGCTGGACCACGAGTATCAACTCCTGATCGAGCGTCTCGCCGGCCAACGTGGCGACCGCACCACTTTTTTCGTCTTCGCCGATACGGTCGCAGCCCGCAATTTCAAGGGCACCAATGAAGCGCATGGCTGGATGGGCATCCGCTTTCAAATCACCCCAGGCGGGCCTTACAGCGATGTCGTGCTTCATGTTCGGATGTGGGACAAGGAAAACGTCCTCCAGCAGCAAGCCCTCGGCATCATCGGGGTGAACCTGATTTACGGCGCGCTCTATTACCACGACGACCCACGCAAGCTCGTCGAATCGCTGCTCGATAATCTCTCCGCCGATCGGATCGAGGTCGATATGCTCAAGTTGAACGGTCCCGCGTTTAAAGACGTGGATAACCGCCTCATGTCCCTCCTGCTAGTTGAATTTGGTCTCACCCATGCCGTCATGTTCGGCCCTGATCGAGACGTGCTCCAACCCTCCGAGGTGCTGCGCAACAAGCCGATCCTCGTCGAACGTGGGTCTTTTCGACCGGTCACCCTTGTCAATGTCGACATGCTCAACTGCGCCACCGCGCAGTTTGTCCAAGAACCTCTAGTGAAGGGCAAAGAGGTCGTTGTGGTGATGGAGATCACGATGAACAATCTGCTAGCAGCGGGTGAAATCGATGCGCAGGACTTTCTCGCCCGCGTCGACCTGCTCGGCGACATCGGTTTCACGGTGTTAATTTCAAATTACTCAGAGTATTACCGCCTCACTTCTTACATTCGGCGTTACACCAAGGAGATGATCGGCGTCGCGATGGGCATCAATAACCTCGTCGAGATCTTCAACGAAAAGTATTACGAAAATCTCGAAGGCGGAATTCTCGAGTCCTTCGGCCGGCTCTTCCGCAATGCCGTTAAGCTCTATATCTACCCGATGCGCCAGGAGGGGCTCGATCTTTACCACGGCTCCGGGCAAACCCCGAGCAGCCCAGTCGGACGTCCGGCTCATCACGCCTTCGCTTCCGCGGTGCTCATCAACGCCAAGAATGTCCAGATCGTCGGACACCTGCGCAACCTCTACGCTCACTTGCTTGAGGCGCACTACATCGACTGCATTGTCGGCTTCGATCCCACGATCCTCCATATTTTCTCCCGCGATGTGCTTCGGCGAATAAATGAAGGCGATCCGACGTGGGAGCGCATGGTGCCCGACGTCGTCGTCGAAGCGATTAAGAAGCGAGGCCTTTTCGGCTACACCCAAACGGTCGGCCCCGCCTAAGCGCCGGATCGGATCGTTACAGTTTTCCGTCGGGTTCAACGTGGCAGCGACCGCAGAGGGAACGTTCGATTCTCCCGGTTAAACCCCGGTCGACCGCAGCGACCGTCGCATCCTGTTGGGAGCGGGCGCTCTGCCGGGGTGACTTCAATCCAAGTCGGGTTGGCGTGAAAGATTTCGCGTCTTTTCGCGTGTTTTGCGGCCGAGAAAGCTACTAACCTCCGCATTCCATTCATGCGCTTCCACAAATACCACGCCCTCGGTAACGATTACATTGTCCTTGATCCCCGCGATTTCCCCTCGTGGCAGGCAGCTCCGACGGTCGAGCAGATTCGGGTCATCTGTCATCGCAATTTCGGCGTCGGCTCCGACGGTATCCTCTGGGGTCCACTTCCCTCCGCTTTGAGTGAATTTGGTTTGCGGATATTCAATCCGGATGGGTCCGAAGCGGAAAAATCCGGCAACGGCCTTCGCATCTTCTCCCGCTTTCTTTGGGATCAAAAGCTCGTCACGAAAACGGCTTTCACGGTGGAAACTCCCGGCGGTCACGTTCAGGTTTTCGTCAAGGAAAACGGTCAACTCCTCACGATCGCGATGGGATCGGTCAGCTTCGACCGTGCAAAAATCCCCGTCGCTCTGGCCGGCGCGACCCGCGAGGTGATCAATGAGAAAATCACCATCCTCGACCGTGAGTTCACCTTCTGCGCGGCGACGATCGGCAACCCCCACTGCGTCATCCCCCTGCCCGCGGTGAGCCCCGATTTGGCTCACACTTACGGCCCGCACCTCGAAAATCATCCGCTTTTCCCCCGCAAGACCAATGTCCAATTCCTCCAAGTCATCGACCGCGCGAATATCCGCATCGAAATCTGGGAGCGCGGTGCCGGCTACACCCTCGCGTCGGGCAGCAGCAGCAGCGCCAGCGCGGCTGTCGCTTATCGGCTCGGGTTGGTGGATCGCGACGTGACCGTGCACATGCCCGGGGGCACGATCGGGATCGAGATCGGCGACGGTTTTTCAATCATGATGACCGGCACCGTGAACAAAGTGGCCGAGGGCACCATGCACCCGGAACTATTCGTGGTGAAGGTCTGATTTCGCCCGCCACGATCATAATGGGCCGGTGCTATCGGCTCCGGCCCGGTCCCTGCCGAAGAACTGAACTTCGCTCCGATTAATACTTCACCGCACAACCGTAGGGTTTGGTCGCGCTCGGCTCAATGGCTTTGCCAGCCTTCAAGGCCGCGAGTGCACCCGTGACGTAGTTCGTTGCCCGCTTGATGTCGTCTTTGTGCGTCGAGCGGATACTATCGATCGCGCCAGCGTAAACGAGCACACCGTCCCTGTTGATTACGAACATATGCGGGGTGGTCTTGGCGCCGTAGAGTTTGCCGACTTTGCCGTCTTGATCTCGGAGATACGCCGCCTGCGCTCCGCCCACCGCCTTCGACCACTTCGCCGCCTGGTCTGGGGCGAAATCACCCTGCGCACCTTTTTTGCCAGAGTTAATCAGTAACCAAACGACGCCGTCCGCTGCGGCCGCCTGCTGGAGCGAGGGAAGATTACCGCTCTCGTAATGTTTTTCCACAAACGGGCACTCCGGATTTATCCACTCGAGCACAACCGTCTTCCCCTTGAAATCGGCCAACCCATGCGTCTTCCCCGTGATGTCGGTCAAGGTGAATGCAGGCGCGGCTTGGCCGATTTTGGCGAGGGCTTGCAGGGGAAGAAGGCAGAACACGACAGCCAAACCCGAAGCGGCAAAAAAACGATAGGGAGTTGTTTTCATGATGGAAACGACCTGAGAGTGACGCCCGGTTGAGCCGCGCGCCAGCCCAACCCCGAGGAAATCCCCAGCCTCGTTTTCAATCGCGGCCCCCTAGTTCCCACGATCTTGCGAAATTCTTTGCCAACTCGGCGGCGGGTCACATCGTCTCCGCCCGTGATTGGTTGGATCGCTGACTTCCTCCGCTTGGCTTGGAGTCTCCTCAATTGGTGCACCTCCAAAACTCTGTTGCAGCGGCGCGGGCGGGGTGGGTGCGCTTCTTGCCAGAACCCAAGCGATTCCGGCCAATCGAGCGTCAGCAGCGTTGCCGACCGCACGCCGGAAGCCTGCTCGCCGGGGGCCGGTTGGACCGCGGTGCCGTATCCCGTGAAGCGCGCCGCTCCACTCGTGGGAACACGCACCCTCGCCCCGGCCAAGTATCGGGTTTTTTCGAGCGCCGCCCGCCCCCAGCAAGTTTGGTTTTGGCCCCTCTTCGGCGGGCGCCCCGCCACCTTCGCCGATCCTTGCAACCTTGTTGAACTGTTCGGCTTGGCCTGGCGCTACGGATTCCGCCGCGACGGCGCCCTACTCCTCGTCCGCGTTTCAAGCAACCGCCCGCGGACGGAATTCGCCGCCCAGCCGTTCCTCGCCGAGACGTTCACCCGGCTCCAACCCCTGGGCCGCTAAATCAGCGTTCCGCCCTCGTCATGCCTTTTGCCACCACTCGTCGCGAACGCGTCGCCCTCGCCGTCATCGGGCTGATCATTATTCTCGGTTTGCTCGGGCTCGCGGTGCTATAGAGCTCTGCTGTGGTTTCCCCGTCACTTTCTTCTCGCCCCACTGCACTTCGCTGCATCTCTTCCCCACTCCTACGCGTATGAGTCGTCAGCTCCATGTCATTGCTGTTGTCCTTAGGTCAGTCCCAATTCTTCGCGTGCTCCGCCGAGTGGCCTGTTCGTGGCCATCTGCCGCGCCTAAACTTTATGAGTGACTCCGGGCCAACCGAGCAACCCGACGAACGCCACGCGGTCGATTCGCTGCTGCTTAAGCGGGTGGCCGCAGGTGACCGCGTCGCTTTTTCCGAGCTCTACGACCGCTTTTCAAAACCACTGTATTCGACGGCGGTTCGGATTCTGACCGACACCGCCGAGGCTCAGGATGTTGTGCATGACGCCTTCGTCGCCCTTTGGGACAAAGCCAGCACCTACGAGGCTTCGCGCGGCACCGCTTTTTCCTGGGCCCTCACCCTCACCCGAAACCGCGCCATCGACCGTCTTCGCTCGCGCCGCCGGCGCGCCGAGCTGCTCGAAAACTCCGCCCCGTCAGACCTCGGACTCGACGAAAACTCCTCCGGCCCTTCCGCCGACGAATCAGCCGATACTTCCGATCAAGCCGCGGCCGTCCGCGCCGCCGTCGAGACTTTGCCATCCGATCAACAGAGCGCCCTTAAACTCGCCTTTTTTGGTGGTCTTACGCAGGAAGAGATCGCCGCCCGCCTGAGCACTCCGCTCGGCACCATCAAGGCCCGGATTCGTCGTGGTCTGCTCAAACTTCGCGAGCGACTCGCTGCCCACCATTGATCGCCGAACGCACAGAAGAACTCGCTGCGATCGGCGCCGTCGACCTCCTTTCACCGGCTGAACAAGCCGAGTTGACTGCCGCCGTTGCAGCTGATCCCGCTCTCGCTGCTCTGGTGGCATCATTCCGCTCAACGGCGGCCGAACTCGCTCACTCCGCGCCTCCCGTTGTTCCGCCCACGCTCCTCAAAATCCGCATCCTCGCCAGTCTTTCGACTCAAACGGCTCCAGCGTCAGCCCGCCCGTCTCCGGGAATCGTTCTGCCGTTTGCCTCGTGGATTGGGCTAGCCGCCGCTGCGTGCTTCGCCCTGACCACCGCCTATTTTGGTCAAGCCTTCGTTACTGAGCGCGCTGCAGTTGCGGCGCTCCGCGACCAGCAAACACTCGCCGATCTTGCTCTGCGCGGAGCGAACAATCAGCTCGAAGCTGAACGCCTGATCAGTCGTCGAGAACTCACCGCCGCCTCGGCTCAAGCTGCCGAATCCTCCAGCTTGGTTACAGCACTGGAGTCGCGGCTGGTCGAAGCCTCACGCACCGCCGCTGACTCGGCCCGGCAGCTCGTTGTTTCCACAGACCAGATTGCCTCCGCCCGCCGGGAGCTCACCGCCCGCGATCAACGCGTGAGTGATCTTACCCGCCAACTCGCCTCGCAAGGCACCCTCGCCGACTACAAAATCGCGACCCTCGCCTCGCTCTTCGGCAACAGCCCGCAAGCCCTGGCCGTTGCGGTCTGGAATCCCGCCAACCAGGAGGGCGTGCTCACGGTCCAGAAGCTTCCGGCGCTTGCCGCCGACAAGGATTACCAGCTTTGGGTCGTCGATCCCCAATATCCGATCCCAATCGATGGTGGAGTGTTCCAGGTCGATCCTGCCACGGGCGAAGCTCGCCTGAATTTCAGGCCCAATCTCCCGGTCAAGACCGTCACAAAATTTGCCGTCAGCTTGGAGCGTAAGGGCGGCGTGCCGAAGGCCGAGGGCCCGATGGTGCTGATCGGTCCTTAACGTCGCCCGGGCATCTTGCCTAGGTTGTCGTTTCCCATTCTTGGCTCTAATTTATGGGAGCGTTGTTACTCACTTCATCGTGAGGTAAACCGCACTTGAAACTTGCTCCACCCGCGCACGCGGGAAACGCTTTCATCCCTATGGTCATTAAACCCAAAGTCCGTGGCTTCGTTTGCATCACCGCCCATCCCGCCGGTTGTGCTGCGCACGTCCAAGAGTGGATCGCCCACGTCAAATCCCAGCCTCCGCTCACCGGCGGCCCGAAGAAGGTCCTCGTGCTCGGCGCCTCCACCGGATACGGCCTCGCGTCCCGCGTGACTGCCGCTTTCGGCGCCGGTGCTGCCACGCTTGGCGTCTTCTTCGAGCGTCCTTCCGAAGAGGACCGCCCGGCCAGCCCCGGCTGGTATAACACCATCGCTTTCACTCAAGCTGCCCGCGACGCCGGCCTCTACGCCAAGAACCTCAACGGCGACGCTTTTTCCGCCGACATCAAACGCCAGACCCTCGACCTCATCCGCGCCGATCTTGGCCAGGTCGATCTCGTCGTCTACTCCCTCGCCTCGCCCCGCCGCACCCATCCGACCACCGGCGCCGTCCACAAGTCCGTCCTCAAACCGGTTGGCCAATCTTACACCAATCAGACGGTCGATACCGACAAGGGAATCGTCAGCACCGTTACGATCGAGCCCGCCAATGACCAAGAGATCGCCGACACGACCGCGGTAATGGGCGGCGAAGATTGGGAGATGTGGATGCAAGCCCTCTCCGAAGCCAAGCTCCTTGCCCCAGGCGCGCAATCCGTGGCCTACTCCTACATCGGCCCCGAAGTCACTTGGGCGATCTACAAAAACGGCACGATCGGCCTCGCCAAAAACGACCTCGAACGCGCCGCCCGCAGCATCGACTCCTTGCTCAAGCTCCAGCACTCCGGCGGTCGCGCATGTATTGCCGTCAACAAGGCTTTGGTCACCCAAGCCAGCTCCGCCATTCCCGTCGTCCCGCTCTACATCGCCATTCTCTACAAGATCATGAAGGCAAAGGGCACTCACGAGGGCTGCATCGAACAGATGGCCCGCCTCTTCGCCACGCAGCTCTATGCGCCCACCGGCCCCCAATTCGACGCCGGCGGTCGTATTCGCGTCGACGACTGGGAGATGCGCGAAGAGGTCCAGGCCGCGGTCAAAGAAATCTGGCCTAAGGTCACCACCGAGAATCTCACTGAACTCACCGACATCGCCGGCTACCGCAGCGAGTTCATGAAGCTCTTCGGCTTCGGCCTACCCGGAATCAATTACGACGCCGACGCCGAACCGCACGTCCCGATGCTCTGATTTCAGGAGAGGGCGGCGCTCGCGGCGACCAAGGCTCGCACCGGTCCGCGGGAACAAGGTTGGAGTCGGTGGTGAAATATCGACTAGCCCGCGAGTTCTCACCGGTTTTCTCCGTTCAATCGAGGAACACCCGCAGGGCGAAGTTCTGCCTCCGAAATCGATCCACAAAAAAGCCTGCCGCGGCAGAACCGCTGCAGGCCAAAAGCATCAAGTGATGCTGATTACTTCTTTGGCGCGGAAGGGCGAGCCGACTTGCGTGCCGCTTCCGCCCCGGCGCAAACTGTTTCCCCTGAAGTTACGGTGCCACGCCGCCTACTTTCGCGCCGGCGCACCCGGTGCACCGCTCAGCGTGACGGCTTTGTCGTTTGCCGCGGTTGCAAGGTGGCCGGGCGGCAAAGCCTGCACGACCGCGTTCAACACCGCACGCGCGCCTGTCGTGTTTCCGTCTCTGACCAGCTGCTCGGCGGCCACGAGCGCGGCGTGGGCGGCGGGGACACGCAGGGCTGCGGGACCACTGACCAAAATAGTTTGCAGTGTCTTGGCCGCGGCGGGCGTCGCGATCATTCCCAGCGAAGCAATCGCGGCCTCGGCCGCGCCCCGCTTTGGATCAAGCGCCAGTTTCTGCAAGGCGGGCACGGCCGCGGTGTCGCGTCGCACGCCCAGTGAGTTCACCACGCCGGCCAAATAGCGGCCTTCGAGCGTGGGCAGAGCCGCACGCAAGGCCGCGCCAGCCGAGGGATCCTTGATGCCTTCAAGTCCGCTGCGGGCATAGTCTGCGAGATGTTCCTTGCCGATAAGAGCGGCCAGAGCCGGAACCGACGCGGGCCCGCCGAAGTCACCGAGTTCCTGACACGCACGGGCCTTTTCCCGCAGCCCGGCGTCGGACGCGAGTACGGCGAGGCCGGCCGTTTCGACGGGACTGGGTGGAGATGTTGGCGCGGTGGCACAGCCGGCCAGCACCAACACAACGAAGACCGGAAGCAGAGAGCGGATAAATTTCATGGGATGATCTCGGGCTTGGGTTCAGGCGTGCCACGGTGCGCGGCGCGCCCGACTGCACATACGGTTGGCGTCGGCGTCGTTCACGAACGTCTCCGAGACGGGATCAAATTCCACTTTTCGACCGAGCCGCCAACCAATAGATGCGGCGTGGGAGATGATATGGCCTCGCCTCGTGATGTCGGCGTTGCCAGCCGGTTTGGCGCGAGATTTCACGCAATTGAGGAAATCGCGAACGTGCTTGGTCGGATCCGTGCCGGGCATCGTCGCCGGCGCGCCTCCTTCTAGGAGTTTTGGCGACGATACCGCAACCTTGCCGGTGTCGGCGGCCTCGATCCAACCCTCATCGCCCTCAAAGCGAACCGGACACGTGCCAGGTGCGACCCAATTACCCTCACCTTTAAATCCGGAAAGGCGCATGACGAGTTTCGTGCCGTTCGCATAGCTTCCGTAGATGGTCTGTCCGTCGGCCTCATAGGCGACCGGCGTCGTGTCGTCCGCGTTAGCCGCCCACTGGCAGAGATCGACCGTGTGCGCGCCCCACTCCGGTAGGGCCGCCCCGCCGTGGAAATCAAAGTAGCCGCGCCAACGCCCGTTCACGTAGTCCTTGTTATACGGCCGCCACGGTGCGGGTCCTAGCCAGCGATCCCAATCGACCAGATCACGGGCTGGCTCCGGTTCCGCCGGTAACCATTTAAAACTCTCTTCCAACGGCAGTATTCCCGCGTGGACCGTGTGGATCTTGCCGAGCCGTCCGCTCAGGGCGAGTTGCGCCGCGAAACGGAAATTATCGACGTTGCGCCGCTGCGTGCCGGCTTGAAAAACCCGGCCGTAGCGGTTGATCGCGTCGGCTAGTTCTTGGCTTTCTCGCACCGTCATGCTGCACGGTTTTTCGCAATAAATGTCCTTGCCCGCCTTCGCCGCGAGGATGCTCAACACCGCGTGCCACCGATCTCCAGTGGCGATCACGACCGCGTCGATATCGGGGCGGGCGAGCACCTCATACATGTCGCGGGTCTTGACGCAGTCTTGGTTGCCGTGATGCCGGTTGGCCATGACGCGAACGACTTCGCGCCGCGTCTCCTGCACGTCGGCGATCATCACGAACTGTACCTCGGGCTGACCGAGAAACGCTTTGAGGACCTCGCGGCCCCGCGGGCCGAGACCAATGCCACCCACTACGATCCGATTACTGGGCGCCACGGTGCCATCGCGGCCTAGCGCCGAAGCCGGGATGAACGTGGGGACGCCCAAAACCACTGCTGTCGTTTTCAAAAACTGCCGTCGGGTGAATTTCATGGGGAAAGGGGATTGGATCGGAATGGGGCGAAGAAACGCGCCGGAGCAAACGGCACCTGGTCAAATCTGCCGATAGCCACTAAACAGGAAAGCGAAGACGCAAGGCTTTAAGTGAACTCCAGAGGCTCCACTGCGGCTTCGCCCGACTCAAGCGTTGCCGCTACCTTCCAACACGCCCGTCGCAGCTCTCCGCCGCAATTGACCGCATGCCGCATCAATGTCGGGCCCACGCGAACGGCGAAAATGCGTCACTAGGCCGTGCTCGCGTAAGATCGCGGCGAACGCTTCCGCCGTCGCGTCGTCCGAGGGCTCGTAGTTACGGCCGCGCAGACTGAGCCCGGTAGGATTGTAGCGCAGCAGGTTCACATGCATGCGCCGCCGCCCGAGCACCGCCGCCAACGTGCGCGCGTGCTCCGCCCCATCGTTCACCCCGCGCAGCAGGCAATACTGGATCGTCACCGGCCGACCCCGACTCGCTTCAAACCGGTCGGCCGCCGCGAGGATTTCGTTAATCTCGAATCGCCGCCCCATCGGGAGCAGGTGGGCGCGCGTGACATCGTCGGGCGCATGCAACGAGACCGCGAGGTGGACGTTCAGCCCGGCCGCAGTAAGCGCATCGATCCCCGGGACGATGCCCACCGTAGAGACGGTGATTTGCCGCCAACCGAGCGCGCCGAGCCGGTTGTCGGCGATGCGATCGATCGCGGTGAGCACCGCGTCGAGATTAAGCATCGGCTCGCCCATGCCCATAAACACCAGCGTGCGTAATGTTCGGCCGCCGGCGAGCGCCTCGCGCCGCAGCGCCAAAAATTGCTCCACGATTTCACCGGCCGTGAGGTTACGTTCGAATCCCGTCTTCGTCGTCGCGCAGAAATCGCAGCCCATCGCGCAGCCCACCTGCGACGATATGCAACCCGCCGCGCGGTCCGCATGGTAGTCGGGCATCAGGACCGATTCGACCGTGCGCCCGTCGTGCAACCGCAGGAGCAACTTCGTCGTGCCATCGGCTGCCACTTGCCGAACGGCCAACGTGGTCGTCGCCGGCGCGCCCGCAGGCAACGCGAGCGCCGTGCGAATTTTTTCGGCCAACCCCCCCGGCAACCGCACCCCACCAGCCGCATCCGAGTTTTCGGTCGGCACCACACCGCCGCTCGCATAAAATGCCCGCAACACCCGCGCCGCATGGGACGGTTTGTAACCCCATGCGACGAAGCGGGCTTCAAGTTCGGCGAGGCTGAAATGAGCGAGCGCTGCGTTCAAGGAATGGAGTCACGCAGGCCGGTTCGCGATTGCAAGCGCGGGCCCTGCAACGATTGCAATATACTGAATCCGACAACTTCCGCCTCTAGAGTTTTTCTACTCTACCCCAGTCGCTCCCCGGGTTTCCGATCCTTCCATCTCTCCGCTTGTTTGGACCGTTCATAGAATTCGCCGCGCGGCTCGTGACGGCCTCGCCCACCGTCGCGGCCGAAGTTCCATACTTCACCGACAACGGCTAAGGCAATCCCGTCAGCTCCCTCCAACATCTCGCCGCCGCCGCTTTTTTCCGCGCGGCCCAGCTCCAGTCCAACGATGCCCCCGCGGCTTTCCGCTCCGCCCTCGCCTTCTCGGAAGCCCGTCAACCCGCTGACGCCGAGATGGCGTTCCGTCTCGCGATCCAACGCGACCCACGCTTCGACCGCGCCTGATATAATCTCGGGCTCCTACTCGCCCAATCCAACCGGCTTCCCGCCGCCATCGAAGCGCTGCGCCGAGCCGAACCCATTCGGCGCTCCATCGCCGACTATCCCGACGCGCTCGCCACCGTTTTGCTCCGCAGCGGCGATCGCGATGGCGCCCAAGCCCAAGCGCCGGCCGAGCGGGCCCATCTTATGCGCCGACGCGACGAGTTGGCGGGAAACGCTTTCAGCCACCCAGGCCCCGCGATTTGAGGCCAGTCTCGCCTCATGTGGCGCTACGGATTGCGGCGCAGCACGATCTCGTCGGCCCCGCGCCGCTCGGATTGGACGCCGAAACTGGATTCGAGCAGGCGGACAAACGCATCCGTGTTCACTGCGCCGAAAATTCCGCTGACGCGCGTTCGCGCCAAATCGGGATCTTCGATCGTGAACTGCACGCGGTTGTGACGGTTGAGCAGAGCGACCGCTTCAATCAGTGGCGTGCCGGAGAATTCGAGGCGCGGGCTGCGCCACCCGAGGCGGGACTGGAGGTCTGCCTCAGACACCGGGCGACTTTCCGAGTCCGCTTGCCGAGCGGTTGTGACGACAGTCGTGCCGTGGCCCGCGCCAACCAAAAGCGGCTCTGGATTCGGCTGCGTTGCSTCGACCGACGCCATGGCACGAGGGCTCATCGCCACAGCCACTTTTCCTTCCGTGACCAACACATCGACCGTGCTTTTTCCAAAATCGACCGAGAAGGCGGTGCCGACGGCCCGCACTTCTACGCCGCCCGCTACCACGACAAAGGGCCGCKCCGGATTCTTCGCTACTTTAAAATACACCTCGCCTCGTCGTAAGACGACACGGCGTTGGGCGTCAGTGAACTCCACCGCGATCTCCGCCCCGTCGCGCAACTCGGCGACCGAACCATCGGGCAGCGCTTGGATCGACGGCAATAAAACGACCGCTGAGACCATCGCGGGCGATCTCAAATCGGACGACGGGCGCCAAGCCTGCCAGCCGAGACCTGCACCGACCAGCAACACGAGCGAGGCAACGCCGAACGCGACCGTGCGCCGCCCGTGCCGCATGTGTGCGCGGTGCACGAGTTCGCCCAGCACGGCGTCAGCCGATCCGCTGGCCAAGGGGCGGTCCAAGGTCTTCCACGTTAAATCAAGTCCGTTCACGGCCGTGCGATGCGCGGGGTCAGCGTCGAGCCACGCGGCATAGTCGACTTCCTCGCGCGCCGTCAACCCGGCGTCGCGGCGGGCCACCCAATCCGCCGCCGTTTCGCGAATCGCCGAAGAAATCGGGCAAACCTCCGCCTGGGTGCGGTCGCGATTGAAGGAACGAGGGCGTCTCATGATCGATTCAGGGCTGAACACCGTGGGCTCTCAAAAACTCCTCGCACCGGCGCACGCCACGGGACACCTGCACCTGCACGGTTTGTTCCGAGAGGCCAAGCTGAGCGGCGATCGCCTTTTGCGGCACGCCACGGAGTTTACGAAGAATGAGGATTTCACGGCAA
>NSIG01000001.1 GCA_002737275.1 Opitutia bacterium
TCCGGTCTCGGGGTCGAGGGTGCGGAGCGCGGACTTGTCGTGCTCCATAAAGGTTTTTACATAAAGGGTGCGGTTGTCCTTCGCGAAAACGCTGGGGCGCCAGTGGGGTTCAATCGGAGCGGCTTCCTCCAAGAAGAGAGACGTTTCCTTGGAAAATTCGCCGATGGTGCGCCATTCGCTCTTGGCGGTGGAGCGGTATCTGACGCGAATGGGTTCTTCGAAATCGGTGCAGATGGCGACGCGGACGACGCCGTTACGGTCAGCGATCCAAGCACGGGCATTGATGTAGTTGCGCTCTTCGATGGTTTCTTTGCCGTTGCGGATATTGACCTTCACGACGTCCCCGAGGAAAGAGCTGCCCCGGATGCGGTTCATGAGGATGTGATCCGGATCTTTTGGCAGCGTGCTGATGAGGTTCTTCGGTAAATCGCGCTCGCTGCTGGGGGCGTCGGCTTGGCCGGCGCCTTCGGCCGTGGCCTCAACGCGTTCAAGTTTGTTGATGACCACCAGATTTCCACCGTCGGGATCGCACGCGAACATGCCGTATTGTTCACGGCCACCCCATTGTTGGGCGAAGAGGATGCGATCCTTTTTCACCCATTGGTAGGCGGTGATGCTCTCCTCTTTCATGTTGGTGAGCCAGCGGACCTGTTTGGTCTCGCGGTCCATGATCGCGAGGTTGATGCGCTGATTTTTCGGCGCGAGCCACGTAAGATAACGGCCGGTGGGGGAGATGGCGACAGAGGTCATGTCGGCCTCGGCGAAGAGGGTGTCCAGCGGGATGAGCGAAGCCGGCTCGGCCTGAAGGCCGGTGATTGAAAGGAACAACAGCAGAAGGAAGCGAGGGGTTCTCATAAGCGGATATTTTTGCGAAATCAGGCGGATTTGTCCGACGAGTCAATCCCGGTAGCCAATTGTTACGAAAGTTACGTTCTTGAAAATTCGGGTTGCCAAAATACGACGCGAAGCTATCTGCTGGAGGGCTACTAAACGGAAAAGTCTCTCAACTGCTGTTCCGGAACCACTACAACCCACACAATCGCAATGAACAAATCGATGTCCTCTGCCGCTTCTGCGGCCTTGCGTCTCGCGACTGCTTCTCTCCTCGGTGCCGGCCTTTTGGTCGCGCAAACGACGGTGAAGCCTGTCGTGGAGACTACCACCGCCGCTAACTCAGGTCCCCAGAAACTCGAGAAATTCGAGGTTACGGGGTCGAATATCAAGCGGGTAGACCTTGAGGGCCCTTCGCCGATCAAAATGATCTCGCGTCAGGAAATCGACGCCACCGGTCGCACCAATTTGACCGACTTGCTTCGCGATCTCCCCGAGGCGGGTCAAATCGGAATCAACGAGGGAGGCACGACTGCAGCGGTTCGTGGCTCCACGGCTCTCGACCTTCGGGGTCTTGGCGCGAATAACACCTTGATCATTGTCAACGGCCGTCGGGTCGCCCCGACCGGTAACAACTCGGGTGGCACGGTCTTTGTCGATCTTAACCGTTTCCCGATCGCCATGGTCGAGCGCATTGAAGTCCTCAAGGACGGTGCCTCTGCCATCTACGGCGCTGATGCCACTTCTGGCGTTGTTAACATCATCCTCCGCAAGGATTACACCGGCGCCGAGGTTGGTCTCAGCTACGGCAACTCTTTCAACACGGACGTTAGCGAGAAGTCTTTCTCGTTCTTCGGCGGTGCTTCCAGCGGCAAGGCCAGCGCCACGGTAGGCATCTCGGTATTCGAGCGTGGAGCGCTCAAGGCCTCTGACACCTCTTTTGCCAAGACGGCAGATTTGACCAAACGCTTCGCCGCGCTGGGAGGCGACTACGTCGCTGATTCAGAGGCTGGCTATTTCGACTTGCGGTCTGGCACCGGTCCTCAAGCTCGGGTGAGCCTGTCGGGATTCGCCGCTGGCCAAGTCAACGGCGTAAACGGTGTGAATATCCCCGGCTTGGCTCTGGGCACCCCGATCACCCGTCTGCCCGGCACCGGTGGGGCCGTCGCCGGCACCTTGGCTTCGGCGACACCGAGCTTTGCCAGCCCTTTGAGAATTGGCACCGGTGGCGCGTTTAATGCCTCTGCGGCGGCTACCTATGAGGCCCAGCGGCTTTCGCCCGGTGGCGATCCTTCCAATCTCTACAATTTCCAAGAATTTGTTTGGCTCACCCCGGAGACCTTGCGCACGGGTATCAACACCACGTTCCGCTACGATCTGACCACGAACACCAGCCTCTACCTCGAGACGGCGTTCCAGCAGAACAAATCACACATCGAGCTGGCGCCCTCGCCGATCTCGACTGCGGGTGACAACAATCTCCTCCTGCCGAAGACCAACCATTGGAATCCCTTTGGCGTGGACCTGAACTTCAACTTCCGCCCCGTCGATATCGGGCCGCGTAAGGCCGATATCACCAACGATTCCTACCGCCTCGTTGCCGGCGTCAAGGGCACGATCAGCAGTCGCTGGAACTGGGACACCTACTACTCGTATGACAATGACAAGGTGGTCGACGTGACCTCCAATGCGATTTCCGAGAGCCGCCTTCGCGCGTCCCTGGCCCGGAGCACCCCCGACGCCCTCAACATCTTCGGCGGGGCCAACTATCGCAACCCGCAGTCGACGCTCGATAGCTTCCGAGTGACCACGCAAAAGGGCGGGTATTCGACCCTCGATCTCTGGCACGGCCAAGTTTCCGGCGATCTCTACGAATTGCCCACCGGCACGCTCGGCGGCGCTTTCTTGCTTGAGGCCCGCAAGGAGAAGTTCGGTGAAGCCAACGACGCGATCTCCACCAAGCTGGATGATATCATTGGCCAGGTTAGGCTCGCCGATTCGACCGACGCCCGTCGCACGGTTGAGTCCGTCGCCATGGAATTGACCGCGCCGCTCGTGAAGACCGGCACCGTTAAGTTCCTGCACTCGCTCGCGCTTACCGCGGCCGGTCGCTTCGAGAAGTTCAGCGAAGGCTACGATTCCGGCTTGAAGCCCTACTACGGCATCCGTTACCAGCCGTTCAAGTCGCTCGTACTCCGCGCGACTTACAACGAAGCGTTCCGCGCTCCGACTCTGCCCCAGCTCTTCGGCGGCGTGCGCGAGTCCCTGCCTAACGGTCTGCCGGACCTTCGTCGTCCCCAAGCTCTCACCGGCGACCCCTTTGATGGTGCCTCCACCCAGCGGCTCGTTCGCGCCGGTGGTAACTCAAACCTCACCCCGGAACTCGCCAAAGGCATGCAGTACGGATTCGTTTATGAAGTTCCTTTCAAAAAATTGCAGGGCCTTTCCTTTGGCAGCTCATATTTCCGCATCGAGCAAGAGAACGTCATCACGACGACTGGCACCGGCTTCATTCGCCAGAACGAAGTGGGCGGCGGCACGGCCGGCTTGGTTACGCGTGCTCCCGGTACCGAGACTTACACCAATACCACGGCCAGCCCGATCAACGTGCTGAGCGGTCCAAACAACGCGACGACCCCGGTTGCTCCTGGGCAGACGGTGACTGTGCCCGGCCGCATTGTTTCAATTCTCGACGGCGTGCTCAACCTCGCCTTCCAAAAGGTCGAGGGGTACGATATCGAGGTGAATTACCGTAAGCGCACGACCGATTACGGCCAATTCTCGCTCCGTAGCAGCGCCTCCTACAATAAGTTCTACGGTTTCACCCGCACGAGCAATCCGGCGAATCTTGCCGGGCGCGATGGCTTCCCTCGCGTCCGAATTCAAAGCAGCGTGCTTTGGACTCGCAAGGAGCACAGCGCGGGCCTCACCCAAAATTTTGTCGGCCCCTACGGCGACTACGTGCGTGACGGTTATGAAGTTGAATCTTATTACACATTCAATGGCTTCTACGGCTGGGATATCCCCACCGGCCTCGTGCCATTTGCGGAGAATACCCGGCTGACGGTCGGGGTGGATAACGTACTAGATAAAAAACCTCATCTCTATTACGATAGTGTTGGTTACGATCAAAGCTTCGTATCTCGCCCAGCGGGTCGTTTCTTCTACGTTTCTATCCGCAAGACCTTCTAAGCGGCCTTTCGTAGATTCTTAGCTTCTAATCGAGGCGGCCGAATTATCTCGGCCGCCTTTTTTGTATCTTTCGGGCGAACTCGCTAATTCAAATCGCGAGGGTGTGATCCCGACGTCCCTTAATTCCTAGACGTTTGTCATTGCGAGAGCAGGAGCGCGAAGCGCGCCGTGGCAATCCACTGGATTGCTTCGTCGCTGCGCTTCCCGCCATGACCGTCTGTTTATCAATCAAGGGACGCTGGTATGAGAGATGGCCATCCCCTTAAGCGACTCCGGCAAAAGCGGTGGACCAACCAGCGACTCGAAGGTTGGCAAAAAAGAAGGCCGTCTACCCCTAGACGGCCTTCAACCTAACCCTAACACCAAACAAACCTTGAACTACGGAGCGGAAGACGCGGAGGCACTCAATGTGTTCAAAAAATATCGGAGTATTTCTGCGTTCACACGTTTGTAACATTCAGCGCGATTTTTGCCTCAGAAAGCTTGGCTCCGGAGACTGGGAATCGCGGTAGATTGCGTGCGGCCGACGTCGTGAGGTGGTGGGCGGGCAGGCAGCGCGGCGCATGCGGCCTCCTGACCTCGGCCGCTACGGGCAAAAAGGATAGCGGCGATGTGCGCCGTTTAGCTGCGATCGGCTTTGGCGGGAAGTCGCGTTGCCAAATCGTCGCCGCCGTATGAACTCGGGGGATGCGTTTTGAACGTCGTCACCCGAGCCGGGCGCTTTGGCCTCTGCTTCTGCTCTTCATCGCCATCGGCGGCGGTTGGTGGGCGCTGATGCCGGGGCCACGCGGTTCTGCGCCGATTGCAGCAGGAGCGAGGGCGAAAGAAAGAGCAGCGAAGCTGCCGTTGGCCGCAGCCAATGAGTCCGAGCCTCGGACAATCACAGCGGCGCCCGTGCTGAATTCGCCGGCACGCGAGCGGGATTTGTTCAGCTATGCGGCTCCGGCCGATGGGCCCGCGCTCACCCGCGCGCTGCCGGCGCCGACGCGGACGATGCATTACGTGCGGCTCAACCGGGAGCTGTTATCGGGAAAATCGTCGCCGTTTTGGGCCCGGGCCGGCGAGGGTCGTCTCGATGTGCCGCTACCCGGTGGCGCTACGCTCAAGGTCTTGATCGCCGAAACCACGACGCTCGGACCGGATCGCTTCACGAGCATCGGCACGATCGAGGGCCGGCCGCAGAGCCGGGCGTTGTTTTCTTACAACGACGGCTTCCTCCACGCCGCGATCCAAGACGTGGAGTTGGGCAATTATGCGCTGCGCGCGGCCACCGCCGAGCTGTCGCAGTTTTACGAAATCGACGACGAACTCGTCCCGCCGTGTGCCCAGATCGATGCGCCGCGCCCCGTCCTTGACGCGGATGCGGTGCTCACGCTCGCCCGGCGCAAAGCGGCCGGCGCGGCGACGGGGTCGGAGGGTGCGGAGCCCGCGCCGCCCTTTGGAGCAGCGGCCAGCGCGGGCACGGGCGTCGTCGTCGATGTGATGTTTGCCTACACCCAAAGTGTGTTGCCGACCCTGACGGGCGCGGCCCGCACCGCCGCGTTGCAGAGCCTTTTCGACAACGCCATGGCGAAAACCAACAGCGATCTCGCCGCTAGCCAAATCGCGGCCCGGGTGCGGCTCGTGCGCATCGCCGAAGTGCGCTACGACGAATCGGTCAGCACCGGCACGATGGTGCAAAGCGAGGCCTTGGATGCGCTCCGCAAGACGACGGATGGTCAAATGGACGAGATCCACGCGATCCGCGATGAAGCCGGGGCCGACCTGGTGTGCCTGATTCTGCAGCGCGTGGGTTCATCGAGCAGCGGCCTCGGCTACGTGCTCGAAGCACCCGCCGAGAATACCAATCCGCTCTATGGTTTCACTGTGGTCGAATACGCCTACGTCTCTGGGACCGAAGTGGTCTCGCACGAGTTGGGGCACAACTTGGGCTGTGCCCATGACCGCAACAACGCCCGCAATGCCCTCGGCGCGCTCTCTTTCGGTGCCTATCCTTACAGCTTCGGCCATCGGTTTCGCGGTCAGGACAGTCTCACCTATCGCACGATCATGGCCTACGCGCCGGGCACGCGGATCGGTTATTTCTCGAATCCCAATGTGGTCGCGCCCGCGCCGATCAGCCTGCCGGTGGGCGTGCCGCCCGGGGAATCCGGCGAGGCGCATAATGCCCTCACAATCGACCAGTGCGCGTTCGAGGTCGCCAATTTCCGCCTGCAAACCCGCGCCACCTCCAACACCGGCACCTTGCTCAACGTCGCGACCCGCGCCTTCAGCGGCCTCGGCGAACAGCAACTCATTGCCGGCTTTGCGGTCGGCGGCACCGGCCCGCGGCGCGTGTTGCTTCGCGCCACCGGTCCGGCACTCGCGGCCGCGCCGTTTAATGTCGCCGAGGTCCTCACCGATCCGCGCCTCACGGTGTTCAACGTCGACGTGAATCCGCCCGTCGTCGCCGGCGTGAACGACGATTGGGGTACGCCCATCGGAGCGGCCTCCGGCCCGGCGGCGCTCGCGGCGGCGGCGGCGCAGACCGGCGCGTTCCCCCTCGTGGCCGGCAGTGCCGACGCCGCGCTGCTCACCACGCTCGCGCCCGGCAACTACACCATCAACGTGACCGGCCCGGCGCCGGGCGTCGCCCTCGTGGAAGCCTACGGGGCCGAGGCGACGGACAATCGGTTTCTGAGTCTCTCGACGCGTGGCTTCGCCGACCGTGATCGCAAGATGATCGCGGGTTTTGTGGTCAAGGCGGGGGCCGGCCCGACGAAGCGAATCCTGATCCGCGTGCAAGGTCCGTCGCTAGCCAAGTTTGGCCTCGGCGCAATGGACGATCCCGCCATGGAGATCTTCAACGGCGCCGGTGAGCGGATCATGCAAAACGACGATTGGAGCACCGGCGCCGCCCGCGTGAACGGCGTGCAAGACGACTTCCGGCCCGATGTCACCTACTACAACGAACGGCAGATTTTCGCGACGGGTTTTGCGCCCGGCAACCGCCGCGAGCCGTGCATTATGGCCGACCTCGCGCCCGGAAACTACACGGTCACCGTGGAGCCATTTGAATTGTTGCCCAGCCAGCCCGCGCGGCCCGGCGTGGCGATCGTCGAGGTGTTTGAGGTGAATCCGCGGTGAGTTAGCCCAATTCGCGGGGTGAAAAACGGCAACGACGTTGCCAGATTTCACGAACGGTTGAGCGGGCCGTTTCCCTCCGTCGGACCCGCACCGGGTGAAAACGCAGTCCGGTGGTGGCCCTGCTGGGCCCTCGTCAAGGCGGCGAACCTCGCGAGCCCCGCGCCGTCTTCGACGGCTTATACCCGCGTCCTTTGAGAAACAGACTGTCATTGCGAGAAGCGTAGCGACGAAGCAATCCACTGGATTGCCACGGCGCGCTTCGCGCACCTCGCAATGACAAACGTCTAGAAGTTAAGGGACGTTGGTATTACCCAGTATCGGCAGCTCAGCGCTTCACGCTTGGCGGTTTAGGCGGAGGAGATTGGGCGAGCGCCGCCGGTTAAGGAGGTTGGCCGCGCTCAGGATCACGTTCTAAATCTGAGGGGCAGGGCGATTCGAGATGCCGACGAATTCTTGCTCGTCCCTTTTTTTTAAAACTCGTCAGTTTATCGGGATTTCGGGAGTCTATTTACGAATCGTCCTGCGTCTGCATGTTACCCCCGATGCCCCTTCCTCCTGGCGAATCGCAGGCGACGGACAGTTTCACCGAACTCGTGAAAAAACGCTCGCCAGCCAGCCGCGGCCCAAAGGTGGTCAAGGCAAGGCGAAGAATGAATCCAAGTAGCCCGGTGCCCTGAACCCTTCCTGCTCACCCCATGAAGTCATTCACCCTCATCGCACTCCTTCTCGCCGCGGCCGGCCCAGCGCTCTCCTTCGCGGCGAAGCCAAATATCCTCTTCATCGCCATCGACGATCAGAACGACTGGGTCGGCCATCTTGGCGGTCATCCGATGGCCAAGACTCCGCATCTCGACCAGCTTGCGGCGCGCGGCACCACGTTCCTCAACGCCCACTGCCAATCGCCTCTTTGCAACCCCTCGCGCACCAGTCTGCTGCTCAGCTTGCGCCCGACCACCACCGGCATTTACGGGCTCTCGCCGTGGTTTCGCTCGTTACCTGAGTGGAAAGACCGCGTGACTCTCCCGCAGTATTTCGCCGATCATGGCTATCGCACGGCTGCGACGGGGAAAATCTTCCATGCCGGCACGGGTGCGCCCGGTGCCGGAGCCGGCAAAGGCAAAGCCAAGGCGAACACCGCCGCGGTCGCAGCACCGGTCCGCCCCGAATTTCAAGTCACCGCGCCCTTCGGCGGCGTCGGCACGAGGCCACCGCAGAAACTCATCCCCGCCACCCCCATGGGCAATAATCCGCTCATGGATTGGGGCGTGTGGCCGCTCGACAACGACGATACCGGCAAAGGCGACTACAAGGTCGCGAGTTGGACGGTGGAGCAGATCAAGTCCGCACCGAAGGACCAGCCGTTCTTCATCGCCGCCGGATTTTTCCTGCCGCACGTGCCGTGCTACGCGACGCAGAAGTGGTTCGACCTATACCCCGATGACGACAGCGTGCTGCCGAAGGTGCTGGAAAACGATCGTGAGGACACGCCGCGTTTCTCTTGGTATCTGCATTGGAACCTGCCCGAGCCGCGCCTCAATTGGGTCAAAGCAAACAACCAGTGGCGCAATCTGGTCCGCAGCTACCTCGCCAGCACGAGCTTCGTGGACGCGCAAGTCGGCCGCCTGCTTGCCGCCCTCGATGAAACGGGCGTCGCCGAGAACACCATCGTCGTGGTTTGGAGCGATCATGGCTGGCACCTCGGAGAAAAAGGCATCACCGGCAAAAACACCCTTTGGGATCGCAGCACCAAAGTGCCGCTCATCTTCGCCGGGCCCGGCGTGACGGTTGGCCAGCGCTGCCTCCAGCCCGCGGAGTTGCTCGACCTCTATCCCACGCTGATCGACCTCACGGGCGTCCCCGCCCGCACCGATCTCGAAGGACTAAGCCTCGCGCCACAACTTAAGGATGCCGCGGCCAAACGCGACCGTCCTGCCATCACCAGCCACAATCAAGGCAACCACGGCATCCGCAGCGAGCGTTGGCGCTACATCCGCTACGCCGATGGCAGCGAGGAACTCTACGACCTGAAGGCCGACCCGAACGAATGGACCAATCTCGCCGGTCGGCCGCAACACGCCGCCGTCATCGCCGAGCACAAAAAGTGGCTGCCGAAAATCGACCTCCCGCCCGCGCCGAACAGCGCCAGCCGCATCCTTACCTACGACCAAACAACCGATATCGCCATTTGGGAGGGCAAGCCCGTGCTCCGCCGCGATCCCGTTCCCGAGTGAGTCGGCCCCGGGTCGTTCAACCTACGGTCCACCCGGCCCTCAGACCACCGATGCTCCTTCACCTTACGTTTAGCCACGGCACGAGCGCGACGCTTCGTCGTTCCACTGAAAAGTGACGTTGCACGGCTCACGTTTGCGCTTTGGTTTTCGATCCTCTCGCTCTCTCCTGTTGCTCCAACCCAAATGAATCGAACGAAAATTTTCGCCGCCACCCCGCGATGGATGGTCCTCAGCGTGGCGGTCTGGATCGGATCGACCGCCCGTGCCATCGACTACAACCGCGACATCCGGCCCATCCTTTCGGAGAACTGTTTTGCGTGCCACGGCTTCGATGAGAAAGCCCGCAAGGCCAAGCTCCGGCTCGATGGCGCCGAGTTCGCGCACGCGGATCGCGACGGCCTCACGCCGTTCAAGCCCGGCGATCTCGCGAACAGCGAGGCCTGGCTCCGCATCATCAGCCCCGACGAGGACGAAGTGATGCCGCCGCCGGATTCCCATTCCAAGCTCACGGCCGCGCAGAAGGAGAAAATCAAAACCTGGATCGAGGCCGGCGCGAAGTATTCAGCGCACTGGGCGTTCGTCGCTCCGCAGAAATCGCCTCTACCGCGAATCGAAAATTCAACATCGAAAATCAAAAACCCGGTGGACGCGTTTGTGCAGGCGCAGCTCGCCGCGCAGAAGCTTCGGCCCGCGCCCGAGGCGGATCGCCGCACGCTGATTCGTCGGCTGGCGTTTGATCTCACGGGACTCCCGCCCTCAATCGCGGAGGTCGAGGCCTTCGCCGCCGATCGCGCGCCGCACGCCGTCGAGCGGCTCGTTGACCGCCTGCTCGCGAGCCCGCACTTCGGCGAGCGGCTGGCGCTCGATTGGCTCGACGCCGCGCGCTACGCCGACACCAACGGCTTCTCCATCGACGGCGGCCGGCACCTCTGGCTCTGGCGCGATTGGGTGATCCAGGCGTTCAACGACAATCTGCCCTACGACCGCTTTCTCGCGACGCAACTTGCCGGTGATCTGCTCCCGAATCGCACCGAGTCCGACCAGATCGCGACCGGATTTCAGCGCAACAACATGGTCACCCATGAGGGCGGCACGATTCCCGAGGAGAACCTCACCAACTATAACGCCGACCGCGTCAAAACCCTCGGCGAAGCCGTGCTCGGGCTCACGCTCGCCTGCGCCCAGTGCCATGACCACAAGTTCGACCCGATCACGCAGAGGGATTATTTCCGCACGTTCGCATTTTTTAATTCGCTCGGCGACAAAGGGCTCGACGGCAACGGCGGGGTGAATCCGGGGCCGTTTGTCCGCGCCCGTACCGTGCTGAAAACCAATGATCAGCCCGCGCTCCGCGCGCGCATCGCGGCGCTCGAAGCCAAGCTCGCGCAGCCCGATCCCGCGGTGCTCGGCGCCTGGGAATCGCGCGAGCGGGCGCGGCTCGCGGAGCGCGGCCGCGATCTCCAAGTGTTGCCGGTGAAGGTGGTGAAAGTTTCGACGCCGAACGCTTCGGTGCTCGAGATCGTGGGCGACGACCGCGTCAGGGTCATTCGCGGTGGCGATCTCGCCGCGTTTGATATTTTGGCCGAACTCCCGAAGACCGACCGCCCGATCACCGGCCTGCGCGTCACGATGCATCCCCTGGCGGAGTTTCCACTCAACGGCTGGGGCAAGGGCACGCGCCTTAAAACCTCCCCGCCACCCGCGCCCGGCCCGGCCGTCCCGGACCCCGCGGAGTCGGTGAAAAAGGGCACCTTCAAACTTACGGCCATCGACGCGTCCATCGGCGCGTTGCCCGGCGATCAAGTTGACCTGAATAAACTCGAGACGTTTGCTCGCGTGACCGCCAGTTCGTGGGAAGCGGAGCATCCCGCCGTCGGCTGCCTCGACCGGCGCAGTGACTCGGGTTGGTCTCCCGATCCTGCGACCGACGGCCCCGTGCATCTCACCGCCACGCTGGCCAAGCCGCTCTTCCAAGGGGCGGGGCCTTATTTAAACTTCCAGCTCGGCTTCGGTGCCGGACGCGCGTTGCTGCCGGGCTTGATTCAAATCGCGGTGGTCACTGGCACCGACGATGGCACGGATCTGCCGGCCGCTGTGGTGGACGCGCTGGCGTTGGCCCCGGCGACGCGTCCGCCCGAGGCGACGGCGACCCTTTGGGCGCAGTGCGCTCAACAGGCGGCGGAGTTGTGGCGTGACCGGGTTGAGCTCAAGAACGCCCGCGAGCAATTGGCCGCGCTCACCGAGCCGTTTCCGACGATGGTCATGGCCGTCGCCGCGGCTCCGCGCGACACGTTTATATTGAACCGCGGCGACTACGCGCAGCCCGGGGAAAAGGTCGAGGTAGGCACCCCCGCCGCGCTGCCGCCGATGCCGGCCGGTGCGCCGCAGAACCGACTCGGGCTCGCGCAATGGATCACGATGAAGGGAAATCCGCTCACCGCCCGGGTTGCGGTGAATCGCATCTGGAAGTTATTTTTTGGCGAAGGCTTGGTCGGCACGTTGGCCGATTTTGGTTTGCAGGGCGATTGGCCCACACACCCGGAGTTGCTCGATTGGCTCGCGGTTGATTTCGCCGAGAGCGGTTGGGATGTGAAGCGCCTCGTGCGGTTGATCGTGACGAGCGGGACCTATCGCCAGAGCTCGGCCGCGACCGCCGGGCAATTGGAGACCGACCCGGCCAATCAGCTGCTGGCGCGCGGGCCGCGTTTCCGGCTGCCGGCGGAGTTTGTGCGCGATCAGGCGCTGGCCGTCAGCGGCCTGCTGGTGCCGCGACTCGGCGGACCGAGCGTGAATCCCTATGCGCCCGGCGACCTTTGGCGCGAGGTCAGCCATTATGGGAGCACCCCGGCGACGGCGCAGACTTTCGTGCAGGATCAAGGCGAGAAACTCTATCGGCGCTCGCTCTATACGTATTTGAAGCGCACGGCGTCGCCGCCGAATATGGCCGCCTTCGACGCGCCCAATCGCGAGGTCTGCACGGTGGCGCGCAGCACGACTAACACCCCGCTTCAGGCTCTAGTGACGTTGAACGACCCCCAATTCGTCGAAGCCTCACGGGTGTTGGCGGAACGAGTGCTCGCCGATTCGGAGACGGAGAGAGTGAGGGACGGAGAGAGGGAGAGCGATGAAGCCCGGCTGCGCTGGGCGTTTGTCGCCTGCCTTTCGCGTCCGCCGCAACCACAAGAATTCGCCGTGCTAGCCGCGGCGTTAAAACGCGAGCGGGCGCATTATGCGAAAGACGAGTCGGCGGCCCGAGCCTTGCTCGCGGTCGGGGAGTCGCCCCGCAACGAGCAGCTTCCCGTTGCTGAACTCGCGGCATGGACGCAAGTGGCCTCTTTGCTCTTCAATCTCAGCGAGACGATCACCCGGAACTAAGCACGATGAAAGAAGGAGAGAAAGAGAGAGGGGGAGAAGGGGAGAAAAAGCCGCGACGGCGAGTGGTGCGTCGGCATACCGATTTGGACGTCTACGCCCGGTCCTTTGCAGCGGCGATGAAGTTGTTTGAATTGAGTCGGAAGTTTCCGATGGAAGAGCGATACTCGCTCACCGATCAATGTCGTCTGTCCTCCCGTTCGGTGAGCGCCAATGCTTCCGAGGCTTGGCGCAAGCGGCGCTACCCGGCAGCGTTGGTCGCCAAGCTTAGCGACGCCGAGGGTGAAGCGGCTGAGACGCAAACTCGGCCCCAATTCGCCGTGAGCTGCGGCTACCTTGAAGCTGAAGTCGGCCGGCCGCTCTACGCAGAATACGACGAAATCATCGCGATGCTTGTTTACGTCGTCACCCATCCCGACGATTGGACTTTCTGATCGGTTCTTTCCCTCTCTCCTTCCCTCCGTCTCTCCATCTTCCGTCCTCCTCACCATGCAACCGGCTCACGATTACCTCCGTCATCTCACCCGTCGCACCTTTATCGGTCGTAACGCCCGCGGGATCGGCGGCGTCGCGCTCGGCGCCCTGCTTTCTTCCGACCTCGCCCTCGCGTTGGGTGCGCCCGGTGCGGCCGGCGGGGCGGTCGGAAAGGGGCTGCCGGGTCTGCCGCATTTCGCGCCCAAGGCGAAGCGCGTGCTCTGCCTGTTTCAAAGTGGCGGCCTCTCGCACGTCGATCTCTTCGACGACAAGCCCATGCTGCACCGGCATGCCGGGCTCGACTTGCCCGCCTCGATCAAAGGCACGCAGCGCATTACCGGCATGACGAGCAACCAGAGTGCGTTTCCGATCGTGCCGCCGCTGATGACCGGCAAGCGCTGTGGCAAACATGGCACGTGGATCAGCGATCTGTTGCCCAATATTCAGACGATTGCGGACGACATCTGCATTATCAAAAGCCTGCACACCGAGGCGATCAACCACGACCCCGCGATCACCTACATGAACACGGGCAATCAGTTGCCCGGTTATGCCAGCATGGGGGCTTGGGCGAGCTACGGTCTCGGCACGGAGAACCAAAATCTCCCGGCGTTCATCGCCATGGTTTCGCAAGGCACGGGAAAAAACCCCGGCCAGCCGATTTTCTCCCGCCTTTGGAGCAGCGGATTTCTCCCCGCCTCGCACCAAGGCGTCGGGTTGCGGGCCGGAGCCAACCCCGTGCTCTACCTCAACAATCCTCCCGGTGTAGACCGCCCCCAACGCCGGGCGATGCTCGACGATCTGGCGAAACTCAACCACCGCCGCGCGGCCGAGCTCGGTGATCCGGAGACCGTGGCGCGGATCGACGCCTACGAGATGGCATTTCGGATGCAGACCTCCGTGCCCGAGTTGACTGATATCAGTCAGGAATCGGCCGCGACGTTGGCCGACTACGGTCCCGAGGTGAAAAAACCCGGTAGTTACGCGGCCAATTGTCTGCTCGCCCGCCGGCTGCTCGAGCGGGACGTGCGCTTCGTGCAGCTCTTTCACCGGGGCTGGGATCAACACATCGCGATGGCCCGGCAGTTGCCGAACCAGTGCCGCGACATCGACCAGCCGACCGCCGCGCTGATTCGGGATTTAAAACAGCGCGGTCTGTTGGAGGACACGCTCGTGGTGTTTGCGACCGAGTTTGGCCGCACCGTCTTTAGCCAAGGCAAACTGGGCGACCCCAACAGCGGGCGCGACCATCATGGTCGGGCGTTCACCGTTTGGCTCGCCGGCGGGGGGATCAAGGGCGGCATGGAATACGGCGCGACCGATGATTTTTGCTATAATATCACGGAGAATCCGGTGCACCTGCGCGACCTGCACGCGACGATTCTGCACTGTCTCGGGATCGACCACGCGCGGTTCACCCATCGCTTTCGCGGCCTCAACGCGCGCCTCACCGGCGTCGAGGAGGCTCACGTGGTGCGCGCGATTCTGGCGTAGGAGCGCGCTTGCGCGCGATGCGTGCGGCGCGGCGGAAAATCGCCCGCAAGCGGGCTCCTATCGGCGGAGTCGCGCCCTGCTGCATTTTGACCCAACCCATGGGACCATTTTGTCCCAGAGTCGCGCCTTGTTCGGCGGTGCGGCGGAGCGGTGCGAGGGAAATCACCCCATCGCAAATTGGCCTAGGGCGTGCGATAGATCATCATTATGGACACCGCCAAACTCACCCAGATGTCGCGTCAGGCTGTCACCGACGCGCAAAACGTCGCCCGTCCGCTCAACCACAGCGAGGTCGACACCTGGCACCTGCTCTCCGCGTTGCTCACGCAGGAGAACGGGCTGGTCTCCGGTATCGTCGACAAACTTGGCCTCACGGCCGCCGCACTCGCCCTCGCGGTGGACCGCGAGCTGGAGCGCCTGCCAAAAGTCACGGGCAGCGTCGATACCTCGAAAATTTACGTCACGCAGGCCCTCAACGACGTGCTGACGCGGGCCGAAGAGGAAGCAAAGTCGCTCAAAGATGACTTCGTCTCCGTCGAGCATCTCCTGCTCGGCCTGCTCGATGTCGCCAAGCCTGAGAGCCTCAAAAAACTTTTCAAGAGCTTCGACTTGGATCGGGCGAAAGTGCTTAAGACCCTAAAGGACGTGCGCGGCAACCAACGCGTCACCACCGACAACCCCGAGGCGACTTACGCCGCTTTGGAGAAATACGGCGTCGATCTCGTAACTCAGGCGCGCAAAGGGAAAATGGATCCCGTCATCGGCCGCGATGAAGAGATTCGCCGCACGATCCGGATTCTCTCCCGGAAGACGAAAAACAACCCCGTCCTCATCGGCGAGCCCGGGGTGGGTAAGACCGCCATCGTCGAAGGCCTCGCGCAGCGCATTTTGCGCGGGGACGTGCCCGAGGGCCTGAAAGACAAGACGATCTTCTCCTTGGACATGGGTTCGCTCGTCGCCGGCGCGAAGTATCGCGGCGAATTCGAGGAACGTCTCAAGGCTGTGCTCAACGAGGTGAAACAAGCCGATGGCCGGATCATCCTCTTCATCGACGAGCTCCACACGATCGTCGGCGCCGGCAAGACCGAGGGCGCGATGGACGCGGGGAATCTGCTCAAACCCATGCTCGCACGGGGCGAGCTGCACTGCATCGGCGCGACCACGCTCGACGAGTATCGCCTGCACATTGAGAAGGACGCGGCGCTTGAGCGGCGTTTCCAGCCCGTCGTCGTTGACCAGCCCACGGTCGAGGACGCGTTGTCCATTTTGCGCGGTATCAAGGAGCGCTTCGAGCTGCATCACGGCGTGCGGATCCAGGACAACGCGCTCGTCGCCGCCGTGACGCTCTCGAATCGCTACATCACCGACCGATTTCTGCCCGACAAAGCGATCGACCTCATGGACGAAGCCTGCGCGATGATCCGCACCGAGATGGACTCGATGCCGCAGGAACTCGACGAACTCACCCGCAAGGTCCTCCGCTTGGAAATCGAGGAAACGGCGCTGGCGAAGGAGAAAGATGACGCCAGCAAGCGCCGGCTCGACGCTCTTCGCGCCGAACTCGCCGAGGCGCGCGAGAAATCCAAGGCCATCAAACTCCATTGGGAGAAAGAAAAAGCTTCGGTTCAGAAGACGCGAAAATTGCGCGAGGAAATCGACGCGACCCGCATCGAGATGGACAAAGCCGAGCGCGGTTATGACCTCAACAAGGTGGCCGAGCTCCGCCACGGCAAACTCCCTCAGATGGAAGAGGAGTTGAAGAAGCTGGAGAAGAAAGGCCGTGAGCAGACCACACTGTTCAAAGAAGAAGTTTCTGAGGAAGAGATCGCCGAGGTCGTCTCCAAGTGGAGCGGCGTGCCCGTCACGCGTCTCGTCGAGGGCGAGAAGGACAAGCTTCTCCGCCTCGAAGACGTATTGCATCAACGCGTGATCGGCCAGCACGAGGCCGTCACGCTGGTCACCGAGGCGATTCTCCGCGCCCGCAGCGGCATCAAAGACCCGCGGCGTCCGGTCGGAAGCTTTCTGTTTCTCGGCCCCACGGGTGTGGGCAAAACCGAATTGGCGAAGGCGCTCGCCGAGACGCTCTTCGACACCGAAGGCGCGATGGTGCGCATCGACATGTCCGAATACATGGAGAAGCACAGCGTTTCGCGGCTGATCGGCGCGCCTCCGGGCTATGTCGGCTACGACGAGGGCGGCCAGCTCACCGAGGCCGTGCGGCGCAAGCCCTACGCCGTGATCCTTTTCGACGAAATCGAGAAGGCGCATTCCGACGTGTTCAACGTGCTGCTCCAAGTCCTCGACGACGGCCGCATCACGGATTCGCAGGGACGCACCGTGGACTTTAAGAACACCGTTATCATCATGACCTCGAATCTCGGTTCGCGCTTCCTGCTTGAAGGCGTGACCGGCGACACGATCCCGGAAAGCGTGCGCGAGAGCGTCATGATGGAGCTGCGGAAGTCGTTCCGCCCCGAGTTCCTCAACCGCATCGACGAGACGATCCTCTTTAAGCCGCTCACGTTGGAAGAGATCACGTCGATCGTGGACCTTCTGCTGGCCGATCTGAACAAGCGCCTCGCCGACCGTCGCGTGACCGTGGTGCTGGATAAAAAAGCGAAAGACTGGGCCGCCGAGAAGGGCTACGATCCGGTCTTTGGCGCCCGACCGTTGAAGCGTTTCCTGCAACGCCACATCGAGACGCAGCTCGCCCGCGGACTCATTGCCGGCGAAGTGGAGGAGGGCTCCACGGTCACATTTGTGGTCAAGGACGATGGCCTGACGCGGGTCCAGACCGCGAAAGCCGTGAAGAAGTAAGGTCGAATGCGAAGCGGGCCCGGTGCCTTTTAATCGTTAGCCGGAGCGCTCACCGGGCTGAGGATTTCCCGAGATCTTGTGCCGACTGGAGCGGCGACGCCCCCGTCGCCGTTCGCGACTGAAACGCGACGGGTGCGTCGCGTCCCCACGAGATATCCGGGTTAAAGGGAGCCGATTGACTGCGTTTTTTCCGCAACGATCCCCTTGCCCCGCACGTCTGTCGGGGTTCAGGTATTCTGGCCCAAACCGAGACCCAAGGCGATCGCGGCTCGTCTCCCGTTCCCGCAAAATCTTCCCCCAAGCACGAACCCCATGAATCGCCGACGCTTCATCCTCCAATCTCTTGGCGCGACGCTCGCGCTCCCGTCACTCCCATCGCTCTTGGCCAGCGCGGTCGGCGGCAACTCGGCCGTGCAGTCGGCCAAGGGCGCGGGAGCGGGAACGCGTCGATTCGTCGCGGTCGGCAATTTGCTGGGTTATCAGGCGAAGCACTTTTTCCCGGAAACGACCGGTTCGGCCTACGAGCAGACGACGTTGCTCAAGCCGCTTTGGGATGTGCGCAAAAACCTGACCGTTTACCGTGGGCTCGATCATGGCATCAAGGGCGGGCACTTCGCGGTTCATTCCTTTCTCTCCGGCGTGCTTAACTCCGAGGCGCAGAGCCGTCCCACCGGGAATGTCTCCATCGATCAGTTCATGGCCGACGAGATCGGACACGAGACCCGGTTTCCGTCGCTGACGGTGGGTTCCGAAGGCGGCATCCACGGTGGCTGCCAGATCGCATGGACGAAGTCCGGCGTCCGCGTGCCGCCCATCACGGGCCCGGCCGATTTGTTCGATAAGCTCTTTGCCAGCGATTCCCAGGAACGTCTGGCCCGTCGAAACCAAGAGAACCGTTTGCAGGCTTCCATTCTCGACGCGGGTTTGGCGGACGCGAATCGGCTCTCCAAGCAGGTCAACCGCGAGGACAAAGACAAGCTGGACGAATATTTCACTTCGATTCGTGATGTTGAAAAACGCCTCGAACTGCGTCGACGTTGGGCCGGTCTACCCAAGCCGAAGCCGCCCTTCGGGCGGCCGGAGAACAAGAGTAAGGTCCAGAATTTGCCGATACTCTATGAGCTGATCGCTTTGGCGCTTCAGACCGATTCGACGAGGATCGCCACGTTGGAAATCGGCGGCGACTTCCTGCCGCAGGACCTCGGCATCGATAAATCTTATCATGGACTTTCGCATCACGGCAACGACGAGGCCGCGATCAAATACCTGATTACGCTCGAGAACTATCAGATCGAGCAGTTCGCCAAATTCATCGCGCGCCTCTCCAAGATCGAGGACGGCGACCGGACCTTGCTCGATTCGACGGCGGTGCTGTTTGGCAGTGGGATCGGCGATGCGAACTCGCACAAAAACTCCGACCTCCCGATCGTGCTCGCCGGCGGTGGCTATCGCCATGGCGAATTCAAGCGGCTGCCTGCGACCGGCTCGAACAAGGTGCCGTTGTGCAATCTTTACGTCGACCTCGCCCAGCGCATGGGGGTCGAAACGGAGTCGTTCGGTAACAGCACCGGCCGTTTCGGAGTGTCGTAACGTGGGGCCCGTAAATTTTCGTTCGCCGATGCGCTTCGGTTGGCTGGCTGGAGACGCGACGCCCCCGTCGCGTTCGCGGGGTAAACGCGACGGAGGCGTCGCGGCTTTAGTCCGGCTCGTGGGCTGGTTGATTCTGGCGCTAGCCGCAGGCCCCCTTCGGGCGGCCGAATCTGCGGAATCTAAGGCGCTGTCGCAGTTCGTTGGCACCTACTGCTTGAAGTGCCATGACGATGAGCACCAAAAAGGCGACCGTACCTTTGCGAACTTCAAGCTGCCGCTCGCGACCGAGGCGGACTTGATCGACGCGAAGGATATGATCGACCAAATCACGTTGGGCGAGATGCCGCCGTCCAAGGCGGAGCGCCAGCCGAGCGACGACGAGATGCTCGCCGTGATCCGGCTGCTGCGGGCAGGGATCGCGACGACCCGGGGCAAGATCGAGAGCACGGCGGCGCGCACGGTGATGCGGCGACTTTCAAACCGGGAATATGAGAACACGCTCGTGACCCTCTTCGGCCGCCGGGTGGACACGCTCGGCCTGACGGCCGATTTTCCCAAGGAAAAGGCGAGCGAGCCTATTGATACCATCGGGAAGTCGCTCATCACCTCGGGCTTTCTACTGGATCAGTATTTCCAATCGGCCAACCGCCTCGTCGAGACCCGGCTCGGGCGGCCGGAGACGCCGCCGCAGTCGTGGCACTTCACGGGCAATTTTGTGCAATACGAGGAGCTGACGGGTTCGCACAAGGCGGCCTTCAACAACAAATTTCTGTGCCTTTACGAGCAGCCGAACACGGATACGCGCCAAGGCGGCTACGGGCACATCGAGGATTTTCTCAAAGGTGTGCCAGTCTCCGGACGCTACGATCTGGAGGTGCTGGTCCAGGCCATGCACCGAGACACGCACTATGATCCGGCGCTTTTCGGGATCGATTTCTCCGAGCCCTTTTTGCTCGGGATCGTTCCCGGCGACGCGACCAAAAATCACATCCATTACCCGCAGGCGATCGAACCGCTACTGGCGCAAGCCGTGGTGCCCGATGACAAACCGGAGTGGCTCAAATTCCGGGTGTGGCTCGAAGCCGGGCAGACCCCGCGTTTCATTTTCCCCAACGGGCCTTACGAGTCCCGCTCGGCCGTCATCCAAATCAACAAACGTTACGCGGCCGATTTTCAGGGAAGATCCGCCAAGTCGAACGTCGGCCGCACGCTGCTGCTGCAGGAGGGGAAACTCCCGCACATCCGCATCGGTGAGATCAAGGTCTCCGGTCCGGTCGCCGAGCCCGGCGGCAGGGCGGAGGAGATCGCCGTTTTCGGCGAAGGCGGCTTTGAGGCGGAGCGCGCGCTCAATCAGCTCGAGGCCTTCGGTGCCCGCGCTTATCGCCGACCGCTGACGGACGCCGATCGCGCGGTCATCCGGAAAACTTACGCCCTGCAGCTCGAAGAACAGGCGACGCCGCGGCAGGCCGCGCTCGATACGGTGAAGATGATGCTGTGCTCGCCGTCGTTTCTCTATTTTAGCGAAGTTACGGACGAGAAGGAAACCGCGCTCGGCCCCTACGATCTCGCGTCGCGGCTTTCTTATACCCTGTGGGGGGCGCCACCCGACGATGAACTGCTGGCCGCCGCTGCGAGCGGAAAACTCACTTCGCCCGACGAGATCAAGCGGCAGTCCCTGCGTCTGCTTGCCGACGGCAGAGTTGGGGGATTTGTAAATGCGTTCGTCGATGCCTGGTTGAATTTGCGCGATCTCGGCAGCCAGCCGCCGGCGCGGGAATCGGCGCGGGTGTATTACGCCGAAAATCTGCCGGAGGCGATGAAGACGGAGGTGCGACTCTTCTTCCGGCACCTGTTGAAGGAGAACGGACCAGTGCGGCAGTTTCTCGACGCCGACTACACCTTTGCCGACAAGCGCCTGGCCAAGCATTACGGCCTGCCGGAGCAGAAAACGCTCCGCCTAGCCGACGGTTTCCAGCGGGTGAGCATTGCGGGCAATCGGCAGCGGGGCGGACTGCTCGGCATGGCCGGAGTGCTCACGGTCAGTGCGAACGGGGTGGAAACATCGCCGGTCACGCGCGGCGTGTGGGTCTCGGAAAACATCCTCGGAATCGAGCCTCCGCCTCCACCGGACGTGGTTCCGGCAATTGAGCCGGACGTGACCGGAGCCACCACGATTCGCGAGCGGCTGGCGAAACACCGGGCCGACCAAGCCTGCGCCGAGTGCCATCGGAAGATCGATCCGCTCGGGTTCAGCTTGGAAAACTTCGACCCGATTGGTCGTTGGCGTACAACCTATCCCAAGCCCAAGGGCGACGCGCCCGCGCCGAAGATCGACGCCACCGGCGAGTTTGGCTCCGGTGAGACCTACGCGGGTTTTTATGATTTTAAGAGTATTTTGGGTGCGAGTCGGACCGATATTTTCACCCGCCATCTCATCAGGGAATTTCTCAGCTACGCGGCGGGCCGTCGGATGGAGGGAATCGACGAGGCCGTGATCGACGAGATTTTCCAAGCCGCGAAGAAAGATGGTTACGGCCTGCGCGCTCTCATCCTCGAGTCCCTTACCAGCGAGATCTTCCGGTCGAGGTGAGTTGGGCAGCGTGGCGAGGCCAACGCGACGGGGGCGTCGCGTCTCCAGATCTGGAGTGGCGCCGCCCTCGTCGCCGGATTTGCCTTTTTGAAAGCATCGGTTCGCGAGTCGATCCGGCCTCGTTTTTGCATCACTGTTTACATCGCGCGATTTCTTCTTTGCGCCCGCGCCCTGATGCGTGACCGTTGGCGGATGTCCGCCGCACCCATCCGCTATCACGACCGCTACGAAAAGGCCCTCAAGACCGAGCAGATCTATGGCGAGGGTTGGCTGCGGTTCGCTTATGAGAATCCGGCCGGATTGTTCTTCGTGTGGCTGCTCGCGAAGCGCGCCTGGTTTTCGCAGTGGTATGGGCGGAAAATGTCCAAGCGAGTCAGTGCGCTGGAGATCATCCCCTTCATCACCAAATACGGGCTCAACGTGGATGAATTCGCGAAATCGCCGTTCGACTATAAAACCTTCAACGAGTTCTTCTATCGCGCCCTCAGGCCGGAGGCCCGGCCGATCGCGCCCGAGCCCGATGTAGCGATCTTCCCGGCGGACGGCCGGCATCTCGCTTTTCAGAATGTGGACCGCGTCGAGGGTTTTTACGTCAAGGGGATGAAGTTCACCCTCGCCGAGCTTTTTGGAGAAGCGGCTTTGCCCGAGGAACAACGCGTACTCGCCCAGAAGTTTGCCGGCGGGGCGATGGTGATCTCGCGACTGTGCCCGCTGGACTACCACCGGTTTCACTTCGCGGTCGGCGGCACACCCAGCGACGCTAAGATCGTCAACGGTTGGTTGTTTTCCGTCAGCCCCATCGCGCTCCGGCGCAACATCGGCTACTTGGTGGAAAACAAGCGCGCGCTGACCGTAATCAAGGCGCCTGGATTTGGGGAGGTTGCGATGTTGGAGGTGGGCGCGACCAACGTCGGCAGCATCGTCCAGAGCTTCGTCCTCGGCCGCGATTACGCGAAGGGCGACGAAAAGGGGCTATTCGCTTTCGGCGGCTCGTGCGTGATCACGATTTTCCAAAAAGACCGGATCGCCTTCGACGCCGACGTACTCGCCCAGAGTGCCGACTACATTGAGATCTACGCGAAGATGGGTGACCGCCTCGGGGCCGCGCCACACTGAAGAGGCGTTTTGGTGCTCGGGACAGGACTCGAACCTGCACGCCTTACGGCACGGGCTTCTAAGACCCGCATGTCTGCCATTCCATCACCCGAGCGACGAACCGCAGGTAAGTTGACAAGGGCCGGTCGAGCGGGCGAGCACGATTCCGAGCCGGTGACGATCGTCCCGTCGCGTTCCGGTTTGGCTGCTTGTCGAGGGGAGGTGAGCACTGTGAGCGCGAGGGTGGTTACGCTCGATTGCCGGTGGCCGAGGGTCAGGCCGGCCAAGTCGATCTGACTCGGGGAGCCTGCCCTAGCTCGGCTACGAGCGCACCGAGCACGTGCCCTCGGCCAGTGCCACGCACGTGGTGTTTACAACGCGCGCGTCGTAGTTCGCTTTCTTGAGCCCATGTTACGCCGGATCTCGTGCCTTCTGCTTCTGTTCGTTTTGGCCGGCTGCAGCCACCCGGGTTCACGTGCGCCCAACGCGACGCGGGATCTGGTGCTCATCGCCGGTCAGTCGAATGCCGTGGGTTTTGATGCGTATGCGTCTGAGCTGCCGCCGGACGCGGCGGATCGGGACGTGATGTTTTGGTGGCGGGTCGGCGATCCGCCGCCCGACGACTACGATGTCACCAGCGGCGGTAAGTGGACGCAGCTCCAGCCCCAGTCGAAAGGTACGCCGATGGAGACGACCACGGCGGAGGCGAAGGCGAAGTCGCCGCGCCAATTTGGGAATTTCAAGAAGGCCGAAGGCGGCTTCGGTCCGGAGATGGGCTTGGCGCGCGAGCTCCGCGCGCGGGAAGGCCTGCCGCTGGCCATGGTGAAAGCGGCCTTTAGCGGCACGGCGTTGCTGCAGGATTGGAATCCCGACGACGCGGGCCCGACGGGCGCGTGTTACCGGGCGTTGGTAACGGAGACGAAAGCGGCGCTGGCGGCGGCCCGGGCGCAAGGCATCACGCTCCGCCTGCGCGCGCTCGTGTGGGTGCAAGGGGAGAGCGATGCGACGAAGGCGGCCGCCCCGGAGTATGCGAAGAACCTGGCGCACATGCTCACGCGGTTGCGCCGGGACTTGGAGGCGCCGCAGTTGATCGCGTTGGTCGGGGTGAACCCGCGTTTCGGCAACGACAAGAATCCCCACATGCCGGTGATCGTCGCGCAGCAGCGGGCGCTGGCGGCGATGGATCCGCTCACCCGCTATGTGGACACCGAAGGCGCGGAGACGCTGCTCCCATCGCAGACGCACTTCACCGCGAAAGGCACGCTGGAGATCGGACACCGTTTCGCGACGGCGCTGCTGGCGGCTGAGGAGCGGAAGTAACTCGGTTGAGTTCCGTGCGGTCGACGGCCGCGGTTTATGGACATGGGTTCGGCTGCTCGATGGACCAAAGTGGGTCCGGTGGACGGTATGATCCGGGCCCTACATCCGAGCTAAAACGGGCGCGTGAGCCGTCGTCGGGCAGCGGGCGAGGTTCGGCGAACACCGGATATTCCCTCGCAGCGTCGTTTTCGGACTTTATCCGGCAACGAAGCTCCGCACGCTAGGCCGCGTTTTGCGATCCGGTGTGTTCTCTACCTAAACTTCGTTGCCCCATGAAATTCTCACTCTCGTTTCGCCGTCGGTCATCGGTGGTTTGGTTGCTACTCGCGGTCGTCGCCCAAGCGGCGGAGGACGCGGCCAAAGAGGCCCCGATCTCGCTCCCGACCTTTACGGTGACCGACTCCCGTGAGTTGCCGCCGCCCGAGTCGTGGCGGCACGCGCAGATTCCCAATTTCGAAATCCTCTCCAACGCCTCCGACCGCGAGACCCAGCGGCTCCTGCGCGATTTCCAGCAGTTCAATCAGGCCATCGGCGTGGTGTGGCCCGCGCTGATCGGTCGTAGCCCGACGCCCACCACGTTGATTCTTTGCGGTCGCGGCGGGAAGTTCGACGCGTTCGTCCCCGTGAAGGCCGATGGCGGTCCGCAGGTTGGCCTGGCCAGTTTGTTTCTCCGCAACGCCGAGCGCTCGACGATCATCGTCGATCTGCAAACCCGCGAACTCGGCTTGGCCGGGCTGGAAGCGGCGGGCGGGGTCGAGAACAACGGCTTCATCGAGGTCGATTCCTACAAACAACTTTACCGCGAATACGTGCATTCGTTGCTCTCGCGCAACACGCCTCGCATGGCGGCTTGGCTCGAAGAAGGACTCGCGCAGCTCCTCATGAGCATGAAATTCAGTCCCACGCTGATCGAATTCGCGAAGCTCGAAGACCCCAACACCGTTTCGATTTCGCAGGCCAATGCCGCCGTGCTCAATGCGGCCGGCGCGGCCGCGGGCGAGGAAGGCGTGTTGATCGCGGCGGCGGCGGAGGACCGCGACTTCAACGCGGCGCTGACGCGTTCGCGCCTGATGTCATTTCAAGAACTGTTCGCGGTGCCGCACGATTCGCCGACCGCCCGCAACCCCATCGGTAGCCGATGGGCCAAGCAAGCGACGGCGTTTGTCCACATGTGCCTCTATCAAACCGGCAAGCGGCACCAAAAAGGTTTCGTCACGTATATCACACGCTCGGCGCGGGAGCCGGCGACCGAGGCGCTCTTCAAGGAGTGTTTCGGCAGCAGCTACAACGACATGTTGCTCGAGCTGCGCGGTTACTTGGATTTCACGAGTTACACCTCGCTCGGCTGGAGCGCCAAGAAGGGCGAGGGCTTTCCCGATCCGGCGCCGCTCGCGCTGCGCGAGGCGACGGAGTCGGAGGTGGGCCGGATCAAAGGCGAAGCCCTCTTGTTGGCCGAGAAACCCGAGGCCGCACGGACCGCGCTCATCGCACCTTACGCCCGCGGTGAACGCGATCCGCGGCTCTTGGCGGCTCTTGGGCTCTATGAGCGGGCGGCGGGACGGGATGACCGGGCGGCAAAGTTTCTCGAAGCCGCGACGATGGCAAAAGTTGTACGTCCGCTGGCCTACGTGGATCTCGCCCGCCTGCGCTTCGATGCCGCCAAGAACCAGCCCGGCGGAGCCGAAGGAAAGTTTTCGTCGGTCCAAACCCAGGGAATCATCGCGCCGTTGCTCGTCGCACGCGCGCAGCCGCCGATGATGAACGAACTCTACGAACTCATGGCGGAGACTTACGTGCGCAGTGCCGACCTGGCGAAACCGGAGATTTTGGATGTTTTGGTGGAAGGAGTGCAGCTCTACCCGCGCCGACTCGGGCTGGTCTATCAGACGGCGGTGCTGTGCTTCTACGGCGGAGCGGTCGATAACGCGGCGCTCTTGATCGAGCACGGGTTGCGTTACGCTCCGTCGGGTGCGCCGCAGGCGCGGTTTGTGGCACTCCGGGACAATCTGCCGCCGGGAGCCGCCGAGGCCGCGAAGGCGAAAGCCAAAGCGGCGGCGCCGGCAAAGTCGTGAAGAGGAATACGTCGAGCGGTGGCATGGGTGTCCCGCCCATGCCACCGCGGACACAGCCCTCGGCTCAGCTCCGGTAGTCCGCGTTCTCGCTCACGTACTCGTGAGTGAGATCGCCGCCGATGACGACGGCCTCGGCGGTGCCGTGGCCAATCACGACCTCAATTTCGACGCAGCGTTCGTGCGGCGGAAAATCGATTGGGGCGGTGAAGACTCCGTCTTTCGGGGGCGCGCTGGCGTAGAGCTCCGCGCTGCGCAAATGGGCGACTAGGGCGGCTTCCTTGGCGGGGTTAAGTTGAAACACGCCGCCGGAGAAAATCTCGATCCCACCGAGCCGCAGTTTTAATTGCGACAGATCGGTGCTAGGGGCTTCGGCGCCCACGTATTTGCCGATCGCCTGCACGAGTCGGCCGACATTGGGATCGTTGCCGGCGACGGCGCACTTGAAGAGCGGGGCGTTGACGATCGCTTTGCCGATCGCGCGCGCCAGCGGCACGGTGGCCGCGGAGCTGACAGCGACGCGGATCACGTGACGCACCCCTTCGCCGTTGCGCACGACATCCTCGGCGAGATCGCGACACACCTGCGTGAGCGCGGCCTCAAACGCGGCAAGATCGGGGCAGGGCACGCGGCCGGAGGAAACGAGGGCGACAGTATCCGAGGTGCTCGTGTCGCTGTCGACGCTGATGGTGTTGAAACTGGTTTCGACCGCACGGGTGAGCGCGGCGCGCAGCTCGGCCCGGGGCACCGCGAGATCGGTCAAGACGTAGACGAGCATCGTCGCAAGGTTGGGCTCGATCATGCCGGCGCCCTTGGCAATGCCGACGATACTGCCCGCGCCGACGTGGGCGCGGCGAATCTTGGGGTAGAGATCGGTCGTCACGATGCCCTCGGCGGCGGGCGAAATGGAGGCGCCGGTGAGTGCGGCCGTAGTCTGCGGCAGCGCGCTGACGATGGCGTCCACCGGGAGACCCCAGCCGATCACGCCGGTTGAACTCGGGAGAATTTGGCCGGCGGAGAGCCCCAGCAATTTTGCGAGTTCGAAGCAGATGCGCTCCGACGCTTCGACACCGCCGGGCGCGCAGACGTTGGAGACTTTGTTGTTTACGATGATCGCGCCGAGCGTCGGCTCGTGCAGCCGTTGTCGACCGACGATGATGGGTGCGCCGGGCAGGGCGTTGCGGGTGAACAAGGCGGCAAAATCGGGTGTCGGTTGATCGAGTGCGATCAACGTAAGTGTCATCTTCGCGGGCTTTGGCGCCTCGCGGGGCATGAACTCAAACCGGGTGGTGCCCACGCGAAACCCGGCGGGGAGTTGGGCTTGGCGGGTGAGCCACGCGCGATGAGCGGCGCGGTCGGTGAAGGTAAGGGCGGTACTGGCCACGAGGGAGAAGTGGGCGTGCGGGGCCTTCGTGTGAAGCTGATTTTTACCGGATTGTAGTTTRGTGAAATTATTCCGCGCTCTGCGAATGTGATGGAAATGCGCCGGCCGACTGCGCTACTTCTCTGCATCCTGACAAATACCGTGCACGCCAAAAATCGTTTTTTCCCGCTTCGTTCCGCCCGGAGCGGCGCTTGATTTACCCATGAATGTGAATGTTGCCGAAGTAACCGCCAAAGCGAAGGTGCTGCTTGAGGCGCTACCTTATATCCAAGATTTCCGTGGCTCCACCTTCGTCGTGAAATACGGCGGAAGTTTCATGGACGATCCGGACCCGGTCGCCCGCACGCGGGTGGCCTACGATATCGCGTTTCTCGCGGCGGTCGGGGTCAACGTCGTGGTCGTCCACGGCGGCGGCAAGGCGATCACCAAGGCGATGGAGTCCTCCGGTTTGACGGCGAATTTCATCAACGGCCTGCGCGTCACCGACGAGGCCACCGTTGCCATCGTGAAACGCACGCTCGACGAGATCGTGAACAAAGATGTGTGCGACGCGATCATCACCGCCAAGGGCAAGCCCAAGGGGCTCGCGGGCGACAGCGTGCTCGTGTGCCAAAAACTCACGACCGACGACGACGGCAACACCGTGGATCTCGGCTTCGTGGGCGAGGTGACCGAGGTGAAAGTGAAGCTGATCAAAAAGGAAATCGCCGACGGGTGTATCCCGGTGATTTCGCCGGTGGCCGAGGGTTATGACGGCAAGCCCTACAACGTGAACGCGGATCTGGTGGCGGGTCGCGTCGCCAGTGCCCTGCGCGCGCGGCGGTTGGTGTATATGAGCGATGTGCCGGGGCTGCTTTCCGTGCCGCCCGATGCCTCGACCCTGATTTCGACGCTCAAGATCAGCCAAGTCGAGGCGTTGAAAGCCCGGGGCGTGATCGACAAAGGCATGAGGCCGAAAGTCGGCAGTGCGGTGCGGGCGTTGGCCGAGGGCGTGCAACGCGTTCACTTCATCGACGGACGTCTCCCGCATTCGTTGCTGCTGGAGATTTTTACCGACAAGGGCATCGGGACGGAAATCGTGCACGGTTGAACGGAAAGTCATTTTTCGATTTCCGGGATTCGCTCCGCTACTAACTTAGCCCCGCCCGGTCGGACGGATTCGCCCCTGCGGCCAGTCGCTTTATCCTTTATCGAAACTCTTCCATGAATAGCCCGATCAGTCCCTCCATGAATAGCCCGAGCACGGCCGAGCTTTATGATGCGCACGTTTTGCAGAACTACGGCCGCGCGGCCATCACGCTCACCCGCGGCCTGGGCGCCAAAGTATGGGACGACCAGGGGAACTGCTATTTGGATTTCACGTCGGGCATTGCGGTGAGCGCTCTCGGGCATTGTCATCCGCATTGGGTGGCGGCGATCCAGCGGCAGGCCGGCGAACTGATCCATACGAGCAACCTCTTCCGCCACCCGAATCAGGGTGAACTCGCCCGGCGACTCGTCGGCTACGCCGGACCGGGCCGGGTGTTTTTCTGCAACAGCGGAGCCGAGGCCAACGAAGCGCTGATCAAACTGGCGCGGTTACACGGAGTGCGGAAGAGTGGCGAGGAAGGCAAATGCTACAAAGTCATCTGCGCCAAACAGGCGTTTCACGGCCGCACGTTTGGCGGGATGAGCGCGACGCCGCAGGAGAAAATCCAAAAAGGATTTCGTCCGCTGTTGCCGGGCTTCTCGTTTGGCGACTTGAACGATCTCGCGTCCTTCGAGGCGTTGCTCGACGACCAGACGGCGGCGATTTTTGTGGAGACGATCCAGGGTGAAGGCGGCGTCCATTCTTGCACGCCGGAGTTTCTGGTCGGGCTGCGCCGGCTCTGCGACCAACACAATTTGCTGCTCATCCTCGACGAAGTGCAGTGCGGGATCGGGCGCACGGGTAAATTTTTCGCGTTTGATCACGCCGGCGTGCGGGCGGATGCGGTGGGCATGGCCAAGGGGCTTGGCGGCGGATTTCCCATCGGCGCGATTTGGGTGGGCGAGCGCGCGGCGGATCTCTTCCAGCCGGGTTCCCACGGCACGACGTTTGGCGGCACGCCGCTGGCGTGTGCGGCCGGGCTTGCGGTGCTTGATGTCTTGGAGCGCGAGCGGTTGATGCCGCACGTGCTGGAGGCGAGCGCGCCTTGGATCGCGGAGCTGGCAGGGCTGGCGCGGGATTTCCCGACGCAAGTGACGGGCATGCGCGGATTGGGCTTTATGGTGGGCGTGCAGCTCACGGGCGAAGCGCCGTCCTACGTGACCGCCCTGCGCGAGGGCGGACTGCTGGCGCCCATGGCCGGGGGAAACGTGATCCGGCTGCTCCCACCGCTCAACGCCACGACGGAAGAGCTGGCGCGCTCGGTTGAGATTTTCCGGGCGGTGCTGAAGGCGAAAGCCTGAACGGAGGCGTTTTTGCTCTCGTGCGGCGTGGGCTGGACGTTTTACGGTTTTCGTTTACGCGATGAAACACTTTCTGAAGGAAACCGATTTTAAGCCCAGCGAATTGGGCGGGGTTTTCGCGCTGGCCCGCGAATTCAAGGCTAAGCGCGGGCACCCCGACTCCCGCGCGCTCGCCGGCCAGACTTGGGCCCTAATTTTTTCCAAGACCTCCACGCGCACCCGGGTCTCGTTCGAAGTCGGGATCCACGAGCTCGGCGGCAATCCGCTTTTTCTCAACAAAAACGACATCCAGCTCGGGCGCGGCGAATCCGTGGAAGATACGGCGCAGGTGCTATCGCGCTTCGTCCACGGTTTAATTGTCCGCACCTACGACCATACGGAAGTCGAGCGGTTGGCCGCCCGGGCCACGGTGCCAGTGATCAACGCGCTGACTGATTTTCTCCACCCCTGCCAAATTTACACGGATGCGTTCACGATGATCGAGCGGTGGGCGGAGAACGAGGATCTCGTGGGCTCGTTGCGCGGGCGGAAAATCGCGTTTCTTGGCGACACCGCGTGCAACATGGCGAATTCCTGGATCCTCGGAGCCAATCTTTTCGGGATGAAGATCGCGCTTTCGGGTCCGGCGGAGTTCGCGCCCGGCGCCGAGATTAAAGCCCAGCTCGAACGCGAGGGGTTTCCGGCCGATTCGTATCAGTTCACGACCGATCCCTATGAGGCGGTGAAAGACGCCGACGTGGTTTATACCGATGTCTGGGTGAGCATGGGCAAGGAGGACGAGAAGGCGGTGCGCATCCGGCAGATGTCGCCGTATGCGGTCACGGCGAAGTTGTTCGCCGCGGCCAAGCGTGACGCGCTGTTCATGCACTGCCTGCCGGCCCATGCGGGCGAGGAAGTGGAACAAGCGGTGTTGGACAATCCGCGCTCGATCATCTTCGACCAAGCCGAGAACCGCCTGCACGCGCAAAAGGCGATCATGGCGGTCCTCGCGCAATCGGCGCGCAAGTGATTTTATTAACCGCGAATGGACGCGAAGGGGCGCGAATTGAAGCTATGAATCCGGACGAACTCTTGTTGAAGGACGAGGTGTTCCGAATCGTTGGAGCGGTGATGGAGGTGCTGAACTTGGTGGGCCCCGGCCTCCACGAGAAGCCGGATGAGAACGCGCTGGTGGTGGAGTTCAAATCGAGGGGAATTCCCTGTGAGCAGCAGCGGCGGTTTCCGGTAATATACAAAGGGGTTCAAGTCTCCGAGTATGTGCCCGACCTCATCGCTTTCGGCGCCGTGATCGTGGACACAAAGGTCATTGATCGGATCTCGGTCCACGAACGCGGTCTGATGATCAATTATCTCCGGATCACGGGTCTTCAAGTCGGCGTGATCCTGAACTTCAAGCGTGCGAAACTCGAGTGGGAGCGCATCGTATGCTCCGATCATTCGCGGTGATTCGCGTTTATTTGCGGTTAAACTCTATTCCTTAATCTTTATGAAAATCGTCCTCGCATACTCGGGCGGACTCGACACGTCCGTCATCGTCAAGTGGCTCAAAGAAACTTACGACGCTGAGATCGTCACCTTCGCGGCCGATGTCGGCCAAGAGGAGGAGCTCAAGGGGCTCGACAAAAAGGCGCTCAAGACCGGCGCTTCGAAGCACTATACGCTCGATCTCGTCGAGGAGTTCGCGCGTGACTTCATCTACCCGATGATCCGCGCCAACGCGATCTACGAGGGGCAATATTATCTGGGCACCTCGATCGCCCGACCTTTGATCGCCAAAGCTCAGGTGGATATCGCCAAGAAAGAAAAGGCCGACACCGTCGCGCACGGCGCTACCGGCAAAGGCAACGATCAGTGCCGCTTTGAGCTCACCTACATGGCGCTCGCCCCGCAGCTCCAGATCATCGCGCCGTGGAAGATGGAGTCCTACCGCGCCCTCTTCCCGGGCCGGGCTGAAATGATCGCTTACTGCGCGCAGCATAAGATCCCGGTCGAAGCGTCCCTCAAGAAGCCGTATTCGATGGATCGCAATCTCCTCCATATTTCCTATGAGGCCGGCATTCTGGAAGATCCGTGGTTTGATCCGACCACGCCGGAGAACAAGGCGATGTTCAAACTCTCCGTCGCGCCGGAAGACGCGCCGGACAAAGCGGAATACGTGGAACTCGATTTCGTGAAAGGCGACTGCGTCGCGGTGAACGGCAAAAAACTCACCCCGGGCGGCGTGTTGAAGACGCTCAACAAACTCGGCGGCAAGCACGGCATCGGCCGCGTCGATTTGGTCGAGAACCGGTTCGTCGGCATGAAGTCGCGCGGCGTCTATGAAACCCCCGGCGGCACGATCCTCATGCAGGCGCATCGGCAGGTGGAGTCGCTCACACTCGACCGCGAGGTGTTGCACCTGCGCGATGGCTTGATTCCAAAATACGCCGAGCTGGTTTACAACGGCTTCTGGTTCGCGCCCGAGCGCGAGATGCTACAGGCGATGGTCGATGAGAGTCAGCGCTATGTGACCGGCACCGTCCGGTTGAAGCTCTACAAGGGCAACATCATCACCTGCGGGCGGAAGTCCAAATACTCGCTCTATGACGACAAGATCGCGTCGATGGAAGGCGTGAAGAGCTGGTACAATCAGAGCGATGCGACCGGGTTCATCCGTCTTAACGGCCTGCGGCTCCGCGCGCGTAATCTCGCGCAAGGCGGCCCGAAGGTCTGAGTGAAGCTTCCCTTCGAAGCAGGAACGGCGCTCCGAGCCGTTCGCCTCGGCGGGCAACCAACGTACTGACAAGAAGAGGACGCCTCGAAGACGCGTTCCTACCTCAAGAATTTTCTCTATGATCCGCAAAGCGTTCGTTATGGCGGTGCATCCCGGACTTGAGGCTGAATACCGGCGTCGGCATTCGCCGATTTGGCCCGAGTTAGTGGAGGTCCTGAAGGCGCACGGGGTCGCGAACTATTCGATTTTTTTGCACCGGGAGACGCGCCAGCTCTTCGGCTACGCCGAGATCGAAGACGAGGCGCAGTGGGCGGCGATCGGGCAGACCGAAGGGGGTCGTCGCTGGTGGGCTCACATGCGGGAAATGATGCCGAGCAATCCGGATAACAGCCCGGTCGCGACGGGGCTCGACGAAGTGTTTCACCTGGATTGAGGCGCGGGTGGCGGGTCAGGGAAAGAGGTGGCGCCCGATGTCCCCATCGGGCACCCGGGCGCGGGCTTGGGACGGACAACCGACCGGCGGTCGGTTCTACCGCGGCCTCCGCGGCGGGAGAGCGGGTCAGGAACCGGATCGGCTATGGACCGGGACCGATGCCGGAGTTGCTGGCGCGCCGCGCCACAGGCGCCGGGTGGCACGGCCGACGCGGTCGAGCCAAAGGTAGACGACAGGCACGGTGTAGAGGGTGAGGAGTTGGCTGACCATCAGCCCGCCGACGATCGCGAGGCCGAGGGGGCGCCGCAATTCTACGCCTTCGCCGCTGGCGAGCACCAAGGGCAATGCGCCGAGCAGTGCGGCGAAGTTGGTCATCAAAATCGGGCGCAGGCGCATGAGCGCGGCTTCGTAGATCGCTTCGCGCGGGCTGCGGCCCTCGTTGCGCTCGGTGGCGATGGCGAAGTCGATCATCAGAATTGCGTTCTTCATCACAATACCGATGAGCAGAAACAATCCGAGCAGCGCGATGAGGGAAAACTCCGTGCCGGTGAGGCGGAGTGCGAGGAACGCACCGAGACCCGCGGAGGGCAAAGTGGAGAGAATCGTGAGCGGGTGAATGAGGCTTTCGTAAAGCACGCCGAGCACGAGGTAGACGGCGATGAGCACGCCGAGGATGAGCAGCGGTTGGGTCTGCACGCTCTTTTGGAAGTTGTTCGCTGCGCCGGACATCTTCGCCTGGATGCTAGTGGGCAACATAATCTTCGCCATCGCGGTATCGATCGCGGCGAGGCCCTGATCGAGCGAGACGCCCTCAGCCAAGGAAAAACCGACGGACTCCGATGCGAACTGGTTGCGATGGCGCACGCGGTCGTCGACCAGTGAGTAATCGTAACGGGTGAATGCGGAAAGCGGGACGCGGGTGCCGCCGGCGCCGATGACCTGGACTTGGTCGAGCACGGCGGGGTCGGCCGTGAACTGGGGCTCCAACTCCATCACCACGCGGTATTGGTTCAAACGGTCGTAGAGCGTCGCGACCTGGCGTTGGCTGAACGAGCTGTTGAGCACGGAGGAGATTAACTGCATGTCGACGCCGAGACGGCGGGCGGCTTCGCGATCAATCTTGAGACTCACTTGAGTGGTGCCGCCTTCGCTTGGGCCGTCGATGTCGGTCAGCTCCGGCAACTCCTCCAGCGCGGCGGTGACCTTGGGGGCCCAGACCCGAATCTGGCGGATGTCGTCGCCCATCAAAGACAGACTGTGCCCGCCGCCGTCGGACATCCGCGGGGCTTCGAGATCCTGCGTGGGCATGAGCCACAACATGCCGCCCGGGACCTGGGGTGCGTTTAGCCGCATCCGGTTGACGACGTCGTTGGCTGAGATGCCGCGCTCGGCGAGCGGCTTGAGACGGACCATCATGCGCGAGTTGCTAATGCCGCTGGTGCCGCCGGAGCTACCGATCACATCTTGGACGGCAGGATCGGAGAGGATAAACTTCCGGTAAATATCGATCTTCGGCTGCATGACACGGTAGGAAAACGCGTCGTCGCCTCGGGCAAATCCGCTGAGCTGGCCGGTGTCTTGGTTGGGGAGAAATCCTTTGGGGATGTTGATGTAGAGCGAAACATTGAGGGCGATCGTGCCCAGCAGGACGATCAACGTGAGCGTCGAGTGACGCAGGACCCAACCGAGGGAGATGGCGTAGGTGCCGCGAACGGCGTCGAAGGCGCGTTCGGTCGTGCGGCGCAGCGGCCCGGGCGGGCGGGCGTCCTTCTTGAGGAGCCAACGCGAGCAGAGGCTCGGCGTAAGGGTGAGCGAGACGACGAGGGAAAGCAGCATCGCAGCGGCGAGGGTGATGGAGAACTCGCGGAAGAGTTTCTCGACCAGGCCGCCCATGAACAAAATCGAAATGAAGATTGCGACGAGGGAGAGATTCATCGCGAGCAGCGTGAAGCCGACTTCGGCAGAGCCGCGCATCGCCGCGCGGAACGGGGAGAGCCCGCGCTCGATGTGGCGGGAGATGTTCTCGAGCACGACGATGGCGTCGTCCACCACGAGCCCCGCCGCGACGATCAGAGCCATCAGCGACAGATTGTTGAGCGAGAAACCGTAGAGATACATGATCGCGAACGTGCCGATGAGGGACACGGGGATCGCGAGACTCGGGATGAGGGCGGCGCGGGCGCTGCCGAGAAACAAAAACACCACGAGCATGACGAGCCCGGCGGAAATCATGAGCGTATGCTCGGATTCGCGCAGGGTGGCGCGGATACCGGGCGAGCGGTCCATGACGACGGAGAGATCGGAGTCGGCGGGCAGGAGGGCGCGAAGGGTGGGCAGTTGGTCGGAGATCGCGTCGATCGTCGCGATGATGTTGGCTCCGGGCTGGCGGCTGATCATCAGAACGACGGCCGGGCGGTCGTTGTGAAAGCCGCTGCTGTAGCGGTCCTCGACCGAGTCGGTGACCTTGGCCACGTCGCCCAAGCGGATTGGAGCGCCGTCGCGGTAGCGGATGATAAGCGGCAGATACTCTTCGGCGCGGCGCAGTTGGTCGCTGATCTGGACTTGCCATTGCCGGTCGGCGCTTTCGATGGCACCGCGCGGCCGGATGGAGTTGGCGGATGAAATCGTGCGACGGACTTCGTCGAGGGCGATGCCGTGGTGGGCGAGAGCGTGCGGATTTAACTGCACGCGCACGGCGGGCAACGAACTGCCGCCGACGGAGACCTCGCCGACGCCGTTGATCTGGGAAATTTTTTGCGCGAGGACGGTGGCGGCGGTATCGTAGAGTGTGCCCGGGGAGAGGTTCGGCGAGCTGAGCGCGAGGGCCATGATCGGGGCCTGCGACGGATTGGATTTCCGGTAGGTGGGGTTGCCGGGCATGCCGGCGGGAAGCTGGCCGCGGGCGGCGTTGATCGCGGCTTGGACGTCGCGGGCGGCGGCGTCGATGTCGCGATTGAAACCGAATTCAAGGGTGATGCTGACCGAGCCTTGGCGATTATCGGCGGTGATCGCGGTCACCCCGGAGATGGCGCCGAGCGCGCGTTCGAGCGGGGCGGAAACGCTGGCGGCGATGGTTTCGGGGCTCGCGCCGGGGAGCGAGGCGTTGACGCGGATCGTGGGAAAGTCCACCTGCGGCAAGGGCGCGACCGGTAGCAACCGGTAGGCAAGAGCGCCCGCCAAGATGATGGCGACCGCGATCAGACTGCTCGCGATGGGCCGGCGGACGAAGGGACGGGAAAGGTTCATCGCGAAGCAGGGCCGGCGAGCGGGCCGGGCACGAGCGGGGACGGGGTGGACCGAGGTGCACGCACGGGGCGGGGGCTGATCCGCTGGGCGAGCCGGTCAAAGTAGAGATAGACGACGGGCGTGGTGAAGATCGTGAGAATCTGGCTCACGATCAGACCGCCGACCATGACGAGACCGAGCGGTTGACGGAGTTCGGCGCCGGAACCGGTCGAGAGCATGAGCGGAAGCGCGCCGAAGAGCGCGGCGAGCGTGGTCATGAGAATCGGGCGGAAGCGGAGTAGGGCGGCCTCGCGGATCGCCTCGACGGCGGAGAGCCCGCGCTGGCGGGTGGCCTCGAGGGCAAAATCGACCATCATGATACCGTTCTTTTTAACGAGGCCGATGAGCAGAATGATTCCGATGATCGCGATCATATCGAGCGGCCGGCCGGTGAACCAGAGCGCCAGCAACGCACCGACGGCGGCCGAAGGAAGCGTTGAGAGAATCGTGATCGGATGAATGAGGCTTTCGTAAAGCACGCCCAAAACCAGATACATGGTAAGAACGGCGGCGAGAATGAGTAGCAACGTGCTGGAAAGGGAGGAGCGGAAGGCGTGGGCCGCCCCTTGGAAGTGGAGCTCGATCGCGGGCGGCACGCCGAGCTCGGCGGCGGTTTTCTCGATCGCCGAGACGGCGTCGCCAAGGGAGGCATCGGCCCCGAGGTTGAACGAAACGGTCGCGGCGGGAAATTGGCCGACGTGATTGATGAGGAGCGTGGTCGAGCGCTCCGAGACGCGGGCGATGCTCGACAACGGCACGGGCGCTCCGGCGCGGGTCCGCACGAAAAGTCCGGTGAGCGCGGCGGGACTGGTGGCGAGGCGCGGATCGACCTCGAGTACGACGCGATACTGGCTCGATTGGGTGAACAGCGTGGAAACCTGGCGTTGGCCGTAGGCGCTGTAGAGCGCGTCGTCGATGTCGGCCACGCCGACGCCGAGGCGGCTGGCGGCGTCGCGGTCGATCTCGATGAAGGCCTGCAGCCCCTCGTCTTGCTGGTCGCTCACGACATCGAAGAGAGCGGTCTTTTCGCGCAGACGCTCAACCAACGTCGGCACCCATGACTGGAGCAGTTTTTCGTCGGGGCTGGTCAGGGTGAACTGAAACTGCGTGCGGCTCACCTTGTCCTCGATCGTGAGTTCCTGCACAGGTTGCATGTAGAGCGTGATGCCGGGAACGGCGAGGGCGGCGGTGCGGAGACGTTCGATGATCTCGAGCGCGGAATCGGGTCGGTCTTGATGGCGCTTCAGGTTGATGAGCATCCGGCCGCTGTTGAGCGTCGCGTTGGTGCCGTCGATTCCGATGAACGACGAGAGGCTGAGCACCGCGGGATCGGCCAGCACGATGCGGGCGAGGGCTTGCTGGCGCTCGGCCATCGCGGCGAACGAAACCGATTGGGGGGCTTCGGTGACGGCGAGGATCGCAGCGTTGTCCTGCACGGGGAAAAACCCTTTTGGTACGATTACATATAGAACGGCGGTGAGGACCAACGTGCCGAGGGTGACCAGCAAAGTGGCGCGTTGGCGAAGGAGCACCCAGTCGAGCCAGACGGCGTAACGCGCGATCACGGGATCGAGGAACGTGGTTTTCACGGATCCGTGGGCGGGCGGCTCGGGTAACATGCGCGCGCACATCATCGGCGTGAGCGTGAGGGAGATGACGAGGGAGATCAAAATCGCGACGGCGAGAGTGATCGCGAATTCGTGAAACAGCCGGCCGACGACGTCGCCCATGAAGAGCAGCGGAATCAGCACGGCGATGAGCGAGATTGTGAGCGAGACGAGGGTGAAGCCGATCTGCGCGGCGCCCTTGAGCGCGGCCTCCATCGGGGAGGCGCCCTCTTCACGGTAGCGGGCGATGTTTTCGAGCATCACGATGGCGTCGTCCACGACGAAACCGGTGGCGACGGTGAGGGCCATTAGTGTGAGGATGTTGAGCGAATACCCGGCGAGATACATGACGCCGAAAGTGCCGATGAGCGACAACGGCACGGCGATGCTCGGGATGATCGTGGCGGCGAAATTCCGGAGGAATATGAACGTCACGAGGACGACGAGGCCGATGGCGAAGATCAGCTCGAATTCCACGGCGCGCACGGAGGCGCGGATGCTCTGGGTGCGATCGGTGAGGACTTCGACATCGACCGACGCGGGCAGGCTGGCGGAAAGCTGCGGGAGCAATTGGCGCACGCGATCGACGACCTCGATGACGTTGGCCCCGGGTTGCCGCTGGACGTTGATCAGGACGGCGGGGAGTTCGCCGGACCACGCGGCAAGGCGACGATCTTCGGCGCCGTTCTCGATGCGGGCGACGTCGCCGAGGCGGAGCGGGGCGTTATCCCTCCAGGCGATGATCAAATTGCGGTATTCCTCGACGGAACGAAGCTGGTCGTTTGCGTCCATGAGGATCGCGCGGAGGGGGCCGTCGAAGCTGCCCTTGGGACCGTTGACGCTGGCGGCGCCGATGGCGGTGCGCACCTCGGCGAGGCTGAGGCCGCGGGCGGCGAGCTCGCCCGGATTGATTTGCACGCGGACGGCGGGACGTTGGCCGCCGGCGAGACTGACCATGCCGACGCCGGGAATCTGCGCGAGTTTTTGGGCGATGCGGGTGTCCACGAGATCGTGGACCCTCGGCAGCGGCATGCTCGCCGAAGTGACGGCGAGGGTGAGGATGGGCGTGTCGGCGGGGTTGACCTTGCGGTAGATCGGCGGGGTCGGGAGGTCGTTGGGCAGGAGATTGCTGGCGGCGTTGATGGCGGCCTGAACCTCCTGCTCGGCGACGCCCATCGAAATTTTTAGGGAAAACTGGAGTGTGATGACCGAGGAGCCGCCCGAGCTGGACGAGGACATCTGGTTGACGCCGGGGATCTGGCCGAAGCGGCGTTCGAGCGGAGCGGTGATGGCGCTGGCGGTGACGGCGGGGCTCGCGCCGGGATAAAACGTAAAAATCTGGATGGTCGGAAAATCGACCTGCGGCAGTGCGGCGACCGGGAGGAGCCGGTAGGCCATGATGCCGGACAGCAGCAAGGCGACCATCAGCAGGCTGGTCGCGACCGGCCGGAGAATGAACGGACGTGACGGGCTCATGCGCCGGATTTCTTCTTTTTCTTGGTTCCGTCGGGCGCACCTTTACCCGAACCCGGTGCGGCCGGCGGGGCCGGTGGGAGCGGTGGGGCGGATTCACCGGATATGATCGTGACGGGGCGGCCCTCTCTCAGCCGGTCCACGCCCTCGGTGACGACGAGTTCGCCCGGGGAAATACCCTTGATCACGGCCTGCATGGCGCCGTCGACGGGGCCGAGCACGAGATCGCGCACGGCGACTTTGTTTTCCGCGCCGACCACAAAAGCGTAGGGCCCGCGCGATCCGAATTGTACGCCGACGGCGGGGATTACGATCGTGTCCTTCAACGTGCGAACGCGCAGGCGAACATTGACGAATTGATTGGGGAAGAGGCGTTCGTCGGTGTTGGGGAACTCGGCTTTGAGCCGCAGCGTGCCGGTGGCGAGGTCGATTTGGTTGTCCACGGTTCTCAAGGCGCCGGTGGCGAGGACGACGTTTTCACCGCGGTCCCAAGCCTCAACGGTCAGCACTTCGCCGGCGCGAAGAGGCTCGATGACTTTTTGCAGGTCGAGCTCCGGGATCGTGAACATGACGGAAATCGGGCGGGTTTGGGTGATCACGACGAGCCCGCCGGCTTCGCCGGGGCGGACGAGATTACCGGCATCAACCTGGCGGAGGCCGAGGCGACCGGCGATCGGAGCCTCGATGCGGGTATAGGCGAGCTGGCGGCGGGCATCCTCGACCTGGGCTTGCTCGGCGGCGAGCACGCCGAGGCGCTCGGAGACGAGGGCCTGTTGGCCTTCGAGTTGTTGCGATGAAATCAGCGTTTGGGCGTGGAGCTGTTTGAAACGCTCGAGGTCGTTCTGGGCGGTCCGGGCTTGGGATTCGCTTTGGCGAAGCTGACCTTCCATCTGAGCGAGGCGGAGGCGGTAGGGGGTCGGGTCGATCTCGGCGAGCAACTGACCGGCGACGACCTCCTGACCCTCGGTGAAGGCGACTTGGAGCAACTGGCCCTCGACGCGGCTGCGCACGGTGACGGTGTTGACCGGAGCGACCGTACCGATGGCACGAAGATGCACCGCGAGGTCTTGTTTGGTGGTGGGCACGGCCCGAACGGGTGTCGGCGCCATGGAGTTGCTGCGCCAAGGAGAGCCGGCGGATACGGTGGGGGCGACCTTTCGGATTCCGAAATACCAAACGCCACCGGCGAAAACGCCGGCAACCAGAGTGTAGAGAATCCAGCGACGGCCGAAGGAAGAGGGAGCGTTCGACATGAAGAAAATTTGAAGGAGAATAGCGTGGTTCGAACCAAATCGTGTTGGCGGCGGCCTGACGAGAGCGAGAGTGGAATCGTTGCCCGAAATTTCAGCCACTAGGTTTATGGAGAGGCCTCCCTTGTGACGTTGCCACCTTGCCAGCACCCAAGCGGCGTTCGGGCCAGTTGGATTTATTTTCGCGCGACTAGACAAGCGGGTCCGTTCGTGACGCATGAGAGGCGCATGATCGCAGATCCCGCATCGAGAATTTTTGCCCAAAAATGAACATTGGCACCTTTGGTTTGAGTGCTTCGGCCCGAAACGATTGCGGTGCGCCCGACAGCGGACGTGCTCGCTCGCCGATGCCGAGGATGTGCTGCAGGAGGCGTTCGTGCGTTATTGGCGGCGCCAACGGGAATTGCCGGGGGAGCCGATGGCGTTGCTCGTCACCGCCGGGGCCGGTCGGCGGATGACCGCGCGCGCCGGCGCGGGTGACGCCGTCATTCTGAAGCCGCTCCGACCAACCCGGCGCGCGGCCGTCGCGAATCAGGCGGAGACAACCTCGTCGATCGCCGCCCGCTTGAGAAACGCGGCGGTGACGAGTGACACCACGGTGCCGAAGAACAAACCCAGGACGAAGCCGATGGCCGATTGGACGGCGGGATGCATCATCTTGCGCACCATCGCGGTTGCTTTCTCGGCGGCGTCGGCGCTCATTCCGGCCGCTTCAAATTTTACGGTCTGAGCCTCGAGAATGACCTCGGTCAAGCCGGGATTGATCACGGTGGAGTAGAGCAGATTGAAGCCAACGCCAACCAGCGTGGCGAACAAGGTGATCATGAAACCCGCGCCGAGAGCGGACCCGTAACTGAAAGCTTCTTCGGCTGGAATTTCGGCGCGACGCGCTTTGGTGCCGAGCACGATGCCGCCGACCGTGATGACCAAGCCAACGACGGTTTGAACGGTCTGGGCGGTGCCCAGTTTCTCGGCGCTATCGTGGAGCCCGAGGAAGTAGAGCGCAAAGACGAGCAGCGCGCTCGCGAACGCCAAGTAGAACCCGTAGGTCAGATAAGTTTTCATCGGTGCGGAAGATTGCTTTGAAAGAAGCGGACTGGGCAACCCGCCCTTGACCGGTGGGCGCGGGGACGGATGAACGGCGAGCGGGGCCGGCGATCAGGGTTTCTTGGCGTGGTCGCTGGCGTAGTGCTCGCGGAGCAGATCGCGGCCGAAATCACCGTCGAAATTGCGCCAGACCGTGTGGACGTGGTTGGCCTTATTCTGGGTATTGTCGAATTCGACCACAAAGGTTTTCCCCTGAATGCGGTAATAGTGCCCGGCGCTGCGGTCGAGGACGCCGGCCCAGGCGAAGGTGAGGCCCTCGAGATTGGAGGCGGTGGCGGCGGCGAGGGCGGGATCGGCGATTTCGGCGCGGTAGCGGGTGAAATAAAGTTGGAGCAAGGCGCGGAGCTGGTCGCGCTGCGGCGCGGTGAGGGCGGAAGCCGGGATACCGGCGGGGCTGAGCGGCTCAACGCGGATTTTATTGCTCGTGAGAATATCGTTCGGGGCTTTGGCCGCGATGACGGCGACCGCGCGCTGGGCGGCGTCGAGGGAGTTCACGAGCGCGAGGCCGAGATCTTCCTCCTCGGCGAGGACGCGGGTGCCCTTCATCGCGCCGTCGCGGACCTCGGCGGGATTGGTGCCGAAGAAGGACGGCGTGATGGCCACGCGCTCGCCGTCGAAAATGGTGAAGTTGAGCGACAGATGATGGCCCTCGAAACGCCAACCCCAGGGTGTTTTCGAGGGATCGCCGAAGATCGTGATGTAGTAGAGCGACGGATCGCGCCGGACCGGGTCCTTTTCGATTTCGCGGAGCACGTTTTCCAAGGTGATGATGGTCTCGGCGCGGGCGGCGCCGCGTTGGCTGAGGCCGGACCGAAGGAGCGCGCGGGCGAGTTCCTGCTGCGGGGCGGTCATCGCCTTGAGCGGCACGCCGTCGCGGGCGAGGGGAACGAAGAACCATTTCTCGCGCTCGGGCGCGTTCAGCGGCAGGACGGCTTTCGCGGTCTGCGCGGGATCGAGGCCGCCGAGAAATTTTTTGGCCGCGGCGGCCATCTCGGCGGTGGAAGCGAAGGCGGAAAACGGCGCGGCGGCGAGTAAAGCGGCGGCGCCGGCGAAGGAGAACAGGCGGCGAGGGGTGGGGCGCATGAGTGAACAATTCGAGAATGCCCGCGGCGCGGCAAGGCGCGAAACGGGCGGCGAGCGAAACGGCGGCGCGGTGACAAAGATTCGGGCGGCGTGAGGCTACGCATTTCTTTCCCGCCGTTTCCCGGGCCTAGATTCCGGTCGCGGTCGACTCCACCTTGCTCCATGCCCGCGTCCAAGCCGGCGATCCCAATGCAATCAATGCCCTCGCCAATGCCCTCGCCAATGCCGCCGCTAACGGCGCGGGCTTGGCGGAGAATCTAGCCGAAGCCGTCCGCCTGTACGAACTCGCCGCCGGCCCGCCTGCGTCAGGCCCAAGGCACACTCGACCAGATCGCTTCCGCGGCGCGGATCATCAACGGCCCCGTGGGCGTGCCGACGGCCCTACCGGTGGCACCGGTGCGCACGGACACGATTGTGGCGGCGCCCACCGAACGGTTTCACACCGTGCAAGAAGGCGATTCGCTCACCCGCAGCAGTGCCCACCACTACGGCACACCCAATCGCTGGCCGGATATTTATGAGGCCAACCGCGACGTTCTTCGGGGCGAAAACGCGTTGCGTCCCGGCCGGCGTCTAAGGATCCCGTAGCGGGTCGGTCAGATGGCAGCGACGAACTCCGGCTGTTCCAGCGTGTAATTGGCGGCTGGGGCGCATGGGACTTCGCCGAGGTGAAAAAGGGTGATCTGGCGTTCGAGGTCTTGGCGGGTGAGTCGGCCGTCGAGGACGGGCGACGGCCCATCGACCAAGCGATAGGCCCAAAATCCCGCCGCGTGCAGAACGAGCCCGACGGGCGCCGCCGTCTCGTTCAGGTAAACCCGCGCGATAATCTCGCCGCCGCTCGGGTGGACGTCGGCGATGTCGGTCCGGGCGAAGCGGATGATGCGCACAGTCGGGCTCATGCGGCGGCCTGCTTGTGCGAGGGCGGTGCGAGCTTGGAGGCGTCGCCGGCGAGCTGTTCGAAATAACGGTCGCGCCGGGAACGGGCCGCCAAGACATCTTTGGTGCCGAGGGACCGGCGGATGCGCTCCTTGGTGAATGGTGTGGGATAGGCTGTGTAGTGCAGGAACCAAGTGCCATGGTTGTTCCACAGGTGATGGTTCGGGTTGTCCGCACCGGCTCGGATGCTGGAGATTTTTGCTTCGAGGTTCATGGGCGGATTTTCGTGGAGACGATCGTGCCGCAGGATGAAAACAAAAAACCGATCTGGGCATCAGATCAGTTTCGTCCTCGGGAGCGTGGTGGTTCGTCGCCTTTGCGGGCGACGCACATCCGGGCTTTCGCCCGATCCACCGTGGCCGCTCCCGGCCCGGTTGGCTGAAACCGCTTTTGAGGGCGGCTTCTTTCCTGATGCACCAGCAAAACTGTTGATCGTTTAAACAGCGTCGAGAGTTTTTTTGGTAGGCCTTGTCATAAAGACCGGCCTGTTTTTCGGAGCTCAGTGGTTGTCGCCGTCGAGTAGGCGGCCGAGGCCACCGAGGGCGGAGCCTTCCTCTCGGCCGCCGCGGGCGGCACCGACGATGCGGCCGGCGAGACGGGAGAAGGGCAGCGATTGGAGCCAGATTTTACCGGGACCGCGCAAGGTCGCGAAAAAGAGGCCTTCGCCGCCGAAGAAGGCGGTTTTGATGCCACCCACCATTTGAATGTCGTAATCGACCGACGGTTGGAAGGCGACGATGCAGCCCGTATCGACGCGCAGGGTTTCGCCGGGCGCTAGGGTGCGCTCATAGAGCGTGCCGCCGGCGTGGATGAAGGCCCAGCCGTCGCCTTGGAGCCTTTGCATGATGAAGCCCTCGCCGCCGAAGAGGCCGGCACCGAGTTTTTTCTGGAAGGCAATGCTGACGGAAACGCCTTTTGCCGCGCAGAGAAACGAGTCCTTTTGGGCGATGAGTTCCCCGCCGATTGAGGCCAGCGGGATGGGCAGGATTTTTCCGGGATAGGGCGCGCCGAATGCGACCCGACGTTTGCCGGCGCCCTGGTTCTGAAACACCGTCATGAAGAGCGATTCGCCCGTCAGCAGGCGTTTACCGGCGCCCAGCAACGCGCCCACGAACCCGCGATTCTGGGTCGAGCCGTCGCCGAAGATCGTCTCCATCGCGATACCGTCGTCCATGAACATCATGCCGCCGGCCTCGGCGACCACGGCCTCATTGGGATCGAGCTCGATCTCGACGAACTGCATATCGTCGCCGTGAACTTTATAGTCGATGACGTGCATCGTGTTGCCGGAGAGGACGGGAGGATTGAAGGAATTCATCGGTGGGTAGGGTAAAAAAGTGGAGTGGGATTGAGCGGAGTTTAAGCAGCGTAGGGCAGGCCTGCGCCGCCGGCAGCAGCGGACGGATGACAGTCGGTGTAATCCTGAAGGAAGATCAGAGCGAAAAACGCCGCGCCGGCGGGATGCAACTCACAATATTCCCAGCGGAAGCCTTCCCTAGAGATCAGCAGCAGAGGCGGCGTCTCATGGGCGTGGGCAGCGCCGAAAAGGGCGAAGAAAACCAGTCGGCGCAGAAGGGATGCAAGGTTCATGGCTGAATCATCCCACGGCGCGCCCGGCCGATTACGAGCACCTCAAACGTCGGCCGAATGCCGGGATTTTTCCGGCGGGGGCGGCGTGGCGGGAGGGGCGGGCGGGGGCGTGATTTCGGGCTCGATGGGCGACGCGGCGATGGAGTTTTCGGGCGCCGGCAGCGCGGGGACGGGATCGGAGCTGCTTGGGCCGGCCGGGAGATTCGCGACGTATTTCTTGGCTTCGTCGTCGGCGAGGGCGCGTTTGAATTCCTCTTCGACGCCGCTGGCCGCTTTTTTGAATTCCTTGACGGACTTGCCGAGGCCACGGGCAAATTCGGGGAGTTTTTTCCCGCCGAACATGACCAAGATCAAAGTCAGAATCACCATCATTTCGAGGCCACCGACGCCTTCGATAAAGGCGGTGGGGAAGAAAAAGTGCGTCATGGCAGCAGTGTGATGCGGTGGATGGAAATTTGTAACGGTAAAAATCGTCCGGCTACTGAACGGCGACGCTGACCGTGAACTTCGCGGTTTCGCCGGGTTTGACGAAGTGCAGACCGACCTTGTGCTCGGCCGCGTTGGGCGGGCCCATCCATGGCTCGACGCAGTAATAGGGCGAAGTGTCCTCGAGGGTCCAACTCACGAACGTGGCGTCGGGCGGCGGGACTTTGGCGGTACCGATCCGCACGGCGATGTCGCCGGGACGACCGCGTTCGCCGAAGACCACCTCGTTGCTCTTGAGGGCGGTGTGCAAGGTGTCGACCAGCGAGGGGTTGGAAAGGGGCTCCTCGGGATTGAGCGCGGGGCCGGGGAGGAGTTGGCCGTTTTTCGGATCTTGTTTGTAACGGCGGGTGGCGGGGATGCGGATCAAGTAGTCCGCGCGGGTCGTGCGCTCGGTCCACGGCATGGTGAAATAAAAGTGATGGCCGGCGCTCCAGGGCAGCGGATCCTGCCCGTGGTTGGTCAGAGCGAATTCACAGCTGAGGCCGAGCGGGGCGAAGCGATATGTGACGGCGAAATCGAATTCGTAGGGGTAGCAGGCGCGCGTCTCGGCATTTGGGGTGAGGCGGGCGGTAAAGCCGGTCGGATCGAGGCGGGTGACGGCAAAATTGGATTGGCGGGCAATGCCGTGCATGGGCATGGGCCGCCGGATGCCGTCGGCTGCGCGCCAAAAATAAATGTCACCGCCGTCGAAGGTGCGCGCGTTGAAGGGAAAGAGGATGGGATTGCCGCCGCGGGTTTTGACGAAGTCGTCCAAGCTGGTGAGTTCGGGCCAGTAAACAATGTCGCGCACCGAGCCGTCGCCGAGCGTGAGGTTCCAGTTCATGAGGCGCGCGCCCCGTTCGGGATAAGCCAGAAAGGTGGATTGGCCGACGCGCCACCGGGTAAGCGTGTGGCCGAGGTGAGAAATTTTTTCCATAGGGCGAGGAAGCACAGGCTAAGCTAAGGGGAAAAGGATTTTTTCCGCCGGCGGCGGTCGTCGTTGTCTTTTGGAAACGGCGTGCGACCGCTCCATGCGCACGGCGCTTGCCTGTCGGGTCGGAGCGCCTTTGGTTAGTGGTTCATGCGTTTCCGTCGCCTACTTTTGTTGGTCGCAGGCCTCACTCTCCCGCTCGGGGCGGAGCCGGCACCGACTTTTTCCCCGGTGGATGGGCCGGTGGTACCAACCGGATCGGCGACTCAAAAGCGGGTGGTGGTAATTCCGGTTGAGGGCGAGATTGCTTCGCCAGTGCTCTACATCCTCCGGCGCGGGTTGAAAGAAGCGATCGACGAAAAAGCCGATGCGGTCGTTCTGGATATGAAAACGCCTGGCGGTGCGCTTGATGTAACTTTTGAGATCATGGAGGCGCTCGGGAAATTCCCAAGAGAGACCGTCACTTACGTGAACAACGAGGCCATCTCGGCTGGAGCTTTCATTTCGGCGATGACGGGCGAGATCTGGTTCGCGCCGGACGGAATCATCGGCGCGGCCGCGCCGGTGTCGGGCACGGGTCAGGATGTCGATGCGACGATGAAGATGAAGATCGTCAGTTATCTGAAGGCGCGGTTGCGCTCGATCTCCGAGGGCAAGGGCTATCGGGGACAGGTGATTTCCGCGATGGTGGACTCGGACTACGAATTGAAAATCGAAGGCGAAGTTCTGAAGTCTAAAGGCGAGCTGCTTTCGCTCACCGCGACCGAATCGGCCAAGACCTATGGCGATCCGGCAAGGGCTCTGCTTTCGGCGGGCACGGCCAAGACGATGGATGAACTTTTGACCAAGAAATTCGGTGCCGGTGGTTTCATGGTGAAGCGACTCGAGATTACTTGGTCAGAGCGGCTCGCCGTCTACCTGAATAAAATTTCCCCGGTCCTGCTCGGACTCGGTCTTTTGGCCCTCTTCATCGAGTTTAAGACGCCCGGTTTCGGACTCATGGGAATCTCCGGCTTCGTGCTGCTTGGGGTGGTGTTTTTGAGTAGTTACGTCGCCGGGCTGTCGGGGCATGAGCCGATTTTGGTTTTTTCGGTCGGGCTTTTGTTGGTCATGGCGGAACTGCTTTTTTTCCCCGGTGTGATTGTGGCGGCTTTAGCCGGACTGATCATGATGCTGGGCTCGCTGGTGTGGGCGATGGCCGACCTCTGGCCGAACGAACCGCTGTCGATCGCGTGGTCGGGTGACGCGTTTTTGGCGCCGGCGCAGAATTTGGGTATCGGATTGGTGGTCGCGGTCGGGCTGGGCGTGGCGTTGATCCGCTTTATCCCGAACGGCTGGTTCTGGGACCAGTTGGCGGTCACCGGGGTCATCGGCGGCACGGCGCAAGATGCGGGAGGAGCGCCCTCGGCGGCGGGCAGATTGGCGGACTTGATCGGGCAACGAGGGGTCGCGGCGACGGCGTTGTTTCCGAGCGGTCAGGTGGAAATCGACGGGCGGCGCTACGAGGCGTCGGTTACGGTGGGGTCGATCGAAGCGGGTGCGTCGGTCATGGTGTGCGGGCGCTCGGCCTTCGGGCTCGTGGTTGAAAGGGACGCAACATGAACGCGATCGCGCTTTTGTTTTTTGTCGGAGTCATCCTGCTGGCCGCCGAAGTCTTTGTGCCGGGCGGAATCCTCGGGATCATAGGCGGTCTAGCCATGGCGGCCGGCTGCGGCGTGGCTTTTGCGAAGCTGGGTGTCACGGGAGGTTCGGTCGCAACGGTGGCGGCGTCGCTTTTGCTCGGACTGACCGTTTACATCGAACTCATTTTGCTGCCGAAAACGCGGCTCGGCAAAAGCATGATTGTGCAGACGTCGGTTGACGGCACCAGTCAGCCGCCGGTGGCTGCCGCCGCTATTATCGGGAAGAGCGCCGAGGCGGAAACTGCGCTGATGCCGACGGGATTTGTGCTCGTGGAAGGCCGCCGCTACGAGGCGTTTTGCCCGGCGGGGCATGTAGCCAAAGGCGCGGCTCTGCGCGTCACGGGGCTCGATAATTTTCGCCTGATTGTAATCAAAACCTAAATCCTACTATGCCTACACTATTCCTCGTTGCTCTGATCGGCGTGCCCGCGCTGATCATCGGCTTTATTGTTATCGCTTTCATCAACACGTGGCTGAAGGCCAAGCTCAACGGCGCGCCCGTAGGTTTCGCCAATCTGCTCGGAATGAGGCTCGGCGGCGTGCCCTATAATCTCGTGGTCGACGCCCGCATCACGGCGGTGAAGGCCGGCATCGAAATATCAACCGACACCATCGCCGCGCATTTCCTCGCCGGCGGCAATGTGGTGCCAACGATTCAGGCGCTGATTGCGGCGCGCAAGGCCGGCATCGAGTTGGATTGGAACCGCGCGTGCGCGATCGATCTCGCGACCAAGGGCTCCGGAAAATCCGTGCTCGAGGCGGTGCGCACGTCCGTCGATCCCAAGGTGATCGACTGTCCCAATCCCGCCAGCGGCCGCACCACGATCGACGGCGTGGCAAAGGACGGCATCCAAGTGAAAGTGAAAGCCCGGGTCACGGTCCGCACGCACCTCGATCGCTTTGTGGGCGGGGCGAAGGAAGAGACGATCATTGCCCGCGTAGGTGAAGGCATCGTGTCAACGATCGGCACGTCGGAAACCTACAAGACGGTGCTTGAGTCTCCGGACAGTATTTCAAAAACCGTGCTCGCGCGCGGTCTCGACGTCGGCACGGCCTTCGAGATTCTTTCCATCGACATCGCCGACGTGGACGTGGGTGAGAACGTGGGTGCGAAGCTACAAGAGGCGCAGGCCGAAGCGAACAAGAGTATCGCGCAGGCACAGGCCGAAATTCGCCGGGCGGCCGCCGTGGCCGTCGAGCAGGAGATGAAGGCGCGCGTGCAGGAGATGCAGGCCGAAGTCGTCCGTGCGCAGGCCGAAGTGCCAAAGGCGATGGCCGAGGCGTTCCGCTCTGGACGGCTGGGCGTCATGGATTATTACAAAATGGAAAACGTGCAGGCCGACTCCGCGATGCGGCAGAGCATCGCCAAGCCCGAGGGCGTCAAGTAACCGGACGGGTGTCGGTGTCCCGGGAATCGCTTGAGCGAATTTCGGGCTGAGTCACCCGCTCGCTTTCCGTCATGGAATGGATCACTAAAAATATTCAGGTCATACTCGCCGTGGCCGGCGCGCTGGCCTATTGGCTGAATTCGCGGCGTGAGGCGGCGGCTCAGACCGAGGCCGAAAGAGAAGCCGAACTGCGCAAGAGCCAACAGCCGGCGTCGATGGCCGAAGGTGACGCGGATGATGAGATGCGCGCCGAGCAAGTGCGGGCAGAGATTCGGCGCAAGATCGCGGAACGCAGGGGCGAATCGGTGCCGACCGAGTGGAGTCCTCCGCCGCTGATGCCGGAGCCGGAGGAAGAGCGTTCCTTCCGTTCGCCGCCGGTCGAAGAGGCCCCCGCGATGGACGTGCCGCCGCCGGTGATGGTGCCGGAGCGCACTCATCAGCCTGAGCCGGCGTTCCAAGTCGCGTCCGAGACGCTCGAAGCCTCATTGGTGCGGCAGGAGCAACTTGCGCTGGAGTTGCAATCGTTGCACGAGCAGCGGGTGTTGGCTTCGCGGCGCGCGGCAGTGGTGGCCGAGGGCGAGGCGGTCATCGCCCGGCGGGATTTGGCCGGCAACGAACTACGGCATGATCTGCGCGACCCGCGGAGTTTGCGACGCGCAATGGTCTTGCGGGAAGTTTTGGGGCCGCCCGTGGCGATGCGATAAGGTGGAAGCGCCCCAAGGGGTGGGGTGCGCCGCGCCGTGCCGGAAGCGGGTTTATTGCCCGAGTTTCACGCGGTCGTAGCCCTTAAATCCTTGGTCGCGCAGATTGGTTCTCCGCCCGTTTTCTTCGACGGCGACGTTCTCTAAGGCGCTGGCCGTGATAAAGACAGGGCCGGGTTTTGGCACCACTTGGGTCTGGCCACGCGACAGGTTGGTATCCGGGAAGAGCACGCGCCCGTCTGATACAAGAACCACTTTTAGCCGAACGGTGTCGAGGGCGATTAGGGTGATTGTGGGCTCGGCAGCGGGTGCGGTGACGACCGGTGGGAGGGCGGCCGTTTTTGACGCCGTGTCAGTGCCGGTAACGCTCTGATAGACGGCGCGGACGACCCAGACCAGGAGGAGAAAGACGACGACCCCCCCGACAACCTTGAGGGCCTTAAGGGCAAATGCCGGATCCACGAGCGGGGCCGAAGGGAGATTGGTGCGGCTGCGGGACTGCTTGGGTTGCGAGCGTTGATTGTCGGCGGGCGTTTCAGCGGCAGGCGAAGCACCGCGATCACCGCGGGCATCGGCGGAAGCGACGGATACATCCATGCGACCGTAGACTTCGCGGCTGGGTTGGCGGGGACGAAGCTCGCCGTGGCCGAGCGAAGCATAGTCGTTGAGAATCCGATCCGGTGGGAGTTTTAAGAAATTTGAATACGTGCGCAGAAATCCGCGCACGTAAATCTCGCTCAGGCCAAGATCAAATTGGTTGTTCTCGAATTTCTGAAGATACTCGCCGCGAACCTTGGTGGATTCGGCGGCCTCGCGAATGGAGATACCTTTCTGTTTGCGGGCGTCTTCGAGGCGTTCACCGATGGTCTGCATAATGGGCTGAGTAAGGTTAGGGGAGAGGGAAAGTCAGTACGAAATGCGCCGGGGTTAGAGCGAATCGAGATCGACCAAGATTTCGCGGGGGCTGGAGCCGTTCTCGGGGCCGACGATGCCTTTTTCCTCCATGAGATCCATGATGCGGGCGGCGCGGTTGTAGCCGATGCGGAGCCGGCGCTGAATCATCGAGGTGCTGGCGCGCTTCGTGGATTTGAGCACATCAAGCGCCTGCGTGTAGAGCTCTTGGTCGTCGCCCATATCGTCGTCGGCATCTCCGCCTTCGCCGTCTTCCTCTTCGTCCTCGCGGGCGGCGCGGTCGATTTGAGCTTGGACGGACTGGGCGTATTGGGGCGGGCCGTTTTTCTTGAGGAATTCAACCATGGCCATGACCTCCTCGTCGGATACGAAAGCGCCTTGCGAACGGACCAAACGGGAGCTGCCAGGAGGGGAGAACAACATGTCACCCCGACCGATGAGCGTATCGGCGCCCTTGGTATCCAAAATGGTTCGGGAGTCGACTTGGGAGGCGACTTGAAAGGCAATTCGCGAGGGAAGATTCGCTTTGATGACGCCGGTGATGACGTTCACCGAAGGACGTTGAGTGGCGATGATGAGATGGATCCCGGCGGCTCGAGCGAGCTGGGCAAGCCGGGCGATGCTGGTTTCGATCTCGGCCGGGGCGACCATCATAAGGTCGGCGAGCTCGTCGATGATCGCGACAATGTAGGGCAAGCGTTCGGGAATCTCCGCGCCGTCGTCGAGCGTGGGATCGACCCCATCGAGTGAGCCCTGCGTTTCGCTGGGAGGAGGATTCTCGGATTTCGGGGTGCGTTTGCGGGTGTTGAATCCAACGATGTTGCGGGCGTTGACTTTGGCGAAGAGTTGGTAGCGCTGCTCCATCTCGCCGAGAAGCCATTTGAGGGCGGCGGGGACTTTCTTGGGCTCCGTCACCACGGGAATGAGCATGTGCGGCAGCGAATTGAAGATCTTCAATTCGACGACTTTGGGATCGACCATGATGAGGCGGAGATCCTTCGGGCTCTTGGAGTAAAGGATCGAGGCGACGATGGAATTGATGCAGACCGATTTGCCCGAACCGGTGGCGCCGGCGATGAGCAAGTGGGGCATCTTCGCGAGGTCGGAGATAAGCGGAGCGCCGGAGACGTCTTTGCCCAAGGCGATGGGAATCTCAGCCTTGGCGCTGGCCCAATCTTCGCTCTCAAGCAGCTCGCGCATACCGACGGCGGTCGGATGCTGATTGGGGACCTCGACGCCGACGGCGGCTTTGCCGGGGATGGGCGCGAGAATACGAACGGACTGTGCCCTCATGCCGAGAGCGATATTCTTGTCCAAGCCGGCGATTTTTTCGACGCGCACGCCGGCGGCGGGCACAACTTCGTAACGGGTGATGACCGGGCCGACGTGGATTTCACCGAGGGTGACTTCCACGCCGAACTCGCCCAAGATGCGGAGCAGGTTTTCGGCGTTGGCGCGGTGCTCGAGCTCACTGTTGCCCGAGTCGGGCTTGGCTTGCTCCTTGAGCAGGGAGAGGGGAGGGAACTCGTAAGTTTTGTCGTCGCTTTGCGGCAGATTGATTTTGGCGGCCTTCTTGGGCTCCTCGGACTTGACGATATTGAGCTCGAATTTTCCGGTGGTCGCGACGGCAAGCGGGCGGACATCGGTGGCCGTTTCGGCGAGTTCTCCCACCGTCGGAACTGGCGCAGGCGCAGCCTGAGGGGTGCGCGAAAGGGCTCGGGGCGGAGGCGCGGGCACAGTCAGTGGTTTTGCTGCGGGGGCCTCGACGCTTTCGGGCAGAGGGGACATCCGCACGCGAGGCTTAGCCAAGGGGTCGTCGCCCAACTTGGCGGCAAACGTTTTCTTGCCGCCGCTCGGCCCCACGGGCTCGTTGTCAGCGTCTTTGAGGTTCTGCGGTGTGAGGCGCGCGGGATCACGAGCGCTGACGCCGGCAGCGGCGCCGGCGGCTCTTTGTTTGGCTTGTTCTTCGCGGGCTTTCTGGCTCTCGGCGGCCAAAGCGGCTTTTTCCCGGGCCCGGGCTTCACGCCACGCGGTGAAACTGGCGAAGATTTTGTCGATCTCGGTGCCGATATCCCGGGTGAAGATAAAGAGCATCGAGACCGCGTAGATCGCGCCCAGAAGCATGGCCGAGCCGAAACTGCCGAGGGCTTCAGCCAAGAGTTTCGTGTAGATGGTCGTGCCGATTACGCCACCGGCGCCTTGCTGGAAATAATCGCTGATTTTAAAAAAATCGACCATGGCCCAAAGGCCGGAAAAGGCGGTGATCGCAATGATCATGGCAATGACGCGGGTGCCGTTAAGATGCCGGGCGGCCCGGAGTGCCATGTAAGCCGTCCAGCCGAAAAAGGCCGGCAAGAGCCATGTGCTCGCACCGATGCTGACCAATARCGCCCAAATGATGTCGGCGCCCACCCAGCCCATCGGGTTTTTCGGCCTGGGCCCCGTCCCTATGCCGCTGCTTTGCGACGGATCGTAAGCCAACAAAGCGACCGTGACGAAGACCCCGGCAAGCAAGCAGGTGAGGGCTACGGTCCAGTTTGGCCGGTAGCGCGGAGCTTGGAAAGAGGGTCCGTCGTTTGAGTTTGAAGTCTCGTTCTTGCGCATTTGTGTTGGCCGTCTCTAAGGCGGA
>NSIG01000002.1 GCA_002737275.1 Opitutia bacterium
GTCCTAATTTTTAGTCCGATTTATCAAGAGCGCGTGTGGGGCGGCCGAGCGTTGGAAGTTTCGTTGGGCCGCACCTTGCCCGATGCGCGGTCGATCGGCGAAAGCTGGGAGATTGTCGACCGACCGGAGGCCCAGTCGGTCGTCGCCAACGGCAAACATGCCGGGCGCACGTTGCGGCAGGTTATAGCCAAGCACGGAGCGGTGATTATGGGTCCAAAATGGCCGGTTGAGAAGCCGTTTCCCATGCTGGTCAAGTGGCTCGATTGTCGCGAGCGGCTCAGCCTGCAAGTGCATCCGCCGGCCTCGGTCGCGGGGGAACTCAAAGGCGAACCCAAAACCGAGAACTGGTATATCGCGGCCACCGGGCCGGGAGCCCAGCTGATTGTGGGCCTCAGGTGCGGCGTGACGCAGGAGCAGTTTGAACAGGCCGTCTCGTCCGCGACGGTCGAGACGTGTGTGCACAGCTTCCCGGTGGCGGCGGGAGACTCGATTTTGGTTCACAGCGGCCAGGTCCACGCCATCGACGCGGGGAATCTCATCTTGGAGATTCAGCAGAATTCCGACACGACCTACCGGGTTTATGACTGGGGGCGGGTGGGCCTCGACGGCAAACCTCGGCAGATGCACGTCGAGCAGTCGCTGCGTTCGATCGACTGGAAGGACTTTGAGCCGAAACCGGTCCGGGCTGCGCCGACGTCGGGCGTGATTGCTGACTGCCCGGAATTTTCGATCAAACGCACGGTCTTGGGCGCCGGGGAGCGATTGCACATCTCGGGCGGAGAGCAACCGCGTATCCTCAGCGTCGTGAGCGGAACGGTGAAGGGCGGTGGCGAGCGGCTGGAACGCGGCACTAACGCCTTGTTGCCATTTGGTGCCGCTTTCGCGTTTGTCGCTGAAACGACTTCGATTGTGCTGGTGACGGAGAATTTTGCGGGATGATCGGACCGGGCGGCAGGCGACCGGCTCGGAATCGGCAACGGGGTGGTTGCGGTTGGCGGCTGATGGTCCTGTTGGTCGTCATGGGCGCGGTCGGCTCGCTGGCCTGGATGACGTTGCTGCCGTCTCTGTTCACTCGGGCGGTGCTCGACCGGACGGGGTTTGATGCCGAAATCACGAGCCTCGCGGCGAATCCCTTCACGGGCCGGGTTTCGCTGCGGGGCTTGGTCATAACCAATCCGTCGAATTTTCCCTCCCGGGATTGCTTGCAGGTGCGTGCGTTCGAAGCGGATGCCGATGTCTGGTCCCTTTTTGGTGAACGCTTCGTGATCAGCACGCTCTCGGTTGATGTGCGCCAAATCACCTTGGTCAGACGCGCTTACGGTCCGACGAATCTTGAATCTTTCCGGGCCAACCTCGCGGGACCCGAGCCTCGGCCGCCAAGCGCGAAGTCGCCCTTTCTGATCCGTGAATTGCGCCTCCGGCTCGGTACGTTGGTGTTAGCCGACTACGCCGAAGCTACACCGCGCGTGCGCACGTTTGCCTTGGAGCTGGATCAACGATTCGGCTCTATTTCGAGTGCCGGTCAGCTTTTTGGGCCTGAGATTTTGCGTGGCTTGGCTGAGCGCGAGGTCGCGGTGGAGCTCGCGCCCTTTTTGCCGCGGGATTTCAGGAGGGTCCTAAACGAGGCGGCGATAGGGAGAGGCGGCTCGCGGAAAGCCGCAGAGGATAAACCGGGTGAAGTCTTCCGGGGGTTTCTCGACAGGCTTGAAGAAACCCGGAAGCCGTAGTTAGGTCTGCCGCTCTTGCCATGAATCCGTCATCCGAATCTGCCTCTGTGCCCACTCCTGATACCGCCGCCGCGGCTGCGACTCCTGCGCCCGCGCCCGCCGAAGCGCCGCCGGCGGTTGACGCCGCCGCGCTCATCGCGGCCGCGAAGAAGGAGGCCGCCGACAACTACGACCGCTTCATGCGCACGGCCGCCGACCTCGAGAATCTGCGCAAACGCACCCTCCGCGAAAAAGAGGAGCTCCGGCTTTTCTCCGCGGGCCGCGTGCTCGAAGATTTACTGCCGGTAGTCGATAATCTCGCTCTCGGCCTGGCTGCCGCCAAACAACCGAACGCCGACCTCAAGACGCTTACCGGCGGGGTCGACATGGTGCTCATCCAGCTGAAGAGCGCCCTCGGCAATCACGGATTGAAAGAGATCAATCCCGCCGGCCAACCCTTTGATCCGCACCAACACGAGGCCATCTCGCACGCCGTGAGCGCCGAAGTGCCGGCGGAACACGTGCTCACGGTTGTCCGCACGGGTTACGCGCTGAATGGACGACTGCTTCGTCCCGCGTCCGTCGTCGTCTCAATCGGCCCAGCCCAACCGGCGGTCATTTGACCGGCTCCTCCTCACTTTTACGAACGAGCACTGAATTTTTATGGCGAAGGAAGATTACTACGAATTACTCGGCGTCCAAAAAAACGTTAACGAGGAAGATCTTAAAAAGGCCTATCGAAAAAAGGCCGTGCAGTTTCACCCGGACAAAAATCCCGGTAATAAAGAGGCTGAGGAAACGTTTAAGAAAGTTTCCGAAGCCTACGAGGCCCTTAAGGACCCGGAAAAACGCGCGGCCTATGATCGCTACGGCCACGCGGCTTTCCAAGGCCCCGGCGGTGGCGCGCGGGGCCCGGCGGCCGGCGGTGGCGGGTTCCATGATCCCTTTGATATCTTCCGTGAAGTTTTTGGCCAACAAGGTCGGGGGGGTGGCG
>NSIG01000003.1 GCA_002737275.1 Opitutia bacterium
AATCACGCTCGAAGATGCCGCGCGCGGCCTAGAAAAGGAAATTTCCTTCCGGAAAGCGATGACGTGCGAGCGGTGTGCCGGTGCCGGCGCCGAGCCGGGCTCGAAGCGCGTGACTTGCCCGACCTGCCGCGGCGCAGGTCAAATTCGCCGCTCCGGCGGTATCATCACGTTTACCCAAGCTTGCCCGACCTGCGGCGGCTCCGGCCAAAAAATCGAAAAACCGTGTTCGGTTTGCCGCGGCGCAGGTCGCACGCCCCAGACGACCAAGATCAATGTCCGCATCCCGGCCGGCGTTGAAACGGGTTCTCGCCTCCGCTCCAGCGGCAACGGCGAAGCCGGAGTGGCGGGCGGTTCGGCCGGCGACCTCTACATCGTTATCACGGTCAAGGATCACGAACTCTTTGAGCGCGACGGCGATTCGTTGTCTTGCGAGATCCCGATCAAGTTCACCCTCGCCGCGCTCGGCGGCAGCATCGAGGTGCCGACGCTCTTCGGCAAAGGCTCGCTCAAGATTCCGGCCGGCACCGCCAGTGGCACGACCTTCCGCCTGCGGGAAAAGGGGATGCCCTCGCTCCGCGGTGGTCGCCAAGGTGATCAACTCGTGCGCGTGCAAGTCGAGGTGCCGACCTCGCTCACGGCGGACCAACGCCGCTTGCTCGAGGAGTTCGCCCGCGTGARCGGTGATGCGGCCGAACCGACTTCGAAGAGCTTTTTCGAGAAGGCGAAAAAGTTCTTCTGACCACCGCGTACATGGTCTATCGAATCTGAACATGGCTGCCTCGATGCTCGATAATCCCAAGTTGCTGACCCTCGAGCAAGCAGTCGCGGCGCGGGCGAAACTGCGCGCCGCCGGCAAATCGCTGGTGCTCACCAACGGGGCGTTCGATCTCCTGCATACCGGGCACCTTCACTATCTCAAGGAAGCGCGGCGTCTGGGTGAGGAGCTTTACGTCGCGATTAATTCGGATGCGTCGGTCARAGCGTTGAAGGGGCCGTTGCGTCCCATCCAGAACGAAGAACAGCGTGCGTATGCGCTCGGTGTGTTGTGGTTTGTCTCGGGGATCATCATYTTCCGCGAGCCGCGGCTCACGGCGGAGATCGAGGCGCTCCGACCCGATGTTTACTGCAAGGCCGGCGACTATACGCTGGAAAAGCTCGATCCCGGCGAACGCGGCGCGCTGCAAGCTTGCGGYGCCAAGATTGAATTTATGCCGTTTCTCCCGGGGTTCAGCACGACGGCGTTGATCGCGCGGATCAAGGCGGCGGGGGAAATTTGAATTTGATGCGTGTTGTTATTCTCGGTTCCGGCGGCGGCTCCAATGCCGAGGCGATCCTCCTCGCCCAGCAGGCGGGCAAACTTGGGCGCGCGCGCGTCGTGCAGATTCTGGCGGACAAGCCGGACGCGGGAATTCTTGCGCTCGGCCCGCGCTTCGGGGTGCCGGCGAGCTACATCGATCCCGCTCCGTTCAAGACGAAGCTCGAGGGCGAAGGCGAGGCGCGGTTCATCGCGGCGGTGCAGGCGACGCAGGCCGATCTGGTCGTGCTCGCGGGTTTCATGCGCGTGATCAAGCCGGGGTTTCTCGCCGCGTTTGCGGGGAAAATCATTAATCTGCACCCGAGTTTGCTGCCGAGTTTTCCGGGGCTGGACGGCATCGGGCAGGCCTTTCGGCGGGCGGTAAAAATCACCGGCTGCACGGTGCACGGGGTGACGGCCGAGGTTGACGGCGGGCCGATCCTCGACCAAGCGGCCGTGCGGATCGAGGCGGGCGATACGTTGGAGAGCCTCGCGGCGAAAGTGCACGCGGCCGAGCATGCGCTGTTGCCGGCGGTGATCGCGAAGCTGAGCGCGGGTTGAGTTTTGTCCGGAGACCACCTCGGGTCTTGCCGACCTCCATGGCGCGGGCGATGCTGGCGGTTGCTATGAGAACCAAGGTTTTTGTCGACGGCCACGAGGGCACCACGGGGCTCCAAATCCACGAGCGGCTTGCCGTGCGCGCGGATATTGAGCTGCTTGTCATCGACGCTGCGCACCGCAAAGACCCAGCCGCGCGCGCCGCGCAGCTCAATGCGGCCGACGTCGCGTTCCTCTGCCTGCCCGATGTCGCTGCGAAGGAATCGGCCGCGCTCGTGACCAACCCCCGCACCTGCGTGATCGATGCCTCGACGGCACACCGCATCGATCCGGCCTGGGTCTACGGCGTGCCCGAACTCGCGGCATCGTACCGCACCGCCATTCGCACGGGCAAACGCATCGCCAACCCCGGTTGCCATGCGACCGCGTTCGCCCTCGCGGTGCGTCCGCTCGTGCAACGCGGCCTCGTGCCGGCGGATTTTCCGCTCTCGGTATTTTCGCTCACCGGCTACAGCGGCGGCGGTAAAAAAATGATCACCGACTACGAACAGTCGTCGTTGCCGAATAAACTGAACAGTCCGCGGCCTTACGCGCTCGGGCTGATGCACAAGCACCTGCCCGAAATGCGCGTCCACACCGGACTCGTGCACCCGCCGATTTTTTCGCCGGTCGTGGCCAATTTTTATCAAGGGCTGGCCGTCACCGTGCCTTTGCCCCTGCGGCAATTACCGGCCGCGCCTTCACCGGCGGCGTTGCACCACGCGCTCACGGAGACGTATGCCGGCGAGCGCTTCATCCGGGTGTTACCCTTTGACGATGAGGCGGTGCTCGACGCCGGATTCTTTGACGTGCAAGCGGCCAACGGCACGAACCGCTGCGACCTCGCGGTCTTTGGTCACGCCGATCAGGCGGTCGTGGTCGCGCGGCTCGATAATCTCGGCAAGGGCGCATCGGGCGCCGCGATCCAGTGCATGAACCTGCACCTCGGCGTGGATGAGGGTCTGGGATTGACGGTCTAGCTTCCAATGGCCGCGTGGCCGAGCGGCCGCGAATTTTGGTTATCGAGAACGAACCGGCGATCGCCGACGCGCTGCTTTATGCTGTGAACCTAAAAACTTGGAGGGTTGGGCGGCGGCGGAATCAAGGTTTAATGGTCGAGCGCGACACCGTTGTTCCAGATGCGATACAGCTCCTCGGCCGAGGGGATCGTCGCTTGGCACACGATGCGGAAACCGATCCACGGGGCGCTGGTGTGATACCAAACGCTTTTCGGCAGCTGGGGATCGAGCATCTTCCAGTCGGGGCTCGAACCGCGCCGGGCGGCGCTGCGTAAGAGCTCGGGGCCGTCGCTCCAGTTGCCGCCACGTACGGCGTGGGGATAGGGCTGCGTCGAGCGCACCCATGCGGCTGCGGCGGGATCGCCTTTGAGGCGGGAGTAGGCGTCAGATTCGTATTGGTCCAAGGTCCATTCGGATACGTTGCCGTGCAGATCGTAAAGACCCCAGGCATTCGGCTTCTTGCTGCCGACTTTGCCGTATTTGTCGGCGCTGAAGACAGCGTAAGCGGGGAGGGCGGCGGGATCGTCGCCGGAGGAATAGGCGGTCGTCGTGCCGGCGCGTGCGGCGTATTCCCACTCGGCTTCAGTGGGCAAGCGGTAGAAACGGCCGGTCTTGGCGCTGAGCCATTGGCAGTATTTTGATGCGGCGTGGTGGGTCATGCTAATCGCGGGATAACCCTCGCGGCCCATGCCGAAGCTCATTTCGACGTAGGGTTTCGTGGGGTGCGAGACGGCGTCGGCCTCGGTCTTCGTGGTGCGACCGACCGCATCGGAGGCGAACATAAAGATTTCGTATTCGCTCCAAGTCACTTCGTGTTGGCCGATCCAGAACGCGGGCAGGGCGACGCGGGTTTGCGGGCCTTCGTCGGGTTGGCGGTTTTTTTCGGTGGGCGGGCTGCCCAACAGGAATGTGCCGGCCGGGATCGGTTGCAGCCTGAAGATGACGGTGGTGTCGGGAATTTTTTCCTCGTAGGCCGCGGCGGCGGGACTCGCGGCGGCGGCGAGAATTTTCTCCCGAATCTGGCGGACGAGAGCGAGTTCCTTGGGGTCGAATTCCGGTGCGGAGAACGCGGGAAGGACGGAGGCGCAGAGGACGAATAGGCCGGCGATAAGTTTCATGGTGAAGTGAGCAGGGCGACGGGGTCGCGGCGGTGGACGATGAGGCGCACGGGCTCGGGTGAGGCGTCGGTGAGCCGTTGGGCGGCAACCGGGTCGAGCACGCTGCAGGCGGTGGCAAGGGCGTCGGCGACCGTGGCGCGGCGAGCCACCACGGTGACGGCGACGGACTGCGTGAGGCCAAGACCGGTGGCGGGATCGATGATGTGGGAAAAACGCACGCCGCCAATCTCGACGAATTGCTCCGCATCGCCCGAGGTGGAGACGGCGGCGTGAACGAGGACGAGAGTCGTCCGCGTGGCGGTTGCGTCTCCAAAGGGCGCAAGCTCGATGGTCCAGCCGCGTTTGCCGGGTGGAGGATCGCCGAGGGCGAGATCGCCGCTGGCTGAGACCATGGCGGCGGGAAAGCCGAGTTGGGTCAGCCGGTTGAGCGCCGCATCGGCCGCGTAGCCTTTGGCGATACCGCCAAGATCGAGTGCCATACCGGGGCGGAGCAGGGTCGCGGTCTGCCGCGCCGGATCGAGGTGCAGGTGGGCGAAGCCGGCGGCGCGCCGGGCGGAGGCGAGTGCATCTGCGGTGGGAAGTGCGCGGGCGCGTCGGGATTCCCGCCAGAGACGGGTCAAAGGGCCCAGGGTCACATCGAAGGCGCCGTGAGTTTTTGCGGCGAGGTCTTGGCTGATTTGCAGGATCGCGAAGAGATCGGCGCTGACCGGTAAGGGCGCCCCGGCCGGTTGGCGGCAGAGGCGTGAAAGTTCGCTGGCCTCGTTATAGTCGGAAAACGTGCGGTCGAGTTCGGCGATGCGGTCAAAGGCGGCGCGGGCGGCGGAGTCGGCCGGCGCTTGGGAATAGACTACGAGGCGAAACAGCGTGCCCATGTGGGGCTCGACGAATTCGCGGCGCTCTTGCGCGAGCGAGACCGTTAACGTTGCCAGTGCGACCGCTGCAAATTTCCGCGCGTGGCGCACAGCGTTAAAACGACTTCTTCGTTTTTTTCCCGGATCGGGCCCCGCTACACTTGTCACTTAATAGATGACAAACCAGCCGGGAGCGGGATGGGAGTTGGGACGGGCAAGGCGGCGGGCAACAGGGTGATGCCTTAGCTGGCGATGACGGCGTCGAGCTTGGCGGAAAGTTGGGCGAGCCACGCGGCGTCTTCGAGGTCGGGCGGGCGATACTGCTCGGTGATCATCCAGCCGGAGTAGCCGATTGCATCGAGGGCGGCGAGGACCTTGGGCCAATCGCTGTCCCCTTCGAAAAGATCGACTTTGAAGCCGGCGCCGGGGCCCTTCTCGTCGCGGATTTTCCGACTGTATTCTTTGACGTGAATTTTGACGATACGCGGGCCAAGCGTGCGAATCCAATGCTCGGGCCAGCCGGTGTTGACGATGTTACCGACGTCGAGGTGCCAGCGGACCATCGGGCTCTTGAAGGAGTCGGTGTAGGCGACGGCCTCGAGCGGGCTGAGAAGAAAGCGGTTCCACACGTTCTCGATCGCGATGACGACACCGAGCGATTCGGCGAGCGGCACGGCTTTGGCGATCTCGGCGACGGAGCGGGTGTAGGCGTCGGCGTAGGACGTTTCCTTGGTGACGACGGCGGGGACGAGCAGGACGGAACTGGCGCCGTAGGCCTTGGCGTCGCGCAGGCCTTGTTTGAGACCTTCGAGGCCGATTTCGCGCGTGGCGGGATTGGGGTCGGAGAGCGGCTTCGCCCAATGCGTCGAGACGACCACGCTCGGGATGGCGAGACCGCTTTGGTCGCGGGCGGCGAGGACCTCGGTCTGAGTCATGGCGCTGTTGACTTCGACGCCGTCGAAGCCGGCGGCACGCAGAAGGGTGAAGCGATCGGCGATTTTCAGTTTTTCAAGATTCGGGCCGCCGAAGGTGCCATACATGAAACCCTTTTTGAGGGCGCGTTTTTTAACGGAGGCGGGCTGGGCGCGGGCGAAAGGAGCGAGCGCGGCGAGCGCGGCGGAAGAGAGCAGGAAGTCGCGGCGGTTCATGGTGAAAATCAGGCGAGCTTGGTTTGGCCGGGGATGGCGCGGACGGCCACGGGGCGCGGGGCGTTCCAGTCGAGGTTGGCGGGCACGAGCATCTCTTCGGAGTTGAGTGCGCGATCCCAAGTGACGACTTGGCCGGTGTAAGCGGCCATGCGCCCCATGATGGCCATGAGCGTGCTGTGGGCCATACTGATGCCGTCGTTGACGGGTTTGCCGGCGCGGATGGCGGCGAAGAGTTCATCGTGCTCGACCTGATACATGTCGCGGTTGGGGCCGGTGTATTTCCAGTTGGTCTTGCCGGTTATTCCCTGGGTGGCGAGGCGGCCGTTCGAGAAAACGCCCTCGGTGCCCATGACATAGTCGGTGACCTCGTTGTAGACGCCGTCGTGCTGGCGGCACGAAAGGGTGGCGCGGGCGCCGCTGGCGTATTCGTAGGCGACGCTGAAATTGTCGTACGTGTTGCCGTAGGCGGGTACCGTGCGACCACCGACGGCGATGGCCTGCGTGGGCATTTCCTGCTTCATCAGCCATGCGATCTTGTCGACGTTGTGGATCGCCTGTTCGACGAGGTGGTCGCCGGAAAGCCAGGTGAAGTTATACCAATTGCGCAATTGCCACTCTAGGTCGGTCTGGCCGGGGGTCCGCGTGCCGGGGAATTTCGTGGTAAGCGTGCCGGTGTGATAGGTCGCAATAATCGCGCGAAGATCGCCGATGGCGCCGGCGTGAATCTGGGCAACGGTGGCGCGCATGCGCGGGTCGTAGCGCCAGCAGAAACCGGACATGACGGAGAGATTTTTGCGCTGGGCTTCGGCGGCGGAGGCGAGGACCGAGCGAATACCTGGGCCGTCGACGGCGACGGGCTTCTCGCAGAAGACGTGTTTGCCGGCGGCCACGGCGGCACGGAAGTGCTCGGGGCGGAAGGCGGGCGTCGAGGCGAGGAGGACGACGTCAACGCCGCTGTCGATGACCTTTTGATAGGCGTCGAGCCCGACGAACGACGTGGCCGGGGTGACGTCGATCCGGTTGGCGACGGCGGTCATCTTTTTCAGCGTCGCCAGACTGGAATCGAGCCGGTCGGAAAACACATCGGCCAGGGCCGTGAGGCGCACGCCGGGGTCGGCCTTGAGGGCCTGAAGGGCGGCGCCGGTGCCGCGCCCGCCGCAGCCGATGAGGCCCACTTTAATGACCGAAGGAGCGGGAGTGGATGAATCGGCGGCGCGACTGAGCGTGGCGGAGGCGACGAGGCCGCTGACGGCGGCTGTGGACGAATTGCGGAGGAAGTGGCGGCGGGTGAGCATGGCAGTTGGGGGGAGAGAAAAAGCGTTACAGGGACTTGAGGAGAATATCGCGGAACTCAACCGGGTCGTTGTGACCGGCGAAACCGAAAAAGCCAGATGGGCGGTCCTTGCCCGGGTGGGGTTTGCCGGCGAGGACCGAAGGCAGATCGACGGTGGCGAGATCGGCATCGAGGATAACCGTGCCGTTGAGCTCGACGCGGACGCGGGAGCCGAGGACGGAAACTTCCTGAAAATTCCATTCGCCGATGGGGAATTGATAACCGCGGGCGGCGGCCACCATGCCGTAGGCCGAGCCGTGGGCTTGGCGCGGGTCGATGGGACCCTTTATCCGCTCGTAGTGTTCGTCGAGCACCTGAAGTTCACACATGCCCACGTAGGCCGGGTTGCCGGTGCCGGGATAGCGTAAAGCGAGACCATTGTTACCGGCAGGCGGCAGTTTAAAATGCAGTCGAGCGTGAAAATCGGTGAGCTCGCGGTTCCAGTAAATCGTGCCGCCCTTGCCCTTTTGCCAGACGAGCGCGCCGTCTCTGGCGGCGACGGCTTCGAGCGGCCCAGCCCAACCGTCGAGATTTTTACCGTTGAAGATCGGCTGAAACCCCTCGTTGCCGCGGGCGGCGAGGAGCCGGGTGGCCTCGGCGGGGCCGATTTCGCGGACGAAAAGATTGCGCCAACGGGTCTCGCCGCCGTGGGTCTGAAGTTGGATCGGGCCGCGCGCGGGAATCGGGCGCCGCTGGGCGGGCGGGAGATTTTTATCGTAGAAATTCTCGAGGATCACGTGGTCGACGACGGGTTGGTCATTGAGCCAGATGCTTACGCGGCTGCCGACCATAATGACGTGGAAGCGGTTCCACTCCCCGACGGGGCGGTCAGCGCGCACGAGGGGGTCGCGGCCGGGGGAAGTTTTGGCGTTGTTCCAAAGACCGCCCGAGCCTTTTGCGGCGCCGTGGCCTTTGGGGTCTGGCATGGCGGGATCCCAAATTTGAACTTGGGGCACGCCGCGCAAATAGAGGCCGGAGTCGGTGCCGGTGGTGATCTTCCAATCGACGAGCAACTCGAAGTCACCGTAGTCGCGCACGGTGGTGGCGTAGCCGCCGAGGCCGTCGTTGAGCAATTCGCCGGCCTCAACGGACCAATGCGGTTTGCCGTCCTTGAGGGCGGTGAGGCTTGTGGTCCATTTGGTAACCAAGGCGTCGCGCTCGGTGGGCGGAAGGGCCATGAGCTTGCGATGGTCGTAGGTGTCGCCGCCGCGCCAGCCAACGAGATCGGTGCCGCTAAAGAGCGAGGTGAAGCCGGCGGGGGGCGCGGCCCGGCCGCAGGGTGCGGCGACGACGAGCAAAACAACCAAGCAAAGACGGTGCATTTTCAAGATGCGGGCGATCGGAAGCACGTCGGATACTGGAAGAGGATTTTAGGCGAAAGGAAACGGGAATTTATCCGAACATTCTTTTTTATTCCGGCTTGGCCTGATGAGGCAGGAGCGCCATGCTTGCGGGTTTAATGATCGTCGGTCAGTCGCCGATTTTCAGTCACCCCGTTTTTACATGTCGCACATTGTTCCCTCCTGCAAAGGCCGGCTCTTCTTCATGATGGTGCTCCAGTTTTTCATCTGGGGCGCGTGGCTCCCGCTGATCTTCGGTTACCTGCCCAGCCTCGGCTTCACGCCCGGACAACAGTCGCTGATTCTGAACGCCTTCCCGGTCGCCTCGATCGTCGGCATGTTCTTCAGCAACCAGTGGGCTGACCGAAAATTTAATCCCGAGAAATTCCTCGCTTTTTCCCACCTCATCGGCGGCCTGGCGATTCTCGGCTGCGGTTTCACCAAAGAGTTTCTCCCGTTCTTCCTTCTGATGCTCGTGCACTGCCTCCTCTACGTGCCGACGATCTCGATCACCAATTCGATCGCGTTCGCCAATATGAAGAACCCGGAAAAGGAATTCGGCATCGTGCGTATGGGCGGCACCGTCGGCTGGATTCTCGCCGCGTGGCCCTTCACTTTCATTTTCGTCAACTGGGCCGCCGTCGACGCCGCGCACCCCGCCGGCCTCGTCGACTGGCTTGGCAAAGCCCTCGCGAATCCACTCACCGGTGACGCCGCCAAAGCCGCCACCAAGTGGACGTTCATCGTCGCCGGCCTGGCGTCCCTCGCGCTCGCTGCCTTCAGCCTGACACTCCCGCGCACCGCGAAAAAACCCGCCGTGGCCGCCGGCACCGTCGAAAAACTCGCGTGGCTCGAAGCCTTCAAACTCCTTAAGCACCCGTTCATTCTCGTCCTCTGGCTCGTCACGTTGGCCGATTCTTTCGTGCACAACTGCTACTTCAGTTGGACGGGCGTCTTCCTCGGCACGCCGGTCAAAGACGGCGGCGTCGGCATCGCCGCCAACTGGATCGCACCCATCATGAGCATCGGCCAAGTCGCCGAAATTCTCACCATGTTCGTCCTCGGCGCGACCCTGAAGAAGTTCGGTTGGCGCACCACGATGATCGTGGGCATCCTCGGCCACGCCGCCCGCTTCGCCGTCTACGCGTTCATGCCGCAGAGCGCCTCGGCGATCATTTTGATCCAAGTCCTCCACGGCGTTTGCTACGCGTTCTTCTTCGCGACGGTCTACATCTTCGTCGACGCATATTTCCCGAAGGATATCCGTTCGAGCGCCCAAGGCCTCTTCAACCTCCAGATCCTCGGCCTCGGTGCACTCCTCGCGTTCTCGATCTGCCCGTGGCTCATGCAGGACATCTACACCAAAGCCGGCGTGATTGATTTCAAAGGCCTCTTCCTTGTGCCGTTCGCGACCGCCTCCATCGCCGCCATCGGCCTTGCCCTCTGCTTCCGCCCGCCGTCCTCCGGCCCCGGCGCAGCCAGCCCCGCTGGCTCCGCCCCGCATTGAGTCGAACTACAGAAACTTTAACCACGGATGGACACGGATAAACCCGGATGTCCGCAGCCCACCCACCGCGAATTGTTTCAGGATCCGTGTCCATCCGTGGTTAATTTCTGATCCGTAGTCTCGTTTCACCATGTCTCAAAAACTTCGCATTCTTATCGTCGGCTGTGGCCACATGGGCGTCTCACACGCCCGCGCCTACCACAAAATGTCCGACGACTTCGAAATCGTCGGGCTCGTATCCCGCGGCCCCTCCTCCCGGGAGAAACTCAATCTCGAGTTCGATCGCCGCTACGCCGAATTCTCCGACTACGCCGACGCCCTCGCGCGCACCAAACCAGACGCCGTCTGCATCAGCACCTACGCCGAGACGCACGCCGACTATGCCGTCGCCGCGATGGCATCGGGAGCCCATGTGTTTCTGGAAAAGCCGGTCGCCGACAACCTCGCCGACTGCGAGCGGGTAATCGCGACGGCGCAGCGGCTCAGTCGGAAGCTGGTCGTGGGTTATATTTTGCACGTTCACCCCTCGTGGCAGAAGTTTACCGAGCTCGCGCAGACGTTGGGTAAGCCGCTGGTGATGCGGATGAATTTGAACCAACAGAGTTCGGGTGCGAATTGGGAGACGCACAAGAATTTGCTGCGCACGACCTCGCCCATTGTTGATTGCGGGGTGCACTACGTGGATGTGATGTGCCGGATGACCGGCTCAAGGCCGGTGAGCGTGAGCGGAATCGGGGCGCGGCTGTCGGACGAAATCGCGGCCGATCAGATCAACTACGGACATCTTCAGGTGACGTTCGCCGATGGCTCGATCGGATGGTATGAGGCGGGTTGGGGGCCGATGATGAGCGAGACGGCGTTTTTCGTGAAGGACGTGATCGGACCGAAAGGGTGCGTGAGTATCGTCGCGAAATCGGCGGCGGCCGCGGGGATGTCGGCCGACGTGGATTCTCACTCGAAGACGGAGTCGTTGCGGTTGCACCATGCGACGCGCAAGGCCGACGGGACCTTTGACCGCGCGGATGAGATTATCGACGTCAACGATGAGCCGAATCACGACGAATTGTGCCGACGCGAGCAGGAGGTCTTCCTGCGGGCGATCCGGGAGAATACGGATCTCAGCGCCCACTGGCAGAGCGCCATCGACAGCCTCCGCATCGTGCTCGCGGCGGATCAATCGTTCCGCGAGCGGCGGACGGTGACGTTATAGCGCCATCAGTCGACGGAGCGTCGGGAGCTTTCCCAGATCGCCCAAGACAAGCCGAAGGCGAAGTTCCCGTTGATCTTGCGGGCGAGCAAAGGGCTGCGGCGGTTGGTCGCGCCGTGATAGAGTCCGGTTTGTGAGCCGACGAAGAGGCGGACTTGCGGGGTGAGCTGGCGGGAAAGACTGATCGATACCTCGGAGCCCAAATAACCGGACTGGGCGTCGAATGCCGGGCGATCCCGCAGAGCGAATTCCGGGCGGATTTCATAGAAATAATCCATGAGTTTTTCAGAGGAGAATATGGGGCCGGCGCCGAGCGAGAGGGTGTTGCCACCGATGAAGTGACGGTCGCGGTAGGTAAGGCGGGGATTGAGCACAAAACCACGGGAGCGGATCCCGCCGTCGCCGAAGCTGAGGGAGGCGCGGACCGGGAGGTTCACGGTGAGCGAGCGATCCTTCTCTTCCCAGGCGCGCCAAGTGAGCTGGGGGCCGATCTCGCCGAGAAAGTCGAGGTCGGGCATACCGCGACGTAGGGTGTTTTTATCAGAGTCGGCGTTGAGCGAACCGCCGAAGCTGAGATCGAACTCGAGGGTATCGCTGAGCTGAAAACGCCCGCGCAAAATCCCGCCGTCACCGGCGCGCAGAACCTTTCCCCGGTAGATGAAGAAGGGAACGGGAAAGCCGCGAAAGCGGGATTGGGCGGCGCCGGGGTAATCGGTGACGTAACCGCCAATGCCGGCGAGGCCGACCTCCCAAAGTGGACGACCGGTGGGATCAGTATTGCGCGCGAGGGTGGCCGAAGGAATCTCTTGGGCGAAAGAGATGGGGGTAAGAAAAACGAGAACCAAACCCAGAACCAAGGGCAAACGGTGGAAGCGCATCGCACCGAAGAGAATTCTTGTTTGCGTGGATTCAAGTTGATTCTCAAAGATTGGAATCGGGCGGGTGCGGTTCCGAACCAGCAAGGCGTTCGGCGAAGGCGCGAGACGTTGGGCGGGATTCTCCTTGCGGCGGGAGAAGGCGGCGGGGACGTTCGGCGGCTATGGAGCTTTTTGAGATCAAGGCCGAAGTGCCGGCAATGGCGGCAGATGCAGTTGATACGACGTTATTGGAGTTGGGGATCGACGGCTGGAGCCTGCTGGAAGACGCCATTGCAAAGCGGGCTTGGATTCTGGGCATTTTTGCGAGCGAGGCGGAGGCGGTGGCGCGGTGGCGGGAACTGAGCCCGATGTTGGGGTTGGCGCCGTTGATCGAGCCCGTGGTGCGGCCGATGGGTGATCAAGACTGGAAGGAAAGCTACAAGGCGCACTTTCATGCGTGGCAGTTTGGGCGGTTGCACTGGGTGCCCGTTTGGGAACGCGAGGTGTTTGTGTTGCCGGCGGGGGACGCGGTGCTGTGGCTGGACCCGGGTCTGGCGTTTGGCACCGGGAATCATGAAACGACCCGGCTTTGCGTCGAGCGATTGGTGGGGCGAGCGGGCGAGGCGGGCGTGAGCGGGCGGGTAATCGACGCGGGCTGCGGCTCGGGAATTTTGGCGCTGTCGGCGCTACTGTTGGGGTTTCGGGACGTGGTGGGCTTCGATAATGACGCGGAAGCGGTGCGGATTAGTGAGGAGAACGCGGTTTCAAATGGATTGGCCGGCCGGGCGACTTGGCTGATCGGAGATCTTTTGAGTGGCTTTGCGGGAAAACAGGCTGAGGTCGTTTTGGCTAATATTCAGGCCGATGTGTTGCAGCGTTTCGCCGGTGAGTTGTTGGCTGCGGTCGCGCCCGGCGGGGTGTTGGTGTTGAGCGGGATCTTGGCGCAGGAGCGAGACGTCGTGCGGGCGAAGTTCGAGGCGGCCGCGCCGGGATGGGGAGTTGATTCACGGGTCATGGGCGAATGGAGCGACGTGGTGCTCATGCGACCAAGCACGTGATGATTTTTGGACCGTGAAGGCGCGTTTGAAGGGTCTTTTTGGGGTATTTTTGATGATTTCGGTGGGATATTCGCGGGGAACGTGGCTGGCACCGGAACGATTTACCGCGACCCCGGGGGCGACTTTGCGATTTGAGCTGATGAGATCGGAGAGCTTTTACGGCTCGGAGGGAATGGGGCCCGTTGGGGCGGTTTTGAATACGCGGGGTAGGTTGGCGGGCGAAGTGGCAAGTTTAGGGCCGGTGACCGGGGGCGAAAAAGGGGTGAGTTTTTCCGCAACCCTGAGCCGGCCGGGTTTGGCGGTACTGTGGGCTGAGTTGGAGCCAGCGATCGTTGAGCGTGAACCCGAGCAGGCAGTTGCCCACCTGCGCCGCAGTCATGTGGGCGAAGCGGATCGGACGATTTTGATGGACGGACAACCGCGGCAGGTTTGGCGGGAGCGGGTTTCGGCGCGGGCGAAAACTGCGGTTTACGTAGGTGAACCCGATCCCAGCGACAAAGGTGGGTCCCAACCGCTAACCGATGCCTTGGATTTGGTGGTGGCGGGACCGGTGAAAGAGCATCGGGTGGGGGACGCTTTTCTGGTCAGCGTGCGACGGACCGGCCTGCCGGTAGAGGGGTTGGCGGTGGGATTCGTGCTCGCAGGTGAAGGCCGGGAACGCGTCGTGTTTTCCGGGGCAGACGGGGAAGCGACGATTCGGCTCGATGCGTCGGGAATGTGGCTAATTTACTGTCGTCACATTCGGCGGTCCAGCGAGGCTGACGTGGACTGGGTGACCGAGCTTGTGACTCTCGTGATCGAAGTGAAGTGAGGGGTTCAGGAGAATGGAAAATTGAGGGTGCTKGCCGGTTCTTCGCTTACTTGAGTTTGGATTTCGACCGGCTCGGTCAGCACGAAAATCCCGAACCGGAACGAAGGGCGAATCGACATGGTTTGCCCTGTATTTTGCACTCTCTCAGCGAGTCGTGATTAAGCCTCAGACCAAAAATTACGACAATTTGGGCCTAAATTTGATTAAAAACAGTGTTTATCTCCCGAAAACCCTCATTTTTCTGATTATCGCAAAAATTTAGCACAATCAGGGTTTGCCATCGGGGTTCCTATTCTTTTGAACGCCTCGTCTGAATTGGCTACTAAGCATTATTGACCAGCAATCCTTAACCAAAAATTCCTTTGGACCTTAAGCAAATCAAACAAATCATCGACCTCATGAAGCGGTCGGAATTGACGGAGTTCGCCGTCGAAGAAGAGGGCTTCAAGCTCAAGATTCGCCGGGGAGAAAATGGGATTCCGGTTGTGACGCGGAGTAGGGATTCAAATCCGTCTTTCCTTTCGGGTGGCCCAGATAATTCCCACCCGATGAGTGCGCCGGCGCCGCAACAAAATCTGGTCCCCGCCAGCCCAGGGTTGGATGATCCGGGCATCGCTTACATAAAATCCCCGATGGTCGGGACTTTTTACCGGTCGCCATCGCCTGAGAGTAAATCGTTCGCCGATGTTGGCACTAAGGTAACGGAAACTTCGCCGGTGTGTATTATTGAGGCGATGAAGATCATGAACGAGATTCAGGCCGAAGCCAAAGGGACGATCATCGAGGTGTTGGTGGAAAACGGCCAGCCGGTCGAATATGGCCAGAAAATGTTTAAGATAAAGCAGGCGTGAGTTTTGCGAGATCCATAAAGTGATCGCCCAGGAGCTGCGAAGAGCGGCTGCTGAAGCGCACAAGTCCCCGGGGCGATTCCCGGGCGTGCGTCCGGGCGGCGTTGCCCTCCTATTTCCTACCGATGATTCAGAAAATTTTAATTGCCAACCGAGGCGAAATTGCCCTTCGCATTGTTCGGGCTTGCAGAGAGTTAGGCATAAAGACCCTTGCGGTTTATTCGGAGGCTGACGTGCAATCGTTGCACGTGCAATTAGCGGACGAGGCTATCTGCATCGGCGGTCCGAAAAGCGCGGACAGCTACCTGAGAGCCGATCGAATTATCAGCGCGGCTGAGATCGCGGATGTGGACGCGATTCACCCGGGCTACGGGTTTCTTTCGGAGAACGCCAAGTTTGCCGAGCAGTGCGAGTCGTGTAATATTAAGTTTATTGGTCCTAAATCACAGTCTATAAGAATGATGGGTGATAAATCGGTGGCAAAGGACACGGTGCGAAAAGCAGGCGTTCCGATTGTGCCTGGGTCGGATGGACCGGTGGAATCCGAAAGTGAAGCGGTGAAGATTGCGCGGAAGATGGGTTATCCGGTGATCATTAAGGCTGTGGCCGGCGGCGGTGGTCGCGGAATGCGGATCGCGCATAACGACGTTTCTTTTGCGAAAGAATACCATGTCGCGCGGAACGAGGCGGAAAAAGCGTTCGGCAACGGCCAGGTTTACGTCGAAAAATACATCGAGAAACCTCGGCATATCGAGTTTCAGATTTTAGCGGATTCGCACGGGCAGACGGTGCATTTGGGCGAGCGCGATTGTTCGGTGCAACGTCGGCATCAAAAGTTGATCGAGGAGTCCCCGTCGCCGTTTTTAACCCCGGATTTGCGGAAAAAGATGGGAAAAGCGGCGATCCGAGCGGCCGAGGCGGCCCAGTATGAGAATGCGGGAACGATCGAATTCTTGGTGGATGCGAAGGGAAACTTTTATTTCATCGAAATGAATACGCGTATTCAGGTAGAGCATCCGGTCACGGAGGAGGTCACCGGCATCGACCTGATCAAGCAGCAGATACGAATTTCCAATGGGGAGAAACTCGGCTTTGACCAGAGCGACATCAAGTTTACGAAGCACGCGATCGAGTGTCGCATCAACGCCGAGGATCCGGCGCGCAACTTCATCCCTTCACCGGGCACGATTGGGCTCTATTATGCCCCGGGCGGGCATGGTGTGCGGGTGGATTCACACGCTTACTCGGGCTACGCGATCCCCCCGCACTACGATTCGATGATCGGCAAGTTGATCACTTATGGAGAAAACCGGAAAACGGCGCTGGAGCGGATGTATCGGGCTCTGAGTGAATATCTAATTCGCGGCGTGAAAACGACGATTCCGTTGCACAAGGCGATCATGGCCGATCCGGTGTTTATCGAAGGCAAGGCGACTACGGCCTACATGGAGGAATTCCTCAGCCGGACGCCAACGGATCTGTTTTCTTGATTTGGTCGCTCGAGGTTGGGGGCGCAGGGTTTGAAGTTTGATGTTGGTCTACCTGATTCCAGCGGCGATCGCCGTGTTGATGCGGCGCGCGATGGAACGCATTTTGTCGCGCACTTCCTGGGGGTTGAGCGTGAGAATCTTGCGGTCTTCCATCACGACCCGGCCGTGGATAACCGTGGTGCGCACATCGCGAGGACTGGCGGCATATACGAGGGTCGAGTAGACGTCGTAGAGCGGGACAAGGGCGGTGGAGTTGTGATCGAGGATGATGAGATCGGCGAGTTTGCCGGGCTCAAGGGAGCCCAAGTCTTTCTCGCGATGGAGGGCTCGGGCGCCGCCCGAGGTGGCCATCTCAACCACTTTCAGGGCGGGCATGACGTTGCGGTCTTTGCGGTCGAGCTTGTGGAGTTTAGCGACATAACCGAGCTGGCCGATGAGATCGAGGGTGTTGCCGCTCATCGGGCCGTCGGTGCCTAGGCCGATGCGGAGGCCGTCGTCGTGCATTTTGAGGGCGGGGGCGACGCCTTTGGCGGATTTGATGTTGGCCACCATGTTGTGGGCGATGCCGACGTCTCGGGCTTTTAGGAGAGCGATATCGGAGTCGGTCACAAAAATGCAATGGGCGGCGACAAGGCGCGGGGTGAGTAGACCGAGCGAGTCGAGGTATTCGACGGGAGTTTGGTTGCGCTCTCGGCGGAGGGTCGAGATTTCGTCGGTCATCTCGGCTACGTGGATGAGGACCGGAAGATTGAGTTCGGCCGAGGCCTTGGCGACGAGCCGGAGGTGTTCAGCGTCGAGGGAGTAGGGAGCGTGCGGAGCGAGTGCGGGCGTGATTAGGGGGTCGTTGGCCCAATCGGCGGCGAATTTTTTCGCGTAGGCGAGACCGCCGTAGGGCACGGGCGAGTCGGGGGTGGGGAAATTGAGAATACTCTGGCCGAGGACGCCGCGGATGCCGACGAGTTTCGCGGCGCGGGCGACTTCGTCCTCAAAGTAATACATGTCGACGGCCGTGGTGACTCCGCCCTCGATCATCTCGACGAAGCCGTGGAGCGCGCCCCAATAAACGAGTTCGCGGTCGATGAGATTTTTCTCGAGCGGGAAAATGAAGCGGCGAAGACGGTCGGGCACGTCGTCGCCGAGTCCGCGAAAGACGGTCATCGACGCGTGGGTGTGGGTGTTGATGAGGCCGGGAAAGACCAGGTCCCCGCGGGCGTCGATGGTTTTCGCGGCGGAATAGTCCGCTGCGATGGAGGAGGAGCCGATCGCAACGATGCGTGAGTCGCGGATGATAATGGCCCCGTCCTCAATGACGTCGCGGGCGGCGTTCATCGTGACGATGTGGGCCCGGGTGATGATCAGGTCGGCGGGTTGGGGAGCGGCAAGGGCGGTCATGGAGAGCAGCGGAAAGAGGATGAAAAAGGTGACGTGGATCGAGGAGGGACGCATGGCGGCGGGGAGATTTATCGTGAGAGCAAGGAGGTGAAGAGGTTCGAAAATTGAGGGACATCGAGTTGAAATTCGATGCGGGCGAGTTGCTCGCCCAAGTTTGGTTGGTGGCCAGGAGTCCAACTCAAGGTGTCGCCGTAGCTGGCACCGCGATCGAGGTTGACGTCGATGAAGGCGTTCTCGGCCTGAGTCACGACGGAGGGATCGATCCAAGACGCGGCGGCAATCTCGTCCCAAAGCGGGCGCCCGCGTTGGCCGAAGCGATCAAGGTAGGATGCGAGCGGCGTGCCGGCCCGAGCGATGGTCGCGAACTGCTCAGGGGTTGATCGGACGTGCTGGGAAATATCGATGGGCGAGCAGGTGATTTTTTTCCACGTTGAGCGGAGGACAATCCGCGAAGCTTCCGGGTCGAAGCGGAGGTTGAATTCGCGGCGCGGGGTGTGTTTGAACTCGGCGGAGTCGGTTTTGGGGTGGAATGATCCGCCCATGAAGTGGAGTTCGCGGATGAGTTCGGGCAAACGGGGTTCAAGGCGCACGGCGAGGGCGATGTTGGTCAGCGGGCCGGCGCACCAAAGGGAGATTTCGCCGGGGTGGGCTCGGGCTTGGCGGATGATAAAGTTGGCCGCGTGTTCGTCGGCGGGGGCGGTTGTAGGATTGCCTTCGGGCAGGTCGGGGGCGGCGTGGGGATCAATCGTGCCTCCGGGACGGGTAAGGTCCCAAGCGCCGTTGTAGATGAGACGGCCGTGTTGTTTCTCCCAGAGAGCGTGGTCGCGTGGGGTCTGCACAAGTGGAGTGAGCGCGCCGGGTAAGACGGGAATCTCGGTGCGCTCCATGATTTCGAGGAGCCGGAGGGCGTGACGGACCTGAAGATCGCGCCAATGGTCACCGGTGGGAACGCAGATGCCGAGGGCTTCGACGTCCGGAGCGTTGAGGAGCATGGCGATCGCCTGAAGATTGGTAGACGCGGGTCCGAGGGCATCTTGGTCGATAATGATTTTGCGGGAGGGCATAAAATGCGGCGCTGAGTGGTGGCCTGCGGTTAGGGCTCGAGGGAGACGTCTTTGTAGTTCCGAAAAAGGAGCGGCGAATTTTTCCAGCCACGGACGGAAGAGTGAACCAGCGTCGCGCGCGTTCCCCAGTAAATCGGTGCGATGGGAGTCTGTTCGATGAGGTAAGTCTCGGCTTGTTGAAGCGCGGCGTGGCGCCGGGCAGGATCGAGTTCGGAAGCGGCGGCGGCGAGTAGGGCGTCGTAGGCCGGGTCGCTCCAGCCGGTTCCGTTGATGCCATTGCCGATGGCGAAAATACCGAGAAAAGTCAGTGGATCGGGAAACTCGGCGTTCCACCGACCCCGCGCTAGCGTGTAGTCGCGGGATTGATCATTGATGGCGGCGAGAAACATTTTGAATTCTTTTTGGGCGATCAAAACTTCGACCCCGAGCTCGCGCCGCCAGCGCTCTTGTAGAATCTCGGCGATTCGCTGGTTAGTTTCTTGAGGGATCGTGAGGAATTCAACCTTGGGGAAACCCTTTCCATCCGGGAACCCGGCCTCGGCGAGAAGACGACGTGCTTCGGCAGGATCGGAAATAAGGCCCGCGGGCGGATGGTAGCCGGCGAGGCCAGGGGGAGTGAGGGCGTGGGCGGGGAGTTGGCCGCCGCGAAGGACGTTATTGACGATGGCATCGCGATCGATCGCGAGGGCAAACGCCCGGCGCACGCGTGAATCGCGGAACGGAGCTTCGGTCACGTTAAATCTGACAAAGTAGCTTTCGAACGCGGGCTCGATTCGAAGTAAATGGGGCGCCTCGGCCTTGTAGGAATCAATCTTGCTCAGCGGCAGGTCCCAAGTGGTGTGCAGCTGGCCGGCGCGAAAAGCGAGTTCTTGGCTTTGCAATGATTCACTGGGGTAGAATCTGATTTCATTGAGCTGGACGCGGGCTGCGTCCCAGTAGTGGGAATTTTTTTCGACGCTGAGATGTTGTCCTTCGCGCCATTCTCGGAGTCGAAAAGGGCCGTTGCTCACGAGCGGGAAATCGCGCGTCCAACGGGCGCTTCGGTCGTAAGGTGAACTGGATTTTTCGACTGAAGATCGATGAACGGGAAACCAAACGTTGGTGCGCAGGAGAGACAGGAAATACGCGGTGGGGCGTGCGAGCGTGATTTCGAGTGTCTTCTGGTCGGGCGCCCGAAAACCAACTAGGTCGAAGTCGGTCATCAGGCCTTTGGCGAAGAGCTCCGCATTTTTTACGGGGTAGAAAACGTCCTTGTATTCCGAGGCGAGAGCGGGCGTGAGGGCGCGTTGGAAGCTGAAGAGAAAATCTTGGGCTGTAAGCGGGTCGCCGTTTGACCATCTGGCATCCGGACGCAGGTGAAAGATATAGACGAGTCCGTCGGTCGAAGATTCCCAGCGGTCTGCAATGCCTGGTCTCGGTTGCAGGGTCGTTTCGTCGAGTGTGACCAGACCCTCGAACAAAGAACTCAGAACGTTGTGATCGATGGAACCGCCGGCAATTTGGGGATCGAGGAATTGAACTTCTGCGCCGTTGCCGACATGGAGAATTTTTTCGCGATTGCCCAATTGGACAAGAGGTTCCCTGCGAGAGCACGCAGCCCCGGCAAAGACAACGAGGCCGATCAACAGCAGATGAGCGGGTGAAGGTCTTAACATGGAGATAAGGCGAGTAGCAGAAGATGCACCGATGGGCTTTGCGAAAGGAATCAATCTCGGGAATTGGGCCTTGCGGGAAAATTGAGGTAAACGCACGTTTCTGCCGCGTGAAAATCGGATTTCTTGGTGGCAGTTTTGATCCCGTGCATTTTGGCCATTTGATGGCCGCTCAAGACGCGTATGAACAGTGCGGTTTGGACCGTTTGATCTTGGTTCCGGCGGCTCAAGCGCCGCTAAAACCCACCGATGTACAATCCTCACCCGAGGACCGCATGGCGATGATGAAGGCGGCGGCCGGTTGGGATAACCGCTTCGAGATTTCCGACTTCGAGCTGCGCAAAGGAGGGGTCAGTTATACAATTGATTCGGCGCGGCATTTTCGGGCGCTCTATCCGCAGGACGAACTTTATTGGGTAATCGGTGGTGATCAGTTGCCCAAGCTGCATCTTTGGAAAGAGATCGAAGAATTGGCGAAGCTAGTGGAGTTCATCTTTCTCGAGCGTCCCGGGTATCCGGTTAAAGCCCGTGTCGATATCCCGGGCTTGCGCTTGCGTCGGTGTGACGGACACCTGCTGGCGATCAGCTCGACTGAATTGCGAGAGCGAACCCGACTGAACTTAGCGCTCGATTATTTTGTGCCGCATAAGGCGATTGTTTACATCCGCGAAAAGGGTCTGTATCGCGGGAGGGAATGAAATTGAAAAGATCTGAATCCCTCGCTCTCGTTAAGCTGTGCTGTCGGGCCTTGGAGGAAAAGAAAGCGGAGGACCTTCGGGTGATGGATGTAAGTGAGCAGTCATCTATTACAGATTTTCTGGTCTTGGCCACGGGCACGTCATCGCCTCATCTGCGGGCCTTGCGGATTGAAATAGAAAAGGCCTTGGATTCCGCTAAAGCGCCGATCGTTGGAATGGAGATCCCACAAGATAGCGGTTGGATGGTGATCGACGCGTTTGACGTCATGGTGCATCTGTTCACGACGGACCAACGGGGGCGATATGCTTTGGAAAATCTTTGGAAAGACGCGACCGAAGTTTCGGTTCCTAAGCTGCTGGCGGTACCAAAAAAACCAAAGCCGACAGTCCGGAAAAAGGGGGAGACCGAGAAGTCTAAGAAGCCGACTAAATCGCGAACAAAGAAATAGGAATCAGGTGACAATTAGAGATTGAAGTCCGTTATCTTGCGGTAGTCGCGAATTCGTATTATTACTTATTGGTGTTTTCGCTAGGCGCTTTCTGCTAAGAATTAAAGATACGATTCCGGGTGTGCGACTGAGCTTTAGCGGAATTTCGACCTTGTCTCAGAAATTCAATTTCAGCAGCCTTAAGTAATTGATTATAAAATATAAAGATGCCAAAATGAAAAACTCGTTCAGTAACTCCACCAAGGGCTTTACCCTTGTTGAAATCATGATCGTCGTCGTTATCATCGGCCTTTTGACCGCTATGGCGATTCCCGCCTTCCAAAAGGTTCGTCAGACCGCACAAGACAAAGCTGTGCTGGATAATGCCCGTTTGCTGGCAGTGGCTGCTGATCAATACTTTTTGGAGAACGGTGTTTCCACGGTTACATTAGACAAACTGGTTGGCCCGGCCAATTTCGTCAAAGAACTCAAAATTATAGCAAATGAGACCTATCCGCTCACGTTCAGCCAAGGGGTGCCGGTCAAAGTCACGGGGGTTGCAGGGGCTCGTACGGTCGTATTCCCTCCCTGATCTTAGGGCCATGGGTGTCGACGACCCGCTGGCACCGATCCGGGTTAACTCGTCTTGAATGGTGGGCGTGCGATCACACCAAATAAATTAGCGGGAAAATAAAAGGTAGTCCGTCGGTAGCGGCAGCGATAATAATATTTCAGCGGAGTAGATTATATTTTAAAATTGCCCAAAGCGCGCGGAAGCCATCGCGCCATCCGATTTTTTTACCTTCGGCGTAGGTTCGGCCGTAGTAGCTGATTCCGACTTCGTATATTACGACACCGAGCTTTGCGACTTTGGCGGTAATCTCTGGCTCGAAACCGAAGCGGTTTTCTTCGATCGTAATTTTTTGCAGCACTTCGCGACGGAACATTTTATAGCAGGTTTCCATATCCGTCAGGTTAATGTTCGTTCCCATATTTGAGAGCAGGGTGAGAAACTTGTTTCCTACCATGTGCCAGAAATAAACGACCCGGTGAGCCTCGGCGCCCATGAAGCGCGACCCGAAGACAACATCGGCTTTGCCGTCGAGAATAGGTTTCAGCAGGCGAGGGTACTCCTGGGGATCATACTCGAGATCAGCGTCTTGTACGACGACTACGTCCCCGGTGGCAACGGCGAAACCGGAGCGAAGTGCGGCTCCTTTGCCTTGGTTGACTTCGTGATAGATGATTTGGGAAACAAGTGGCGCGATTTCGCGGCGGAGTAAGTCCCGGGTGCCGTCGTGCGAACAGTCGTCGACGATGATAATTTCCTTGTCCGAGATGGGAGCCGACCGTACCCGATCAACGATCGTGCGGATGGTCTTGGCCTCGTTGTAGCAGGGGATGACGACGGAAAGTTTCATGCGAAAACCCGAAACATACGGTGAGAAACAATCATAGGAAGTCTTTTAAGGGGCGAGAAGATGGTAAAGGAATATTCGGGGCGCTGAAATCAAGAGCGTTGAGGCGGATCATCCAATCGCAAGCGGCGAGGGTGTTCGGTTGCGGCTGGCCTCCACGTGGTGAGCGATTAAATTCCGAGGGTTCTACGCCGCGCTCGAGTGAGGTGTAGATTTTACGACAAACACTCGACGCCGTCCTAATGATTGGCGTTTCATTTCCTCCGTATGGTATCGGCGGATCTTTTCGATTTTCAGATCAACGGCTTCGGCGGCGTTGATTTCCAGCGCGACGGGCTCACCCGGGCGCAGTTTGAGCACGCGGTCGGAGCGTTGCGCCGCTGCGGGACGTCGGGGATTTTTGCGACGTTCATCACCGACGAGGTGGACGCGCTCTGCTGGCGATTCGAGGCCTTCGAACGGCGGTGCACCGAGTCGCCGGCGGCGGGCTCGGCGATTCTTGGTTATCACCTAGAGGGGCCGTGGCTGAGTCCGGTGGAAGGATTTCGCGGCGCGCATCCGGCCGCGCCCCAACATGCTCCGTCGCTCGCGGAGTTTGACCGGTTGCAGGCTGCGGCCGGCGGGCGCATCCGGCTCGTTACGCTGGCGCCGGAGTGGCCGGGCAGTGCGGAGTTCATCGCGGCGCTCACGCGGGCTGGTGTCCATGTTTCGCTCGGGCACACGAACGCCACCGAGGCTCAGATCGACGAAGCCGTGCGCGCCGGCGCGCGGTTCTGCACGCATCTGGGCAACGGTTGTCCGCTGCAACTCCATCGTCACGACAACATCGTGCAGCGCCTGCTCGCGCGCGATGAGCTGACGGCGTGTTTCATTCCCGACGGGATTCATCTGCCGCGTGCGGTGCTCAAGAATTTTTTCCGCGCCAAACCCCCCGGCCGCGTGTTGTTCACGACCGATGCGATGGCGGGCGCTGGGGCGCCGTCGGGGCGCTACACGATCGGGCCGCATGCGATCGAGGTCGGGGCGGACGGCGTGGCGCGGCAGCCCGGGGCGCAGAACTTCGCCGGCTCGACGTTGACGCCGGATGTCGGCGTGCGCCAGGTCGCTGACTGGCTCGGGCTCCCGCCGGATGAGGCCCGCGCGCTTTGGTCCACGGCACCCGCCGCCGCCTTTGGCGTCACGCTGCCCACGCTCTGATTTTTCTATGCCCGTCATCGCTCCTTTCTATTCCACCGCCGGCCGCCTGGCGCTTGAGATTCATCGCGACCGTGCCGCCCTCGGTCGAGCCGCCGCGCAGGCGGTCGCCGCGTATCTGCACGGGGTCGTCGCCCGGCAAGGGGAGGCGCGGGTGATTTTCGCCTGCGCGCCTTCGCAGGATGAATTTCTCGCGGCGCTGGTCGATCCGGCGCAATGCGGCATCGCTCTGGATTGGTCCCGGATCACCGCGTTTCACATGGATGATTATGTGGGGCTCTCAGGCGACCATCCGCAGAGTTTTCGCCACTACCTCCGGCAGCATCTGCTGAGTAAGGTGCCGATCGGTGTTTTCCATCCGTTGCCGGCCGAGGAACCGGATGCGGCGGCGGTCGCGGCGCGTTACTCGGCGCTCCTGCGCGAGCGGCCGATCGATCTCGTGTGCATGGGCATCGGTGAAAACGGGCACATCGCTTTCAATGATCCGCCGGTGGCCGACTTCGCCGATGCGCAGCTCGTGAAAGTGGTCGAACTCGATCACGCGTGCCGCCAGCAGCAGGTCAACGACGGGTGTTTTCCCGCGCTCGAGGCGGTGCCGCGCCATGCCTTCACGCTCACGGTGCCGGTCTTCCGGCAGGCGCGCCGCCTGAGCATCCAAGTGCCGGGGCCGCGCAAGGCGGCAGCGGTCCGTGCGACGGTCGAGGGACCGATTGCAACCGCGTGCCCCGCGTCTATTCTTCGCCTTCACGCCGACGCCACGCTCTACATCGATGCGGCGGCAGCAGCGTCACTCTCAACCTAAACTCCCATGATCCGATCTTCTCTATCCGTTATTCTGATGGCACTGCTTCCCGCCGGCGCGGCCGAACCGCTGCGGCTGGGCATGATTGGGCTCGATACGTCGCACGTGCCGGCGTTCGCAAAAGTGTTTAACGACCCCAAGGCGCCGGGCCACGTGCCGGGCGGGAAGGTCGTCGCGGCGTTTAAAGGGGGCAGCCCCGACATCGTGGCAAGCGCGTCGCGGGTCGAAGGGTTCACCAAGCAACTCGTCGAGACTCACGGCGTGAAACTTTACGATTCGATTGAGGAACTCGCGCGCAATGTGGACGCGATTTTGATCGAGAGCGTCGATGGTCGCACCCATTTGGATCAATTTCGGCGCACGCTGGCGGCGAAGAAACCGGTGTTCATCGACAAGCCGTTTGCGGGTTCGCTCAAGGATGCCGTGGAAATGGTGCGGCTCGCCAAGGAGGCCGGGGTGCCGACTTTCAGTTCGTCGTCGCTGCGTTACGCGCCCGAGCCCTACGCGCCGAAGCTGGCGACGATCGGCGACATCACGTCGGCGTTCTCGATCGGGCCGGCGGACATCGAGCCGACGCATCCTGATTTTTTCTGGTATGGGATTCACGCCGTCGAAGCACTCTACACGGTGCTCGGGCCCGGATGTGTGCAGGTAGTTCGCACGCACACGGCCAACACGGATGTCATTACCGGCATTTGGGCCGATGGCCGCGTGGGCACGGTGCAGGGCAATCGCAAGAGCCACAAAGGCTATGGCGTGACCGTTGTCGGCACCAAGGGCGTGGCCGTGGTCGGAGAAAAGCAGAACTACGCCGGGCTGACGGTGGAGATCATGAAGTTTTTTCAAACTCGGATTTCGCCGGTGGCGCCGGAGACGACGTTGGAGTTGCTCGCGTTCATGGAGGCGGCCGACGAAAGCAAACGGCGCGGCGGCGCCCCGGTCACGATCGCCGAAGTGATGGCGAAGGCGGGCGCAGGTGCGAAGCGTTGAGCGGAGGGCGGGTCGAAGACCCGGCCCTACTTTTCCCCAATATGAAATTCCCAGAATCCATCACGTTCATCACCGATGAAGTTTCCCAAGAGCTCCCCGTCATCACGGAGTTTATCCGCGAGTTTCGGCTCCCCGGGATTGAGCTGCGCAGTTTCGGCGGCCGGGCGTTCAAGGACCTGACGCCGGCCGATGTCGCGGCAATCGGGGCGGCGTCGCGGGACGAAGGCTGGCGCGTCTACGGCTGTTCGACGCCGGTCTTCAAGTGTGAGCTCGACGATGCCACCGCGATCGCGGCGCACCGCGAGATTTTCAAGCGGAGCCTCGATGTGGCCCGCGAGTTGAAGTGCGACTTGCTGCGCGTGTTTACCTTTTTCCGTTCGGCGAATCCGTCGGACCCCGCGAAGCAGCTCCGCGTCGTCGAGCAGTTGCGGGGGTTGTTGGAATTGGCGGAAGGCTCCGGCGTGCGGTTGGGGTTGGAGAATGAGCACTCCTGTCTCGCAGCGACGGCGGAGGAGACCGCGGCGATTTTGGCGCCCTTGCCGGCGGACCGGGTCGGGGCGATTTGGGACCCGTGCAATGTGCTGTATGTCCCCGGAGCCGATGCGCCCATGCCGGCCGATCTGGCCCGGTTGGGCTCACGCATTTTTCACCTGCACGTGAAGGATGCGGTGCGGCGGAGCGGATCGTTGCGGAGCGGCGAATTGATCGCGGTGGGCACCCCGGTGGGGGTCGGCGATGTCGATTGGCGGGCGCACTTCCGGGCGTTGCAGGCGATGGGCTATCGCGGGCTGCTCTCGCTGGAAACCCATTGGCGGCTGGAGAAGATCGACGAGTCGCTGCTGCACCTGCCGGCCGGCCATGCATTTTCGCACGGCGGCGAACCGGCCAGCCGGACGTGCCTGCACACGCTCAAGGCCCTGCTCGAGACGGTGAGTTGAGCGGGAGCAAAACGGGGCGAATCGAGCTAGTCGCCCGTATCCCGATCAATTTCGGATGTAGGGCCTCACCTGGCGTGAGGCCGTTCCCTCTTTGAAGCCCGACACACTGAACGGGCCGACACGAGGTCGGGCTACAAAGATGCGAAAGGATCGGTCAGGCCGATTCAGAGGGCCTCGCCGTTGTTTGTTAGTTATCCGTCGGCAACGGGCGATCCGCAGGTATCAGGCCGTGGTTTGTCATTTTTTTGTCCGCCCTTGCCGAAAACTAACAAATAACGGCTACGCCGCGGCTAGGCCCCTTTTTCCGCCCTGCGCCTCAGAAATCGAGGGTGACGCGGAAGCGATAGGAGCGGGGTTCGAGATATTTGTAGGCGTTCGGGATGAGTTCGCCGTTGCTCTGCCGGGCCAGCACTTCGTAGCTGCCGAGACCGGGAATGTTGTCGGTGGCGCGAATGAATTTCAATGGGATGGCCCTCAGTTCTCCGTTGAAGATGCTGTCCACGTCGAGGTCTAAGACGATGGAGTCGAACCACCGGCTATTCAGTTTACGGCGATAGGAGAGGCCGAGACCACCGTCCCAATACGCGTCGCCGTAGATGGGGGTTTGGACGAGGGATTTGCCGTCGGCCGAGGGCAGAACGAGATTCTGCGAGTGGGTTTTGCTGTTCCACGTGATCCGGGATCGGAGGGCAAAGCCGCGCAGGGCGCCCTCCTTGAAGCTGTAGCGGAGGGCGAGGTTGGTATGGTGGGGCCGGTTGCCGAACTCTTCTTCGCGTTGGTTGGCGAGGGCTTCAAGGTTGAGCTGGGCGTTGCGCAGGACTTCGAGATAGCGCGCCTTCACCGTGCTGGGAGTGGTGACGCGACTGAAGTCGTGGGTCGCGTGGACGGCGGGGAGCGCGGTGTTGTTGTCGAGTGAGTTCACGAGCCCGATCATTTCATCGAAGAAGGCCAGTTCCTTGGCGGCGTGGCCCGTCTTGTCCCGTCTGGTATAGGAGTAGTTGGCGACGATGGTGAGATTGCCGAGGGAGGTGTGGGCGCGGAACTCGTAGCCATTGGAACCGTCGGGAGCGCTGTTGGCATTCACGGTTGTGCTGGAAGGAGGGCTGAGGGCGTTGGTGAGGCTGGCATAGCGGTCGGCGTCGATTTTTCCGGCGGCGCGGAGTGAATCGAGGATCGGGCCCATGGGACGATAGATGGCATAGTTGCCGACGATCGTGGTGTTGGTCGCGCTGGCTTGTCCCAGAAACGTGGTGCGAACGGAATTGGTGCTGGTCGGAGCCAGGGGGTCGGCCCCGCGGGCGCCACTGCCCACGACCGAGTTCCAGAAGGCAATGGTGGCAGTCTGGTAGCCGCCGATGCGTTCAGCCTGAAAATGGGTGAAATTTAGATGGAGTTTATCCGAGAACACGCGCCAGCGGACGCTAACATCTCGCGACGTGCTTTTGTCGGGAGCGGGTTGCACCGGCGCAACCTGGCCCGCTGGGGGGATGATGTAATTCTCCTGATTGTTGCCAACGTTGCTGGCGTAGCCGCCGGACAGACTGAGATCGGGGGTCAGGTAATAAACGACACCGGCGGTGAGTGAGTCGGGTTTAAAGGGCGCCAGGGTCTCGGTGGTGGCGAGCACGGGCCGCAAGGAGACGGAATCGATCGTGTAGAGGTCGCGCTTGAGTTGAGAGCGGTCCTGCCGGTAGCCGTAGGAAGTGACGAGGCGGCGTTGAAAGAAGTAACTTTGGCCGTGGAGCGTGTAGTAAGAGCGGTTGAGGTTGCGTCCAATGAAGGGCGTGTTGCCGGCGGTGAGTTGGGTAGGACTAAGGGTGTCGGGGATCCAGGCGGCCGACCAACTCTGTCCGTTCGCATCTTGGAAGGGGGCGTTGGGCACATTGAGGCGCGCGTGAGCCCGCGGATCGCCCACGGCGAAGTAGTTGCGTAGAAACAGGGGTTGCTGCTCGAGGACCGCGTTGGTCACAGGGTCGCGGCGAACGGCGGCCAGCCACTGTTTTGCATTAGTGCGAGTCTGGCGGTGAGTGTCCTTTTGGAAATAGGCGGATACGTTGTGCTCGGTGCCCGCAAAATTGATGCGGTAAGCGAGCGTGACGCCGCCGGCCTTGCGGCGGTTCGTCTCATAGTCGTTTTGCCAGCGGCTCTGGATATACATTTTCCCTAGGAAATCGGGAAACTGCCGGTTGGGCTCGCCGTAAAGGGCGAAGCTTTGGTCCACGCGATTCATGGTCTGGCCAAAACGGTTGGTGTGATTCCGGCCGTAGAATGCGCTCACGAAAAGATCGCGCGTCAGGCGCTGCTCGAGGTTGACGCGGAAATCACCGAAGTGCTGGGTGCGGAAAGAATCGGGTCCGGCCATCGCAGTGTCGATGGGGTTAACGATGCCGTCTTGCTCGAGAAAGAGTGTGCCGATACGGTCGGCACCCTCGGAGCCCCAACCGCGACTGGTTCCAAACGCCGCGCCGCGGGGATCAAAGGAGGGCTGGTAGCGGGCGCTCGTGGTATCGGGCGTGGTGGTGAAGACTACCGGAGCTTGGTAGGCATTTGTAGCGAGGCGGGTATTGGTGCGTTCCGTGGGGACAGTGTAGGCGCCGCCAAAGCTGAAGTTGTTGGTTTCAGCCAGACCGGCGGTGGTGCGCGTGGGCGCGATCGTGAGGCCGGGAAACAGGGCGTTGGCGGTTGGATCTCCGGCGGGCGCGGTTGGCTTACCCGCCGCGAGCCAAGCCGAAAGATTATCAGAGGGGCCGGTGATGCGGTCACCCTGGACTTTGTTCTGCCCTCGCTCCAACGAGACGTTGATCGCCGTGTTTTTGGCCGGCCGGATGGCGAGGTTTCCGTAGAGGCCCTGGCGATCATTGAAGTCAAAATTTCGGCGACCGGTGCGCTCTTGGTGCAGGCCTTCAAGGCGGAGCGCGGCCCGGTCTTTCATCAGCACGATATTCGTGTCGAAGGTGCTGCGGAGGGAGCCCTTGTTGTCGGTCTGCACCGAGATCCGCTTGGTTGGTCGGGACAGATGGGCGCGGTCGCGGGTGACGTTGATGTTTCCGCCGGGGCCACCGTTGCCGAAGAGAATGGCGTTGGACCCAAGGGAAAGATCGATGCGGCCGACGTTGTAGGTGTCATTGTTCCAATCGAAATCGAGAAAATCAAGCGTCTTGGAACCGCCGAGACCGCGGATCCGGACGTTGGTGTTGTCGCGACCAAGGCCCTCGGTCGAGGCCGTGAAGACATCGGCGTTGTTGCCGTCTTCGTGGTCGACTTGGACGTTAAGAGCGTAGTCGGCGAAACCGGCGAGATCGGTGCCGTTGATGTCGTTCAGAAACTCCTTCGTGAGCACCGCCACATTGGAGGCGATGTCGCTGAGATCGGTGACGAGGCGACCGCCGGAGAGGCCTCTTTCCGAGGTATAGCCGGTATCTTGCGAGACATTCACCGTGAAAACTTCGAGTGCGACGACGTCGTCTTTGGCGACCGCGGGCGGCGGCGGGTTGGGCGTCGTCGTGCCTGGAGCGATCTGGGCCGAGGCGGTCGTGCAGACAGACAATGCAAGCAATCCACTGGAGAGGAGCCGCAGGCAGTCGCGTGGTGCGCAGCGAGGGTAGCGAGGTTGGAGAAAGTCGGATGGGTTCATGGTTTTAAGAGAGAGGGGGGGGNCAGCTTAGTTCACCGCGAATTGGCCAGAAATTGAGCTGACCCAACTGTGCGTGCCGCCGCCAGTTGGAGGGTTGAGGAGGGCTGAATGAGGATCAGGGCGGATTCAAGGATGAAGCGAAAGAGGCTCAGCCCGGTGGGCGGTAACGGCTGATTTTTTCTCATGGTAGGGCCTCACCTTGCGTGAGGCCGTTCCTTCTTTGGCGCCCAACACCCTGAACGGCCCGACACGAGGTCGAGCCCTACAAAGATGCGAAAGGATCGGTCAGGCCGATTCAGAGGGTCTCGTCGTTGTCTGTCAGTTTCTCCTTCGGCCAGGGCCTCAATGATCGAGGTGGCACACGTCGCGCCGTTGCGCTGTTCGGTCACGATCTTGGCTTCCTCTCTGTAGCGCTGCGGCCCGCTGCAGGGGCGCGCCGGGCGTGCCTGCGCACGCTGAAGGCTCTGCTGGAGTCGAAGGGTCGGGGGCGGAGGCGGACGGTCGGGCTCGTCGCGCCCGGAGGTCTTGATGTTACCTCTCGGTGCCGGAGGTCAGTTCGCGGGAGGCTTCGTGGCGAAGAGGGCGGTCGTGCTCGCGAGCTCGAAGTTTTTGTCGGCGGAGAGCTTCGTCACGAAGTCCTGATTCATGATCGCGACCGGGTGGTGCATGAGATCGGAGAGCTTGAGGTTGAGAAATTCGCTCTTCGTGGGCTCGGGCAGGCCGGCGGCCCAGTGCATGATGAGCAACCACAACGACCAGATCGGCAGGCCGCTCGCGATCACTTCCTGGCTGTCGATTTTGAGGTAGGGATCGAAGAGGTTTTTCAGGCCCTCGGCGGTCATGTTGTAGTAGTGATTGGGGAAGCCGTGACGCAACTGGAGGAAGGGCACGACGCAGTAGAGCTGCGCGCCGGGCTTCAGGACGCGGGAGATTTCCTTGGCGGCTTGAAACGGGTTTTTGACGTGCTCGAGCACGTTGAGGCAGACGACGCCGTCGAAGGAAGCGTCGGCAAACGGGAGTTCTTCCGCGACGCCGACCACATCGGTCGTGTCGTAGGGGACGATCTCGAAGTTGACGACGTTGGTCAGATACTCGGCGCGCTTGCCGGCGCCGCAATCGAGGATGAGACCCTCGGGGAACTGGTTGATGATCCGCAGCGCGTAGGGGTCGTAGGAGTGTTGCGACACGTTTTCCGTTTCGACGACGCCGTGCTTCTCGGCGAGGGCGGCATCGAGGAAATTGAAGCAACTTTCGGTTTCCCGAAACGGCAGATCGCGGCGAAGCAACGGGCGGATTTTTTCGAGTTTGGAGCGTTTGGCCGTGAGCATTCGGTGCAAAGTGGGGCGGGGCGGACCGAGTGGGTCGAGGCTCAATTTCCGGGGCGGGCGCATCGGGGTAGAGGCTGCCCAATCGCGTTTGAATTCGGCGCGCCCTGATCCGCGGCAAGAGCCCGTTTTCCGGCAAATTAACCCGTCTGAAATCGCTCGCAAGCGCGCTCCTACCTGGAAGGCCTACGGCGTGTAGGCGTCGCGCAGGACCTGAAAGGTGTGGCGGACTTTGATCGGGGAGCCGAGCCGGGCGAGGTGGGCGGAAAGTTGGGTGAGGCAGCCGATGTTGCCGCTGGCGACGACCTCGGCGCCGCTGGCCATGACGGCGCGGGCTTTCTTCTCGCCGAGGGAGGCGGCGATGTCGGGTTGGTCCAAATTATAGGTGCCGGCGCTGCCGCAGCAGAGGTGGGCGTCGGCGAGCTCGATCACGGTGGCGCCCGGGATCGCGCGGAGGAGGGCGCGAGGTTCGGCGCGCACGCCCTGGGCGTTGGCCAGGTGGCAGGCGTCGTGGTAGGCGATGCGGCGCGGGACTTGAGCGGTGGGCGGCGGCGTGCGCAGGCCGAGCTTGGTGAGAAACAGGCTCACATCCATCACGCGGTGCCGAAACGCCTCGGCGCGGGCCTCGTCGGGCGTGCCCTTAAGGACGAGGTGGTATTCGTGCAGCGCGGAGCCGCAGCCGGCGGCGTTGGTGAGGATCGCGTCCACGTCGGCGGGGAAAGCGGCGAGGTTTTTGCGGGCGAAATTTTGTGCGGCGGTGAGGTCGCCGGTGTGCCACGCGAGGCCGCCGCAGCAGCCCTGCGACTCGGGCACGATGACTTCGACGCCTTGTTGGGCGAGGACGGCGATGGTGGCGGTGTTGATGTCGGGCGAGAGGACTTGTTGCGCGCAGCCGGTGAGGAGCGCGACGCGGGCACGGCGTTCGCCGACGGCCGGGGTGACGCGGGGCCATGATTCGGCGGGCGGGATCGACGCCGGCACAAGGTCGATCATAGGGCGAAGGGCGGCGGGGACGAGCGGGCGGATGAGTTTGCCGAGGCGGCCGGCGGCGGCGGCGAGTCGGAAGCGGCGGGGAAAAGGGATGGTCTGCGCGGCCAGAAAGCGGCGGAGTTTTTCGGCGAACGTGCGGTTGAACTTGGGCTGGGCGACGGCGCGGAACGGGCTGATGAGGTCGCGGTAAGGTACGCCGCTCGGGCACGCGGGCTCGCAGGCAAGGCAACCGAGGCAGCGGTCAACGTGCGGCTGGGCGTCGGCCCACGGCAGTTTTTCCTCGAGGACCTGCTTCATGAGGACGATGCGGCCGCGGGGGGAATCCATTTCTTGGCCGAGCTCGGAGTAAGTGGGGCAGGCGGCGAGGCAGAAGCCGCAATGGACGCAGGACTCGACGGCATGGGCCATCGAATCGGTCAGCGGGCCGTGTTTATTTTTGGCGATTGTGTGGAGCATCAGGCGGAGAGGGCGGGGAAACGGTTGTGCGGATCGAGGGCGGTTTTTACGGCGGCGTGGATTGCGGGTGGGGCGGGGGCTTCGAGCCAGAGCGGGCCGGGGCCGCGCAACGTGAGCGCGGGCAGGCCAAGCGAGGCCGCGGGTGCGGGGAGGGAGACAAGCGCGGCATTGCCGCCGGCGGTGACGTGGATGCGGCCGGAGAGCGCGCGCACGCGGGCGACGAGCGCGGGGAGTTGCGCGGGCGTGAGCGCGAGCTTGAGCAGCGGGCCGTCGGCGTGGGTCCAGCGGAGTTCGCGGAGATCGGACCAGAGCGCATCGGCGGCGGAGGCTGAGAGAATTTCTCCCGGGAAACGCGTGAGAATTTCGGCCGCGAGGATCGGGAGCGCGCTCTCCGGGCCGGCGAGGCGAACGACGACCGTATCGGCGGCGGGGAGCAGATCGAGGGCGTCGATCTCCCAGCGGGCGCCGGCGGCGGTGTTGAGCAGCGCGGTTGCGGCGGGGGCGTCGGCGACGGGCAGGCGCAGGGTGAGCGTCGAGGCGGGACGAGGGAAGACCTTGAAAGTGAGTTCGCCGAAGACGCCGAAGCGGCCGAGGCTGCCGACGAAGAATTTCGGCAGGTCGAAGCCGGCGGCGTTTTTCACGACCTTGCCGCCGAGGCGCAGGAGCCGGCCGGTGCCGTCGACGAAGCGCACGCCGAGGATGAAGTCGCGTTGGCCGCCAAAGCGGAACCGGCCGGAGCCGCTGAGACCCGCGCCGAGCGTGCCGCCGAGAGTCGCGCCGGCGGCGAGCAGCAAGGGATCGAACGGCAGATATTGGCCGCGGGCAGCCAACGTCGCGGCGATCTCGCGGAGGGGCGTGCCGGCGAGGGCGGTGAAGGTATATTCGTCGGGTTGGTATTCGGTGATGCCGCTGAGGCCGAGGGTGGAGACGAGGGTGACGTCGGACGCGACGGCGGAGAGGCGCGGCTTGGTGCGCGCGCCGACGGCGAGGATGCGCGGGGCGGAGCGCACGGCGTCGGCCAGCTCGGCGAGCGTAGTGGGTGAGAGCAGGGCGTTCATTCGCGGGAGATGAGGCCGGCTTTTTCGAGCGGGTGCAGGCCGTGCTGGGCGAGCGCGGGGGCGGTGCCGTCGGGAAACATTTTTCCCGGATTCGCGATGCCGAGCGGATCGAAGGCGGCGCGGATTCGTTGGAGGCAATCGAGTTCGTCGGCGTTGAACATCGAGGCGAGGTAGTCGCGTTTTTCGAGGCCGACGCCGTGTTCGCCGGTGATGGAGCCGCCCATCTCGACGCACATTTTCAGGATTTTGCCCGCGAGGACTTCGGCGCGGTCGAGGGCGCCGGGTTCGGCGCCGTTGTATAAAATGAGCGGGTGAAGATTCCCGTCGCCGGCGTGGAAGACATTGGCGCAGCGAATGCCGGCGGCGCGGGACATCTCGGCGATGCGGCGCAGGGCCTCGCCGAGGCGGCGGCGGGGGACGACGCCGTCCTGCACGATGAAATCGGGGGAGAGTCGGCCGACGGCGCTGAAGGCGCTTTTGCGGCCCTTCCAGATGGCGGCGCGTTCGGCGGCATCGCGGGCGGGGCGGGCCTCGACGGGCGCGCTGGCGGCGATTAGCGCGTCGAGTTGGGGGCGCTGGGCGGCGACGACCTCGCGCGGGCCTTCGAGCTCGACGATGAGGACGGCTTCGCAGCCGGGCGGATACTCGGCGTGGACGGCGGCGCTGGCGGCCTCGAGGGCGAGCGCGTCCATGATTTCGATCGCGCCGGGGAGCAGGCCGCTGGCAATGATGGCGGAGACGGCGTCGCCGGCCTGCTCGAGCGTGCGGTAGCCGGCGAGGACGGTGTGAAACACCTCGGCGCGCGGCAGGAGTTGCACGGTGATTTCAAGGGCGATGCCGAAAAGGCCTTCATTGCCGGAGAACAGGCCGCACCAGTCGGGGCCGAGTTGTTCGCGGGAGGCAGAGCCGAATTCAACGACCTCGCCGGTAGCGAGCACGGCCTTGATTCCAAGGACGTGATTGGAGGTCATGCCGTATTTCAGGCAATGGGCGCCCCCGGAGTTGAAGGCAACGTTACCCCCGATGGTGCAGATGGACTGGCTCGAAGGGTCGGGCGCGTAATGCAAGCCGTGGGGCGCGGCGGCGACGGTGACGGCGGTATTGATCACGCCGGGCTCGACGACGGCGAGACGCTGGGCGGGGTCGACGCGGAGGATGCGGTTGAGGCGGTTGAGCGTGATCACGAGTCCACCGGCGACGGGGGTGGAGCCGCCGGACAGGCTGGTGCCGCTGCCGCGGGCCACGAAGGGGAGTCCCTCCTCGTGGCAGAGACGGACGAGGGCGATGACCTCGGCCTGAGTCTCGGGGACGACGACGGCGAGCGGCGCGGTGCGGAAAGCGGTGAGGCCGTCGCTCTCGTAGGCGGCGAGTTGGGCCGGGCCGGAAAGCACGCGCGAGGCCGGGAGCAAATCGGCGAGGCGGCGGAGACAACGCGCGGGGTCGGCGACGGAAGGTTGAAGCGGAGGGGAGGCGAGGGAACTCACGGAAGTTAAGCGTGAGATAAAGCGCGCGGGACGCGAATGGGAAGAATGAGATTTTCCTGATTTGAACCGGCCTAATTTTGGCCGGGTGACGCCCACTCTCAGACCGGGGCCGGACCGGTTGACCCGCGGGCGACGAGTTCCGGAACGATGGTGCGCAAGACCGGCCGTCGCCGGGCGGGGCCGTTGAGTTGTTCAAGGATCAATTTGGCGGCAGCGGTGACGGTGTGTGCGATTTGTTGATCCACGCTGGTGAGACCGGGCGTCGTCATCGCGCAGATGTCCTGGTTGTTGAAGCCGGAGATGGAAAGATCGTGCGGCACGAGCAGCCCGGACGCTTGGAAACCATGGAGCGCGCCGACGCCGATTTCGTCGTTGAGTGCGAGAAAGGCGGTGGGGCGGTTGGGGGCCGAAGCGAACGTGGTGGCGAGGGCCCGGCCGTATTCGAAGTCGCCGGCCCGCACGTGCAGGTGATCGAGGGATTGGGTGCAGGCATCGAAATCGAGCCGATGCGCGGCCAAGGCTGCGCGGATGCCGTGCAATCGCGCGCCGGCGGTGAGGGCGGGCGAGCTCAAGCCGAGCAGACCGAACCGGGTGTGGCCGAAGGCGAGCAGGTGGTTCACGACCGCAGTCATGCCGGCGGCGCGATCGAGCGACACGGTGTTGGCGCCCGCGATCCCTGCGTGGTCGATGAGAAGGTGCGGCGTGCCGTGAACGACCAGTTCGGAGATCCGGGCGGTGATCTCGGCTTCGTCGAACAGCCCGATAAAGACGATCGCATCAACGCGCATGGACAGGAAATGGCGGACCACTCGCCGGCTTTCGCCCGGGTCCAACACCTCGATCAAGGACGTGTAGTTTTGTGCGCGCAGCAGGCGCTGCAAAGCGGCGAGTTTCCGCACGGCCGGCGGGGTGAGCAGGTCCTCCATGCAGATCCCGATAGTGGCAGAGTTTTTGCCCTTCAGGTGAAGGGCGTGCGCGTTGGGCGTGAAGCCGGTGGCCTCCATCGCCGCATGCACGCGGGCAATCGTCTTGGGCTTGAGCCCGGGCTGGCCGTTGAGCACCCGCGAGACGGTGGTGCGCGCCAAGCCGACATGGCGGGCGAAATCGGCCGTGGAGCGCAAGACGAGGCGAGGCGAGGGCTTGGATTTGCTCACGGCGGGGAGATTACGGCGGCAAAAAAGCGCGCCGAAGAAGTCAACGCCTCGAAGCCATGAATCAAGCGCGAGTGGAAGCGAGCGGATAGATTTCCGGCGCCGGGGCGACCCTCTCGGCGCGCTTCAACTTTGGCAGCGCGCGCGTTACAGGCCTCGAGTTAAATTATTCCCAGGCGCTGGACGCCGTCAGCGGCTCGCCCAACAGACCATCACTCATACCAACCTCCCTTAATTTCTAGACGTTTATCATGGCGAGAGCAGGACCAACGTCGGGCCGTTGGGTGAAGGAGCCGATGAACGAGGTTTGTCATGGCGAGGAGCGCAGCGACGTGGCCATCCATCTGGCATTTTAGCTGGATTGCCGCGCCCGCCAAGCCGGGCTCGCAATGACAAACCCGATGAGGTCATTAGCAGGTGCGCTTCTCGCAATGATAGTCTGTTTATCAAGGGACGTTGATATTACAACGGCCTAGCCCGCACCGACGAAGGTTTCTTCGACTACTTTAAGCCGCGCGTCTACCCGGACGTTAATTTCAATTACCGTTACACCAACATGGTCGGGTTCTTCCTCAACGCCAGCAATCTCACCAACGTCGCCCAAGACGCCCAGCGAGCGGCATTTTCCGGCCCTGCGGTTCGGGTTGCCTTGGCGATGACGAAAGAGGCTTCTACGTCGTGATGAAACTCCCACTGCTTACTCTTGTTCTGAGCCTTGTTTCCGGATCGCTCGCGCGCGCCGCCGCCCTGGCCGAGGAGCCGCCCGCCGGAGCGGTTTCGCTGCTCAACGGCCGCGACCTCGCCGGTTGGTATCTCTATCTTGGCGACGTCAAACCGGCGGCCGATGCCGTTGTGGTGAACGCCGATGGCGTCATCCGTTTCGGGGCGAACATGACCGGTTACTTTGTCACCGAGAAAACGTTTTCCAACTACCGCCTACGTCTCGAGTGGCGTTGGCCGGCCGATGCCCCCGCCAACACAAACGGCGGTGTCTTCGTCCACCTCCGCAAGCCCGACGCCCTTTGGCCGGTCTGCATCGAGGCCCAGTTGGCCAACAAAAACGCCGGCCAACTCGTGGGTCAGGGTGGGGCGGACGTGCCCGGCGCGCCTCTCATCAACGGCAAGAAACGCGCGCCCAAACTCCGCAAATCGTCCGAAAAATCCATCGGTGAGTGGAATATTTACGAGATCGTCTGTCGGGGTCGCACCCTTGAAGTTTCGATCAATGGCGTGCGGCAAAACCGCATCGAAGGCCTGCTGATCGATTCCGGCGCCGTCGGTTTCCAATTAGAGAAATCCTCCTTTGAAGTTCGCCGCATTTGGCTTTCTCCGCTTTGATTTTCCGACTCCTTCTCAATGAAACTCCATTACTTCCCCACACCGGCCGCGACCAACACGCTCTCCACCGAGCAGCTGCGCGAAACGTTCCTCATCGGTGGCCTCTTTCGGCTCGGCGAAGTCATCGCGCACTACGCCGATCTTGACCGTATGATTTGCGGCGCCGCCGTCCCCACCGGCGCGCCCCTYGGTCTGCCGACCGACAAAGAACTCGGCACGTCGTTTTTCCTGGAGCGCCGCGAAATCGGAGTTCTCAACGTCGGCTCCGGCGCCGGCGTGGTGCGCGTCGGCGGCATTGCCCACACCTTATCCACGCTCGACTGTCTCTACATCGGACTCGGCGAAAAAGATGTCGTCTTTGAAAACAGCCCGGCCGGGCAGGCGCAGTTTTACTTTGTCAGCACCCCTGCCCACGCGAAGCACCCGACCGTGCTCGTGCGCCGCGCCGAGGTCTCGGCGGCCCCGATCGGCGACGCCACCAAGGCCAACCGCCGCACGATTCTGAAATACATCCATCCGGGCGGCATCAAAAGCTGCCAACTCGTCCTCGGTTTCACCGAATTCGAACCGGGCAGCATTTGGAACACGATGCCTCCGCACACCCACAGCCGCCGCACGGAAATCTACCTCTACTTCGACCTCGGCGAAAACATCGCGATGCACTTCATGGGCGAGCCGCAGGCCACGAGGCACCTCGTCGTCCGTGATCGCGAAGCTGTGCTCTCTCCCGCGTGGTCGATCCACTGCGGCGTCGGCACCGGCGCTTACCGCTTTGTCTGGGCGATGGGCGGCGACAACCAAGTCTTCGCCGACATGGACCCCGCGCCGATCGCGACGCTGAAGTAATCCCTCGTCCCGATCTCTCCCCATGTCCTCATTTCTCCAGCAAAAATTCGGCCTCGCCGGCAAAGTCGCCCTTGTCACGGGGTCGTCTCAAGGCCTCGGTAAAGCCATGGCCATCGCCCTCGCGCGCGCCGGTGCCGACGTGATCATTAATGGTCGTGATGCGGCGAAACTCGCTCCCGTCGTCGCCGAGATAGCCGCGCTCAACCTTGGCGTCCGCGCCCACGCGATCGCGGCCGATCTGGGGGACCGGGCCGCCGTCCAACGGCTCATCGACGCAGCCGTGGCTTGGCAGGGGCAGCTTGATATCCTCGTCAATAACGCCGGCATCATTAAGCGCACGTCTGCCGTCGACCACACGGATGCCGATTGGGACGCAGTCATCGACGTTAACCTTCACGGAGTGTTCACCGCCTGCCGAGCCGCTGGTCGGCACATGATCGGTCGCGGCTCCGGCAAGATTATTAACATCGCATCGCTGCTCACGTTCTTCGGTGGCATCACGGTGCCCGGCTATGCCGCGAGTAAAGGCGCGGTTGGTCAGCTCACCAAGGCACTTTCGAACGAATGGGCTAACCAGGGCGTCAACGTGAACGCCATCGCGCCCGGTTATATGCGCACCGATAATACGGCTGCACTCCAGGCTGATCCGGTGCGCTCGAAAGAAATCATTAGCCGGATTCCCGCTGGCCGTTGGGGCGAGCCAAGTGATCTGGAGGGCGCGATTGTCTTTTTGGCTTCGCCCGCAAGCGACTACGTGAGCGGCCACGTCATGACGGTGGACGGCGGTTGGTGTGGACGTTGAGGCTGCTCTTGCGGCGGACGTTTAAACGCTGTTCATCAAAAATTTACTTCTTTTTTGCAATCGGTTGCTCGACTTTGGGGCGCCGCCCACTTACTTACTTATTAAGACCGTCATCCGTCCGCCGCCGAACCCCTCGGCACTCCCAGCCACAATCCTCGCCCGATTCCCTATGAAAACTTCGCGCCTGTTCATCTCCTTGGTCGCTCTGTTCTCCGCGCTTTCGACCGCCCGCGCGGCCCAGTATGATCAACGCGTCACGAGCCTCGCCACCCGCGGCCAAGTCGGCATCGGCAACAACGTCATGATCACCGGCTTCATCGTGACCGACGGCGCGCCGAAGCGGATTCTGATCCGTGCCGTCGGGCAGCGCTTGAGCCAAGCGCCGTTTGGGCTCTCGGGGGTTTTAACCAATCCGATCTTGCGCGTGTTCAACAGCAGCGGGCAACTCGTGCTCGAGAATGACAATTGGAACAGCAGCGACAACGATCAAGCTGCGCTGGCCGTCGCCACCGCTTCGGCCGGGGCGTTTTCATTCGGCACGGCCGCCAACCTCGACTCCGCCCTCATCGCCACCCTTTCCCCCGGCACCTACACCGCTTCGGTCAGCGGCGTCGGCAACACTTCCGGGATCGGCCTGCTTGAAGTTTACGATCTCACCGGTTCCGCCCGGCTGCTCAACATCTCGACCCGTGCGCTCGTCTCGCCGGGCAACGGGATTCTGATCGCCGGCGTGAATATCGCGCCGGGCGGGGGTTCGCGTCGGTTGCTCATCCGCGCCGCCGGCCCGGCCTTGGGCACGCTCGGTTTTGCGGGATTCCTCAGCGATCCGGTTTTTTCGATTTTTAACGGCAGAGGCATCATCGTCGCCGGGGCGGGTAACGACAACTGGGACAGCGGCACCGCCGCCGACACCGCCGCGCTTTCGGCCGCCTTTGCCGCCAACGGCGCGTTTCCCTTTGCGCCCGGTTCCAAAGACTCGGCCGTGCTCATCGACCTACCCCCGGGCGGTTACACGATCCAGGTTGCCGGCGTCGGCGGCACCGGCGGCGTCGCCTTGATCGAGGTCTACGATCTCACGTCCGAGGCTTTGTCGACGGTCAGCGTCGCAGCATCCGTCGTAAGTGTCGATGCGCGGGGAACCACTCCTGCGGTCTTCACGCTCAATCGCGTCGGTAATCTCGCTTCGGCGATCAACGTCGCTTACATCATCGGCGGAACGGCCCAATCTGGGGTCGATTACGCGCCGGTCAGCGGCGTGGTTTCGTTCGCCGCCGGCGCCTCGACGGCCACGGTGACGCTGACGCCACGGGTCAATTCCGGTAATCTCAACAACCGCACGGCCACTCTCGCCCTGATCGCTAATCAGACCTACGGGGTGGCGGCTACCGAGTCGGCGAGTGTTTCTTTTTTCTATAATTCAGGGGCGCTGTACGTTTCGAATCTTCGGCCCCCCGCGGCCGTCACTGGTTCCACGGCGAACGGCACCGGCACCATCCTTTTGGCGCCGGACGAAAAGTCCGCCTACATCAACGTTTCGTTCTCAAACTTGAGTTCGCCGCAGGTGCTTGGGTACCTCTACATTGACGGAAACTACCTCCTCAAATTGCCTCAAGGTCAGGTCAACAACGCTCGCTGGGACATCGAGCCCACCGGCGGCCACAGCATCTCAGACCTCGTTGCAGCGCTGAAAGCCGGGCGAATCACGATTTCGATCGATTCGGCTCGCAACCCCACGGGCGAAATTGCCGGGAGTTTTGTGCGGAACTCCGGGACGTCCGTATTTAACCCCCCCTTGGCCCCTCCGGCGGTCGATCTGACCCGGATCAACGCTCAAGATGCTTCGCGCTTCTTGGCCCAAGCAACGTTTGGCCCGAAAAACGACGAGATCTACGCGCTTATCAACAAGGGCTACGCCGCTTGGCTCAACGAGCAAATGGCCCTGCCGGCGTCGTTGCACCTCGCCGCGGCTAATGCCGATCTTGCGCTCAACGATGCCGGCGGGGCCGGCGGTAACGCCAATGCAGTGCCCCCGTTACTGAATACCCGCATCGGCGGAGTTCATCGGCAGAACGTTTGGTGGAAGCTGGCGGTCAACGCCCCCGACCAGCTCCGCCAACGCGTGGCTTTCGGGTTGAGTCAAATTTTTGTCACTTCCGATACCAACGGTACGATCAACGCCTGGCAGGACGGCCACGCTCAATATTACGATCTGCTGGTTCGGGGCGCCTTTGGTAATTTCCGCCAGCTCCTCGAGAATGTGACGCTGAGCCCCAATATGGGWATTTACCTCAGCGCCCTCCGCAACGCCAAGGCCACGTTTAACGCTCAAGGCGTCCAGCTCACCCAAGCCGACGAAAATTACGCCCGCGAGTTGATGCAACTGTTCACCATCGGCCGCAATGAACTCCAGCCCGACGGCACCCTCAAACTCGACGTCAACGGTCAGCCGATTCCCACCTACACGCAGGAGATGATTGTCCAGACCGCCAAGGTCTTCACCGGTTGGGGCTTTTTCCAAAGTGTGGCCACGCCCAACTTCCGCGGCACCGGCCCCGGCAGTGAGAGTTACCTCATGCCGATGGCGCTCTTTCCTGCGTTCCACGACGACACGGCAAAAACGGTCGTCACCGGCAAGGTTCTCCCCGCAAACCAAGGCGGAGTCAAAGACCTCAAGGACACGCTCGACACGCTCTTCAATCACCCCAACACGCCGCCGTTCATCTCCCGTCAGCTCATCCAACGCCTCGTCACGAGCAACCCGAGCCCCAGCTACGTGTTCCGCGTTGCCTCCGCGTTCGCAAATAACGGGGCGGGCGTGCGCGGCGATCTTGGCGCGGTTGTGCGGGCGATCCTGACCGACCACGAAGCGCGTTCACCCTTCTTCATCAACTCGGTCGGCTTCGGCAAATCGAAGGAACCGCTGCTCCGCGCCACGGCTCTCCTCCGCGCCTTCAATGGAGCTTCCGATGGCGGTCGTTACTTGGGGGCATATTCAAATCCAGCGGGAAACGGGCTGGCCCAAACGGCCCTAAGCGCCCCGACGGTGTTCAACTTCTTCGAGCCTGACTACGTGCATCCCGGAGTGTTGGCCGCCGCCGGTCTTTTCGCTCCCGAATTTCAGATTTTTACGGATACAACTGCGATCACCATCCCCAACTATCTTTACAACATGCTGTACGCGACTCGCAACGCTACGACCGTCGGTCTGATGCTCACCGACTTACTCCCGCTGGCTAAATCGCCGCAGCAGCTCGTGGATTATGTCAATTTGGTCTTGGCCGGTGGCACGATGGTCCGGGCGGATACCGAGCTCATTGTTTCCGCTCTCACCCGAATGCCCGCCAGCACGTCCGACCTCGAGCGTGTGCGTTCCACCCTCTACCTCGTGGTCTCCTCCCCCGAGGGTTCGATTCAAAAATAATCCGCGCGTCCCCACCCCAAAGCCATCGCTCCCATGAATCCAAAAAATCCTTCGTTCGATCCCGCCCGCCGCCAGTTCATCGGTTCCTGCTGCGCTGCCGTCGGTGCAACCGGCATGTTGTCCACCCTCGCGCAGCTCCGGCTCACCGGTGCGCTCGCCAGCCCCGACCAAGGCTCGGTTGTACCCACCGCCGCCGGCGCGCTGCCGTCCGACTACAAGGCCCTCGTCTGCCTCTTCTTCGCCGGCGGCAACGACGCCAACAATCTGCTCATCCCCAACGACGCCGCCGGCTACGGCTCGGCTGACGCCACCACTGGTTACGCCTCGATCTCCGGGGGCCGCGGTGCGCTTGCCCTGCCGCGCAGCTCCCTGCTCGGCCTCGACCCCAAGACCTCCGACGGCCGCGCCTGGGCCCTGCACCCCGCGCTCAATTTCGATGTCGCCGGCACCAACACGACGGGCCTCAAGTCCCTTTTCGATTCGGGCAAGATGGCTTTACTTGCCAACGTCGGTACCCTCGCCGTGCCCACGACCAAGGCCCAATACATGGCCCGCTCCGTGCCGCTTCCGCTCCAGCTCTTTTCGCACAACGACCAGCAGGTCGAGTGGCAAAGCAGCATTCCTGACCGGGCGTTCACCTCCGGCTGGGGCGGCCGGATGGCCGACCTCACCGACGCGATGAACTCGAATAATTCGATCTCGATGTCGATCACCTTGAACGGCCAAAACGCCTTCCAAGTCGGCTCCAGTCCGAAGGTCGCCCAATACGCCGTCAGCCCCACGGGCGCCATCACTGTCTCCGGTTCCGCCTCCCCGGTTGGCACAGGCTTCCAAAATATCCGCACCAAGGCCCAAAACGATCTGCTTGCCGCGCAAAACCAAAACCTCTTCGAGACCGCGTTTGCCGGACTCACCTCCAACGCCATCTCCGACAGCGCCCTCGTGGCCAGCATCTTTGCCGGAGCGGTGCCGTTTACTACGGCGTTCCCGAACACCGGCCTCGGCCAACAGCTCCGCACCATCGCCCGCCTCATCGCCGCCGCGCCCACGCTCGGGCTCAAACGCCAAGTCTTCTTTGCCCGCATCGGCGGCTTCGACCTCCATGATTCTCAGGTCACCGCCGGCAACACTGCGACCGGAGCCCACGCGAACATCTTCGCCGACATCTCCCGCAGCCTCTCGGCCTTTTACCGGGCCACCGTCGAACTGGGCGCCGCGGAACAAGTCACGACGTTCACCGCCTCAGACTTTGGTCGCACGTTCAACACCAACGGCGACGGCTCCGACCACGGCTGGGGCTCGCACCACTTCATCGTTGGCGGCGCAGTCAAAGGCGGCGACATCTATGGCCGCATGCCCAACCTCACCCGCAGCGGCCCCGACGACTCGGGCTCCCGCGGCAACTGGATTCCGACCACCAGCGTCGATGAATACAGCGCGACGTTGGCGACCTGGTTCGGCGTCAGCCCGACCAACCTGCCCACCGTCCTGCCTAACATCCGCCGCTTCACCGATTCCCGCGCCCTTCCGGCTTTCCTCTAAATAAGTAGGGCAGGGTCTCCGACYCGCCCTCCTTGCACAGTGATCGTTGGTCGCCCCCACCGGCGACCAGCCACCTCGTCCTTGGTKCTCCGACCGACTTGCCTCCCGGAATGTCTTCCCGCCGCCTTTTGCTCGTCCTCGGCTTGGCCTTGCTCGCCGGAGCCGTCGTATGGTGGCTGCTCCCGCGCCCGGCTGATTTCTCCCCGGCGGCTCCTTCCCCCGCCGCGCCCGCCGCGCCCGCCGCCCCCGTTCCTTTTGCGGGAGCGAACGATCGGCCCCTTTTTGTTGATTCGTCCCCCACCGTTTCTGTCGCCGCCGCGCTGAATGCTCTCGGCAACGACATCGTTCGCGACCTTACGCTTTTAAACGACCTGTTGAGCGACTGGCGCCTCAATTTCCCCAATGCCGGCAACCCTTGGGGTGAAAACGCCGAGATCACGGCCGCGCTCACCGGCGACAACTCCCTCGGTCTTCGCCTGATTCCGCGCACCCATCCCGCGATCAACGCCGCGGGCGAACTGGTCGACCGTTGGGGCACGCCCTTCCTTTTTCACGCGCTCGCCGGAGACCGCATGGAGATCCGCTCCGCCGGTCCCGATAAGAAATTCGGCACGACCGACGACGCCCGCTTGACGCCTCCGCCACGGCCCGGCGGAGAGCCGCCGCTCTAGCTGTAGCACTGACCGGTAGTCGGTTGTCCGATGTCCTCGGCCGCGCCGCATTTCATTGCAACCTCTTGCGTCCGTCGGCGTCTCGACAACCGACCGCCAATCTCCAACTTCAGCCCCAATATGTCCTCGACCTTCCGTTCCGACCCCTTCCAAACCAACCCCATGATCCGGGCTTCGAAAAGCCGCCGCGCCTTCACGCTCCTGGAAATCCTCGTTGTGCTCGCGATCATCGGACTGCTCGCCGGCCTCGCGATCAGTAACGTCGATAAGATTTTCGGCGGCGCCCAGACCACGACGGCCGCGCTCTTCGTCCGCGAAAGTATGAAGACCTCGCTCACGACCTACCGCATCCACGTCGGCGATTACCCGTCCACGTCGGACGGCATCCAAGCCCTCATCGCCGCTCCGGCCAATAAAGCCGACCGGTGGCGCGGCCCTTATATCCAGGGCAACAAGGTTCCGCTCGACCCTTGGGGTGAGGCTTACCAGTACCGATCCCCCGGCACGAAGAACAAAGGCAGCTATGACCTGTATTCCAAAGGCCCGGACAAAGTGGACGGCAACGAAGACGACATCGGCAACTGGGATGCCCCGGCTGCGCCCGCCAAGTAATCCATGACCGAGTCAGGCCACCGGCTCCCGCCCGTCGGACCGACTGCCGGGGTAGGGCGGGGTCCTCGATCCGCCCCTCCGCAGTGCGCCGGATTCACGCTGCTTGAGATTCTTCTCACGCTCGCGCTCATCGGCCTTTTGGCCGGCGCCCTGATCGGCGGTTCCTCCGCGTTGATTTCCGAGCGAGCCCCCTCGGCCAACGATGTCTTTTGGTCCGCCGTGCGCACCGCCCGCAAGACGGCGCTGAATTCGCAGCGCGATATCGCGTTTCGTTTCGACGACAAGGCCAAGGCGTTTGTGCTCATCTCGTTTGACGGGGTTTCCAACCCGATACCGATCCCCGGTGCGCCCGCAGATTTGGGCGTTGATTTCCTCTCCACCCAACGCACGGGCGGTTTGATTTTGCTCGGTGGGAGCGTCGTCGAGACGGAGCCGCTGCCCGGCGGCGTCACGTTTTACTCCGACGGCACCTGCACGGCGTTTCGCCTACAGATCCGCCTCAACGGCGGCGCCAGCATCATCGCGATCGACCCTTGGACTTGCGCGCCCGTCATCCCGCGCGCCCCAAACCCGTGAAGCATCGATCAGCCAGATTTCGCTCCGGCTTCAGCCTCCTCGAGGTGCTCGTCGCGTTGATGATCTTCGGCTTGGCCGCCGTCGTCCTCGGCTCCACCTACGTCAACGTCCTCAACAGCTACGAGGCCGTCTCCCGCGGCAACACCCGCGACGAAGACGTCGCCTTCGCCCGCGCCCAACTTCTTGCCGAACCCGATCGCGCCAAGGTTGAGGTCGGGGCCGAGTTTGAGGCCACCGAGGGCCGCCGCGTCCGCTGGAGCGCCACCTTGGCCAGCACCACGCTCCCCGACCTCTTTGCCGTGACCTTCGTCTGCGAGATCTCCGACAACGCCAAAGGCGGCGATTCGCAGCAGACGACCCAGGTGTTCACCGTCCTCCGGCCCACGTGGTCCGACGCTGTCGAGAAAACCCAACTCCGCCAAGCCGTGCAGGACCGCATCGCGGAAATCCAAGGGAAGACCAAAAAATGATTCCGCACCTCTCTCATTTCGAGGTGACCCCGCGACCTCCGCACGCGCGCGATCTCCGAACACGCTTCGCTTTTCGAATCCAATCGAAAATCAAGTTACTGAGCGCAGCGACAGTTCAGCATCCAAAATCGAGAATTCTCGGCGCCTTCACCCTCCTCGAAATTCTTCTTTCTCTCGCCTTGGTCGCGATGCTGCTCGTCGCGATGAACACTTTCGTGTTTTCGATGGGCGAACTCTGGGGCAAGAATACCGACGTCCGGCTCTTCGAGCAACACGTCCGGGCCGTTACGCGGGCGCTCGAGAGCGAACTCCGCGCCGCGACCCTGCCTCCCGCCGCGCGCGCCAACGCCTCGCCGGTCGCCCCGCAGGAAATCCGGCCCACCGGCGGCGCGACCGATACACTGCTCACCTTTGAGCTGCCCGCCGGCACCCGTCTCATCACTTGGCCCGGTCCCGCCCTGCCCGAGGTGGTCTGCTCGCTCCAAGCGCGGCCGCAGGAGGGCCTCGTGCTGCTATGGCACTCCCGCCTCGAAACCCGTTTCGATTCTGACCCTCCACGCGAGACGGTGCTCACGCCTTTCGTCACCGCACTGGCCTACGACTACTACGATGCGGCGCTCAGGCGGTGGACCACCGAGCCCGCGCTCAAAAAAGAAAACAACGGCCAGGCCACCGCGCCCCAGCGGATCCGGCTGAAATTCGCTCACGGCAAACTCACCCGCGAGACCGTGGTCGCCCTCGGCAACACGCCCCAAGGCCTGCCCAATTTTTGATGAATTTTCGATTTTCGATTTCCGATTGTCGACTCGCTTCGGTCTTACTTGGAGCGCCGAAAGCTCGCCTGCGTCCGCAATCGAGAATCGAGACTCCAAAATCGGGAATCCCGCAGCGCCCGCAGCGCGCGTCCGTCCTTGTGATCGTCATGGTCACTCTCATTTTTACCGCGCTGGCGCTCACCGTCTTTCTGGAAAAGGCCTCCAACGACCTCATCGTCGAGGCCCGCGAGGCCGACACGCGTCGCCTCCGCCAAGAAGCCTACTCCGCGCTCGAGACTACGCTCGCCGTCCTCGAACAGTTTCGCGCCGCGTCCAACGGTCTCCACTCCTCCGCCGAGGGCTGGGCCGATCCGCTCGGGTTCGCCGCTTACGCGCCCGCCGACGGCCGCACGGTCGAAGTCAGTTTCGAAGACGAGAGCGGCAAGCTTTCTTTGCCGCGCGCCACCGGCGTTCAGCTCCAGAATCTTTTTATCGCCTGGGGCCTCACCACCTCCGACTCCGAGAAACTCGCCGATTCGATCCTCGGTTGGAAGCAGCGCAATCACACCTACACCACCGCCCTTTCGCCCGCCTACGAACAATCCACGGTGCCTTACACGGAGCCCCGCCGGTCCCTTCGTTCCTATGAGGAACTCGCCGCCATCGAGTTTGCCCGCACCGTCTTCTTCGACGAAACCGGCCGCGCCACCGACCTCTATCGGCGCTTCGCCGAAAACGTTTCTCTCCTGAATTTCCGTGAGAGCAATCTTAACGGCGCCCGTCCCGATGTGCTCACCGCGGTCGGCGAATTCGATGAAACTCAAAAACGCCGGCTCGACGAATATCGTACCGGCACCGGCACGTCCGCGCTCACCGGCCCCGGCTGGTTCACCGCCGGCAACGACGCGAAAAAATTTCTCGGCGCCACCGGCCGCGCCAATGCCTTCGCCACCACCATCAGCGCGCTTCGGATCCGTGTGACCGTCCGCGAGGGCCGCTCCGAGTATCGCCTCAACGCCGTGGTCTCGCCCCAGGGTGGCGGTGCCACCAGCGTCGTCACCACCTCGACTGCCGCCCGGGCTAACACCCCCGAAATCGACGCCGAGAGCACTTCCAATGTCACCGCGACGGCCCAACCGTCGTCTCGACCCACGGGAGCCGCTACGGCCGCCGCCCCTCGCATCAACTATCCGTTCACCGTTCTCCAGCTGGTCGAAAACGAACCGCTCCCCCCGCCACCCCCGCCGCCGCCGTCTTGATCGGTCATTGCGGGCTACGCGGCAATCCTGCTCGCCGCGCCGTTCCCTCTCTCTTTTACTCTGGGCCTCCTCTTTTCCCTTTCTCCGCATGAGCGACTCTCCTCTTAAATTTCTCCGGGCTGGTCCGCCGCCGCCCAAAGTCAGTCTTTTGTCCGACGCGCTGTTTTTTACCCGCGCCATTCCCATCGCCCCCGACACCCCGGCTGCCGACGTGGCCGCTCAGGTCGAGCTCGCCCTAGAATCACTCGCCCCGTTTCCCGTCGCCCAACTTTACCACGGCTACTATTTCCCGCCCGGGGCGACCGCCGCTTTGGTCTTCGCCTCCTATCGCCGTCGCTTCACCGCCGAGCAAACCGAGCTTTGGTTCGAAGCCGATCTCGTCCTTCCGACCTTTGCCGCCGTCCTTGGCGCGCCGCTGGCCCCTGGCACGACCGTCATTATCACGCACGCCGAAAGTCTCACCGCGCTGCTCTCCGTCGCCGACGGCCCGGCCCAGATTTTCACCGCTCCGTTGCTACCTGCGACCGACGACCCCGCCGCTAACGAGGCCGCGCTCGCCGCCGCCAAGACAGAGTTACTCCGCACGGTCGGCGGCAGCCTCAAGGTGCTCGACCTCGCCACGCTCCCGGTCGCTCAACCTGCCGCCAGCGACGGTGAGTTCACTTTTGTCGCCGGCGAAGTGACCTCGCGGCTCCCCGCTGCCACCGCCGCCGCCCTCGACGTGCGCGACAAGGCCGATCTCGGCGCCCGCCGCCGCGGTCTCGCCCGCGACCTCCTCTTTTGGCGGGTGGCCGTCGGCTGTGTCCTTGCGCTCGTCCTCCTCGCCGTGGGCGAACTGTTGCTCGGCGTGGGTCGGGCCACGTGGCAACAGGCCCGCCTCAAACAGGTCGCCGCGCAAAAGCCCACGGTCGAGAAAATCATGAATGCGCAGACGCTCGCGACCCGCATCGAGGATTTGGCGACCAAGCGGCTGCTCCCGATGGAGATGATCTCCCTCGTGGCGGGAAAAATCCCCGGCAAGATCCGCTTCTCCCGCGTCACCACGGAGTCCAAAGATCTCGACCGCGCCGTCATCGAAGCCCGCACCGACAACAGCGGCGAGATCACACTTTTCAAGACCGCGCTCGAAGGCCTGCCTGAAGTCGCCTCCGTCGAAATCAGCAGCCAGCGCAATTCGCCCGGCTCGCCCACCACCAGCTTCACCGTCACGACCACCTTCAAACCCGGCACCGTCAAGCCGGCCGCTGCGCCATGATCCGCACCCTCCGCGCTCTCTTCCTCGCCCGCCTGCTCCGCGAAAAACTGCTGCTCGTTGCCTTCGCCGTCCTCGGCGTCGCCATGTGGTTTTCCGGCTTCAGCACCCGGGCCGGTGTCTTCTGGGGCGAGCAACGCTCCGCCACCGTCACCCTCGCCGAGCAGAAACAGTGGCTGGCGAACCGCGCCGCCATCGAAGCCGCCGCCCAGAAATCCGCCGGTCGGCTCGATCCCGCCAGCACGCTCGACGCGACCCGCCTCTACGCCGAAGTGGACAAGATGGCTCGCGACGCCGGCCTCAACCCCGGCCTCGGCGAGCAACGCGATGTGATCGGCGACCAATTCTCGGTTCATTCCCTGCAAGTCACCGTGAACCGGGTGGATTGGGAGTCGTTGAAAAAATTCTATCTGAATCTTCAAGCGCGCTCGCCCTACATCGGCATCGAGCAATTCGCCCTCAACGCGCCGCCTGCCGGTTCGCCGCTCACCGCCGTCCTCCGTGTGTCGTCGGTCGAGGTCGCCAAGTGATACCAATGGCGAGACCCAATCGGCTCGGCCTGACCGATCCTTTCGCATCTTTGTAGGGCCCGACCTCGGGTCGAGCCGTCCAGGGTGTCGGGCTCAGAAGATGAAACGACCTCACGCAAGGTGACGCCCTACAATGAGAAAAAATCAATGTCAGGCCGTGGAGGGTGTAGGGCTCGACCTCGTGTCGGGCCGCTCAGTGTGTTGGGCTCCAAAGAGGGAACGGCTTCACGCAAGGTGAGGCCCTACAATGAGAAAAAATCAGCCGTTACCGGCCCGCCGGGCTGAGCCTCTTTGACGTCATCCTTGAATCCGCCGCAGCCCAACCCTCCAAATTTATCCACGTTCGGAGATTAGGGGTGATCATGGCGCCGGTCGTTAGCGCTTCCGCTTCATGTCGGCCATCCCCTGTCACCGTGGAGCGGCCGGCTGCAGTGAAACTGCCCGTGCAGAATCCGGTCGGCGACTCGACGTGCCGGCGTTTTGGGTCAAGGTAGGGCCATGGCCAAGATCGGGACGGGACCAAGTCAAAGCGGGGATGCGCAGATGGGCTGGAGACTAGAGCACACTTACGCGCAGCTGCCCGGGGCGTTGCATGTCGCCGTCGCGCCCACGCCAGTGCGCGCTCCGCGGATGCTGGTTTTCAACCGCCGGCTGGCGATGGAACTGGGTTTGGAAAGCGAGCGGTTGGCGGGACCCGAGGGGGCGCAGATTTTTTCTGGGAATTCCCTGCCGCCGGGCGCGGTGCCGTTGGCCCAGGCGTATGCGGGGCACCAGTTCGGGCACTTCGCGACGTTGGGCGATGGGCGGGCGATCTTGCTGGGCGAGCACATCACGCCGCGGGGAGAGCGTTTCGATGTGCAGCTAAAAGGCGCGGGGCCGACCCCGTTTTCACGTCGGGGCGACGGGCGGGCGACGCTGGGCGCCATGGTGCGGGAATACATCGTCAGCGAGGCCATGCACGCTCTGGGCATTCCCACCACGCGAAGTCTAGCGGTGGCCGGCACGGGAGAAGAGGTGTGGCGGCAAGACGGCGCGCGACCGGGCGCGGTGCTCACGCGGGTCGCGGCGAGTCATATCCGCGTGGGCACGTTTGCGTGGGCGGCGGCGCGACGGGACGAGGAGCTATTGGCCGCGTTGGTGGACTATACGGTAAAGCGCCATTATCCGGAACTGGCGGCGGCGAAGAACTGGGCTCTCGCGCTCTTCGAGGCGGTGGCGGAGCGGCAGGCGGCGCTGATCGCGCGGTGGATGCACGTGGGTTTCGTGCATGGAGTCATGAACACGGACAACATGGCGTTGTCGGGCGAGACGATCGATTACGGTCCCTGTGCGTTCATCGACACGTATGACCCGGCGACGGTGTTCAGCTCGATTGACGCTCACGGGCGTTACGCGTTCGGCAACCAGGCCCGGATCGCGCAATGGAATCTGGCCCGTTTGGCGGAGGCGTTGTTGCCGTTGATCGATCCGGTGGAAGCGGTGGCAGTCGAGCGGGCGAACGAGGCGATCGGGCGCTTTGGGCAGCGATGCCAATGGCACTGGCTGGCCGGGATGAGGCGCAAGCTGGGCTTGGCTAACGAAGAGGCCGAGGATGGGGCCCTGGTCGAGACGCTGTTGGAGTGGATGCGGGCGACGAAGGCCGATTTCACGAACACGTTCACCGGGCTGGAAACGCTGGAGGTGGCCGACGCCGGTTTTGCGGAGTGGAAGGCAAGCTGGCAGGCGCGGCTGACGCGGCAGGCGCAGGGCGAAGAGGACGTGATGCGGCTGCGCCGGGCGAATTGTCCGGCGGTGATTCCGCGCAATCATCAGGTCGAGGCCGCGCTCGCGGCGGCCGAGCAGGGCGACCTGTCGGTGATGGAGCGACTACTGGCGGTATTGGCCGCGCCCTACGATTACGGAGTGGCGGCGGCCTACCGGGAATCGGCACCGAATGGCGGTGCCGGATATCAGACATTCTGTGGAACGTGAGGCGGCCCTAGGTCCGGGCCAGACTCACGGGCCAGATGCCCGTACCACGTTTTGATCCTTTGGCGGTTTGGCCCCGGCTCAGAATTTCTTCGTCACGTCCAAGTAAAGGAAGCGCGGGAGAAAAGAGCTGGTGGATTCACCGTAGCCGGTGGAGGACGCGGTGAGTGGCGGATTCCGGTCGAAGATATTGTTCGAGCCGAAGGTGACTTTCGTCGCGTAGGGCAAATCGTAGCTGAGTTGCGCGCCGGTGATCGTCTGCTGTTTCACGCGCACGAGGCTGGGGGCGAGATCGGCGAAACCGGAGATGTAGTCGGCCGTGACGCCGGCGCCCAGTTTGCCGCGTTGCCAGGCGACGCCGGCGTTGCCGCGGAAATTGGGCGCTTCGAAGGTGCGGATGGTCTCGACGGTGGGCAGATCGGCGCGGGAGCGGATCTTCGAGTGATAGGTGCGGCTGCCGGCGGCGCGCACGGTGAACTGGCCGAATTGGGCGGTGGAGAATTTGTACTCGGCGCTCACATCGAGCCCGCTCGTTTCCGCGGTGCCGAAATTACCGGTGACGGTGCGGATGCGGAGGACTTCACCGGGGAGGCCGTTGGCGGTGTCGCCCGCGGTGGGGGCGGCGCGGTCCACAAAGCCGGGGAAGAGCGTTGGGTTGGCGAGGATGATTGCGGCAGTGGCGGGAGGCCCGATGCGGTCGCGAACTTCGACGTCAAAGTAATCCACGCTGAGGGAAAGGCCCTTCAGGAATTTCGGCTGGAGGAGAATGCCGTAATTGCGCGACTCGGATTTTTCGGGGCTCAGGTTGGGGTTGCCGCCGGAGGTGATGATGCGGAGGCCGGTGGCGGAGTCGTTGACGTTGGAACCGGGGCGACCGGCGCGAAGCGGGTCGGGGATGTTGAAGAAATTACCGGTGCTCTGCGGCTGGTAGAGCTCGGCGAGGGATGGGGCGCGGTAGCCCTTGCCCCAGGAGCCGCGGAAGGAAATCTGCAAGTCAACGGGCTGCCAGCGAAAGCCGACCTTGGGGACGGCGGTGTGGGTGAAGCCGGCGTCGCTGTAGCGCTCGGCGCGGCCGGCGGCGTTGAGCTCGAAGGTCGAGAGCAGAGGGATTTTTTGCGACGGTGCGGTGAGTGGTAGGCTGAACTCGGTGTAGAGCGCCTGCACGCGGCGGGAGCCTTTCGATTGCGGCACGGGTGCGCCTTGGCCGATGAGGTGGTCTTGGGTGCGCTTGTCGCGGAAACTTTCTTCACGGGCCTCGACGCCGGTGGCGAGCGCGAGGGCGCCGGCGGGAAGGGAGAGGACGTTGCCGTTGGCTTGGGCGTTGAAGGAGGTGAGTTCGGTGAAGGCCTCGCGGACGGCGTTGGAGCGGAGTTTATCAAGCGTGGCCGCGGAGTTGACGACGCCACGCGCGGGGTTGCTGAAGAGGTTGAGGGCGGTGGCGCGGTTCGTGTCGGCAAGGGCGGCGTTGACGGCGGACTGCGAGAGCCAGCCCCTGGGCAGCTCGTTCTTCGAGTTGGCGCGGTTGTAGAGGACGGAGGAATCCCAGGTCCAAGTGTCGGCGAACTTGCCTTTTACGCCGCCGACGAGGCGGTTGAAAGTGTTGGTGGTCGCGGTGGCGCGGGCACCGGCTTCGAGGAAGCGGTAAACGAGCGTGCCGCCGGCGGCGGCGCTGTTGACGATGGTGGCCCCGAACGGGTTGAAAGCGGCGTTGGCGGGCAGGGTGACGGTATTGAGCGTGCCGATGGAGACGGGTGAAAGGAATTCCAGATTGGTGTTCTTCTGGTAGTTGACCTCGCCGTAGGCGGTGATCGCGGGAGTGAGTTCGTAGCGCGCGGTGGCGAGGGCGCCGTAGCGGGTGACGCGGGGCTGCGGGGTCAGGTCGGAGTTGATGTCGTAGCGATTCCGCGGGGCCGTGGTCAACGTGGTGTTGAAGACGGGAGGAAACGAGGCTGACGCCGAATCGACGGTGAACGTGCGGGCGGCGACGGCCGTGCCGGCGGGAATCACGGCGCCGGTGATGGGGTTGTTCGCGCCGACGGGAGCGACGAACGTGCCGGGGGTCGTGCCGGCAAGGAGAGAAACGATTTTCGGGGAGAGTTCGCCGTAGAGGATTTTTTCCTGGCGCATGTAGTTTGCGAGGGCGAAGACCTTCAGTTTCCCGCTGGTGGCGCCGGCGTAGGCGCTGCCGCGGATGGTGTTTGCGGCGATGCCGCCGGGAAAATCGCCATAAGACGCGCGGACGGTTGAGCCTTGGACGTTGTCCTTGAGGATGACGTTAAACACGCCGGCGACGGCATCGGCACCATAGATGGCGGAGGCGCCGTCCTTGAGGACCTCGACGCGGGCGATGGCGTCGACGGGGATCATGTTGAGATCCACGAACTGAGTGGTCCCGAGCGCGGCGGCGGTGCCGCCTTGAGCGAAGGGTGCGGGGGTGACGCGGCGGCCATTGAGGAGGACAAGGGTGGAGTTGGCGCCGAGGCCGCGGAGGGAGACGGAGGCGGTGCCGGGGGAGGAGGTGTTGACGCGGTTCTCGCCGAGACTGCCGGCGCCGACCTCGGGGATTTTCTTGAGGAACGAGTAAAGGCTACCGGTGCCGGCCTGCTCGACCTCGGCGGTGGAGAGAACGCGGAGGTTAACCCCGCCGGTGGACTCACCGGCGCGGAGATTGGAGCCGGTGACGGTGAACGCTTCGAGCTTCACGGTGTCGGCGGCGGGTGCGACCGGGGCTTGGGCGAACGTAAGCGAAGGCAGGACCGCGGCGAGGACGAGGATACGGGACAGGGTTCGTTTGTTCATGGTGTAAAGTGACGGACGAGTGACGAAAGACGCGAAAGTCAGGGTTGCAAGGGGAGAGTTGAAGCCGAACCGAGCACGGTTCTGGTGGAAAAGATTGCAAAATTTGAGCCACGTCGCCGTCGAATTGGGCGGATGGAAACAGGGCTTCCGCTCCCCAACGGGACTACGGCAGCCGATCGATGCCCTCGGCGCGGACGGTCCAGGTGCCGTCGCGGGGGAAGCCGGGTGCGGCCCCGGGCGGGGCGTCGTCCCAGCCGCCGGCGAGCATGGCCAGCCGGACTTGCCGACAGAAAATTGGGCACCGGCATCTACTTGGTTCAGAGCTGGATTGTGCCGCGTGATTAAAGCGCGACGGTCAATCGGCTAAGTCCCAAGGACTATTCCAAGCGCGGAGATAAAAAACAGGGTGAACAATCGCGTGGTCATCGAAAGCGGTTTGAACCCAAAAGTGATTTGCAAGCGTGTGGAAGGGCATCCGAACTTGCGAAGATATGATCAAAAAACTTTTGCACACGCGGATGCGCGTGAACGATCTGGCCCGGACAGTAAAATTTTACGAGGAGGCGCTGGGGCTGACGGTTTCGCGCCGGCACACGTCGCCGCGGGGCGCGCAACTCGCGTTTATTGCGACGCCGAACAGCGATGAAGAAATTGAGATCTGCCAGATGCCGCCGGGGGCACCGAGCGTGGTGGTGCAGCCGGATCTCATGCACTTGGCCTTCGAGGTAGAGAATCTCGTGGCGTTCGCGGCGGAGGCGGCGCGAAAGGGGTATCCCCTGAGCGATGGGCCGACGCCGAGCGGCAGCGGGATGATCGCCTTCATCGACGCGCCAGAGGGGTATGAGGTCGAACTGATTGAGCGGCGGCGGTAAAGCGGGCTGCCGATCTGCTGGGCCGGTCATTCATTTTCGCGCGCGGTGAAGCGGCCAGCCGGATGGGTCTACACAATTTCAAGGCCCTGCTCGTGACGATGGGTCGATCGGGGAGCACATAGGCGGCAGGTAGAGCCAAGTTGAACATTTTTCGCCTCATCGTCATAGGGCTGAACCCGCCGAAAACTAACAAACAACGGCTATGCCCCTTTTTCGGGTCGGCCGGCGAGGATCGCCCTTTGTTGGCCGGCGGGGGAGGCGCGGCCTGTTGCCGGGAAAAACGTGGTTTGCGCTCGGCTGAGCCCGTTTTCAACCTTGGGACCATGCGTTATCCATTCGTCGTTGTGGCCTTGTTCCTGGGCGTTGTTACATCCGGGCGTTCCGCCGAAACGTGGCGACCGCTTTGGAACGGCCGTGATTTGAGCGGCTGGTCGACGTGGCTCGCGCGGCCACACGCGAGCACGGTGCTACCGGGCGAGGCGCGGGATGCGAAGGGCAATTTCACGCAGGTCCTCGGCGGTGGGCGCGACCCGCTGGCCGTATTCACCTTGGTGGACGTAGACGGGCAACCGGCGATCCGGATCTCGGGGCAAGTGTTTGGCGAGCTGCGCACGCAGGCGGCGTTTTCAAATTATCACCTGCGGTTGCAGTTCAAGTGGGGCGAGAAGAAATGGGCGCCGCGCGACAAACCCGAGACGCCCCGGGATAGCGGGTTGTTGTATCACGTGCACGCGGAGTCCGGCGCGGAGGGTCGCACGTGGTCGCGCTCGACGGAGTTGCAGATTCAGGAGCGCGACGTGGGCGATCTCTACGCGGTGGGATCGTTTGTGTTTGTGCGGTCGGCGATGCGTCAAGGCACAGGCAACGCGGCGACGAAGGCGGTTTTCGACTACGATCCAAAGGCGGCGTGGAACGTTTTTGCGCAGGTGCCGGGGCGGGACGGACGCTGCGTGAAGCAGCCCGACAACGAAAAGCCGACGGGCGAGTGGAACACCGTTGAGCTGGTGTGTTTTGGCGAGGACAGCATCCACATCGTGAACGGCCAAGTGGTGATGCGGCTGCATCGCACGGTGCGCCTCGATACGCCGACGCCGCAGACGGTAACCTCGGGTCCGCTGATTTTGCAGTCGGAGGGCGCGGAGATTTTTTATCGCGCGATTGAGCTGCGTGCGATCACCGCGGTGCCGGCGGAATGGGCGGAGCGTTGAGTCGGCGCCTCGCGCGCCGCGCTCAGGGCGTGCCGCCGTCTATTTCGTCCGAGCGATCCGAAAGGGTAAACGAGCCGAGAAGGTTTGGCCGTGTTTTGTTAGTTTTGCGGATATTTTGAGCGTTGAAATAACTGCGCCGCGTCTTCGCCACGAAAAATTACCCTAAAAACGGCAATTGAACCACGGATAGACCTGAATGGACCCGGATTCCAAACCGATGGGAGCAGCGAACGACTCACCCATGAGGTGAGGCCGGTTCCCCGGCTTTATCTGGGTTAATTTGGGTATAGCCGTGGTTAATAAATCTACAGGGTTGGGCTGTGGCGGATTCAAGGATGATACGATGGCGTAAACTGCGTGCAGTTGCAGAACGTGACGAGGGCTCCGCGGCCCCATTAAGGTGAACTCGAAATAAAATACTCCAGACCACCTCCTGACGTCGTCTATAGCGGCGCTCAGCGTTTGAAGTCCGTGTTCGGCCTCTCGAGGTCGAGCTCCTTGACCCAGGCGTTGCGGTAGCGCACGTCGTGGCCCTCGGCTTGGAGTTTCAGGCCGCCGGGTTGGTCCGTGATGCCCTTGCCGCCGTTGTTACCCCCGTCGATGCCGGAGTTGGCGCCGCCCCAAACCTGTTGGATCACTTGGTTGGCGTGGACCTTGATGCCGTTGAAATAGAGCGTAACGCGCGCGGGCTCGGTGAGGACGCCGTCCTTAAAACGGGCGGCGCGGAACTGGAGATCGTAGGCGTTCCATTGGCCGAGACCTTTGTAGGCGAAGTAGGGCGATGGCGTTTCGTTGATGACGGCGCCCATGCCGTGCTTGGTGGCGTCGCTGTCGCAGATCTGAATTTCGTAACGGTTCTGCAAATAGACGCCGCTGTTGCCGCCGGTTTGCATGACGAGGAACTCGATGTGCAGGCGGAAGTCGCGGTAGGCCTTTTTGGTGACGATATCGGCGGCGCCGTATTTGCCACCGACGGCGGCGGGGTCGTCGGTTTGCAGGGCGGTCGCGCCGGGGACGACTGGGTCGGCGACGATGGGCCACTTGATGGGGAGAGCGGAGGCGAAGCGCGGGCCGGTCCAGTAGGTCCATTTGGCGTCGAGGGTTTCGCGGGTGCCGTCGAGGAGAACCTCGGCGCCTTCGATGGGCTTGGCGCCGATGCCCACTTGGGCGCGGGCGGCGGTGAAGCAGGTAATCGACAGCGCGAGAACGAGCAGGCGAGTGTAAAAGGAGCGGTGGGAGATCATGGTGGGGATGATAGCGCGGGGGACGGGTTGAGCAGTTGGTAGATGTGATGATCGACGAAGTGATCGTAAAGCCACTCGGCTTTTTTGAGGGTGCTGACTTGGGCGAAGCCGAGGCGTTGCACGAGGGCGGCGGCGCGGTGGTTTTCGGTAGCAACGGCGACGATCACGCGGTCGACGCGGAGCTGGTTGAAGGCGTGGGCGATCACGGCTTGGCAAGCTGCGCGCATGATGCCGCGGCCCTCGGCGGCGGGCACGAGCCAGTAGGCGGGGAAGGCGACACGAGCGGCCCAGTCGATGCGGTTGTGCCAGATCACGCCGACGAGCTCGCCTGAAGCCCAGATGCCGCAGGCGAAGGCGCGGGTTTTTTCGTGGTCACGTATGGCCTCGGCGATGAATTTTTGCGAGTGCGCGGGCTTTGTGGTGGCATCGACCCACGGCAGCCAAGTGCGGAGGGTTTTCCGGTTGGCGTCCACGAGCGCGAAGAGCGCGGGCGCATCGGCGGGTTGCAGGAGGCGCAGTTCGAGACCGGGGTTGATCTGGTGGCGCAACATCGTGGAACGACGTTGGGCACGGGTGGTGCGGAGACCAACGAGAAATTCTCGCCCGACGCGCGGTGCGGGTTCCTTTGTGGCACCGACCGGTGGTCGGGCCTAGAGCGGCGGACGCCGGTTAAACGGAGCAACTCGCTCAGCGCGCGTGTTCGTCCACCCGGCTGTCGGTCGGGCGTTCGACGACCGGACGGGGCGGAGGGGCGGGTGGAGCGACGCGCTCGGGCGAGCGTCGGTCGGGCATCGACCGGTCGGGCGCAGGAGCGGAGGGGCGGGAGGTGCGCTCGTTGCCGCCGGAATCGCGACGATTGGATTCGGGCCGAGACTCACGGGGAGTCTCGGAGCGGGGGCGGTCTGGATTTGGGGTGGGGCGGGGCTCGCGGGGTGCGTCGGAATTGCTGGATCCGCCGCGGGGTCCGCGCAGAACGTCAGGACGCAGGCGCTCGGGCAGGGCGTTCGGATTGTCGAGATTCGTGGTCGGGCGCTCGCGGCGATGTTCGCCGGGGGGCGGGCCGCCGATGGTGTGGGCGGGCGGCATCACGACAGGCGGAGGCGAAAGTGTGGGTGGGGCGTTGACGATGACGGTGGTAGTGGTCGGACGAGTTTCGGAGCGTGAGCGCGGGCCGGATTCGGGGCGACGCGGATCGTCGGAGCCGGGGCGACGCGGGTGCTCGTAGTAGGGGCGGGGATTCACGATGACGACGGGGCGGCGGGGATCGTTGACGACCACGGTCGACCGCGGGTGCCGGTGAGCCGGCGGTTGCCAAGGCCGACCGACGACGACGGTGACGCCGGGCGCGGGCGGGCGGTGAGGAAACGCGGGACGGACCCAGACGGTTTGCGGGCGTCGGCGCCAATCGCCGACGACAATGGTGCGCGTGCGCCAATCACAGTCGTAGGAAAGCCACGAGCCGACGCCGAAACCGAGGCCGAAGAAGAGGGAAGGCTGGGTCCAGCCGTAGGGGCGGCTGACGTAGACGACTTCGGGATCGTAGCGGGGCACGTAGATCACGGTCGGCGACGCGGGCTCGATGAGAATAACTTCGCTCTCGGTGATGACTTTTTGCTGCGGGGTGTCGATGAGAGTTCCGGCGGCGCGGGCGCGGGCGCGGAGACGTTGCACGGCCTGCATGACCTCGGCGGGCTGGGCGAGAAACGCGGTACCGAGCTGCTGGGTCCATGCGAGGTTTTCATCGAGCCACTTGATGACATCGGGGTAGCGCGCGAGGCTGCGCACGCTCTCGTCCCAGGCTTGGGCGTCGAGCTGCTGCGGATCTTGGTTGGCGGCGAGATACCGGACGGCGAGGACGATGTCGGAGGACGACGCGGACGCCGGCAAAATGAGGGCGATCAGCGCGTCGGGGTAGAGGGCGACGGGACCGAGGAGTGTTTCGAGTTGAGCGTCGGAGAGCTTGGTGGCGGTGGCCGGATCGCCTGCGTTATAAACGACAGACGATTTGGGTAGGGCGGAGGCGGCGGGTGCGTCGATGGTCAGTGCGAGCGTGAGTGAGAGGGAGGCGACGAGACTGAAGGCAGAGAAAGCGGCGGGTAATTTCATGCGGCGAAGGGGAGAGGAGCGTAGACCAAGGGCGAAGGGGAATGTGCCGGGAGAATGGGGGCGCACGCGGTCGACGAAAAATTACCATCGGCCATCAGGCTCAGCCGGGAGCGCGATTTTACAGCTTCAGGCTGGCGGCTTCGAGGGCGGCGGAGAAATCGGGGAGGCGTTTGCGCTTGGCGAAGGCTTGGAAGCGGCGGATGGCGTCGGGGGAAAGCTTTACGGTCTTGCGAAGCTCTCCGAGGGGCTTGCGGCCGCCGACGCGCAAACCGCCGTGCGTGAGGACGGCACGGGCAGGATCGAAGTAGTCGAGCACGTTGCGACCGGCGTCGAAGCGGGCTTCGAGGTTGGCGGCGGTGGTTTTAGCCGGGGTGGTGGAGGAAGAGTTTTTTTCATTGGGTCGGGAGCGGCGGGCGGAAATGAGGCGGAGGGTGTTGCCACCTCTTGGTTGACGACCTTGGCAAAATTCACCGGGAACAGACTTAGTTGTGTTAGGCTCGAGTTCAGCGCCGTGTTGGCGTGGGCGTGGAGGTCTGCTTTAGTGTGGGGCGATGAAGACTCTATTGATCGCCGGGGCGACGGGGTTGGTGGGGCGTGCGGTGCTGCGGCTCGCGCTGGCGGAACCGGCGATCGCGCGCGTGGTGGTGCCGACGCGGTGGGCGTTGGAGATGCGGCACGAGAAATTGGTTAACCCGGTGGTGGACTTCGAGGCGTTGCCGGTGGGCGCGGAGTGGTGGCGGGTCGACGCGGTGGTCTGCACGCTGGGCACGACGATCAAAAAAGCCGGGTCGCAAGCGGCGTTTCGCCAGGTGGATCACGACCATCCGCTCGCGGTGGCCCGGCTCGCGCGGGCGGCGGGTGCGCAGGCTTACGCGCTCACCTCGTCGATGGGCGCGAACGTGAAGTCCCCGACGTTTTATCTGCGCACCAAGGGCGAGACGGAGCGCGATCTCGCGGCAGTAGGGTTGCCGTCGGTCACGGTCGTGCGGCCGTCGTTGATCGGCGGGGAGCGGGCCGAGCGGCGGTGGGGCGAGGCGCTGGGTTTGCAGTTATTTAAGGCGTTGGGGCCGGTGTTGCCGCGGCGCTACCGCATCGTGCCGGCGGAGCGGATCGCGGCGCGGTTGCTCGCAAGCGCGATTTCAGCCCGGCTGGGACTGCAGATTGTGGAATCGGAAGCGATCTGAGCGGGCCGTCGAAGTGTTTCGCTTTCGGGTGAACGCGTGGTTCTGGTGGTGGCTGCCTCTTTGCATTCATGAAAATAAAATCCGCCGTTTTTGAAGTCAGCTCGCCCGATCTGAAGTCGTGTCCCAATTGGAACCGGCCCGAGTTTGCCTTCATCGGCCGTTCGAATGTGGGCAAGTCCTCGCTCATTAATCTCCTCGCGGAGCAGAAGGGGCTGGCGATGGTCTCGGACAAGCCGGGCAAGACGAAGCTGATCAATTTTTTCATCATGAACGGGTCGTGGTGTCTCGTGGATTTGCCGGGCTACGGCTACGCGAGCGCATCGAAGCTGGACCGTCATGGGTTCAACGTGGCGGTGGCCGATTACATCGAGCAACGCGAGACCTTACGCACGGTGTTTGTGCTGATCGACTCGCGGCTCGAGCCGCAAAAAATCGATTTGGACTTCCTGCGCTGGCTGGGCACGTGTCGCACGCCGTTTGTCCTGATCTTCACCAAGGCGGACAAACAGTCGGCGACCAAAACCGCCGCGAACGTGAAGGTCTTTTTGGCGCGACTCACTGAATGGCGCGAGGAAGCGCCGACTTACTATATCAGCTCGTCCGTCGAAAAGACGGGTCGCGGCGATGTGCTAAATCACATCGACCGGCTGTTGGCCAAGCGGACCGAGGCGTGAGATTTCGCCGGGGGGCGGAGGAGAATCAGCTCGCATCACCGGCTGGCGGTTTCGCAGTTTGTGGTCCTCTTATCCCATGCGTTTCCCCCCTATGTTCGTCCTGCGGCCGATGGTCGCGGTGGTTCTCGGATCGGTCCTGAGCCCGTTCTGCGCAGCCCAAAGCCCGGCTGAAAAACCGGCGCTCATCCTTCAAAAATGGTCGGGTGCGCTCAACGTCCCCGATCCCGTCGCGTGCGCGGTTGATCCCCAGGGCCGCGTCTACGTGGCGGCGACGACGCGGCGGAAGGTGGCCGACCTCGACATCCGGGAGCACCGGATGTGGATCGCGCGCGATGTCGGCCTGACGAGCGTCGCGGACAAAAGCGCCTTTTTCCGCGAAGAACTGGCGCCGGGAAAACTGCGCGCGCCGCGCGGTGGGCTCAAGGATCACAACGGCGACGGCTCCATCGATTGGAAGGATCTCACGTCTTTCTCCGAGCGCATTTATCAGCTCCGCGACACCGATGGCGATGGCACGGCGGACAAAATGACCGTCTTCGCCGAGGGATTTAACACCGAAGCCACCGGCATCGCCGCCGGCGTGATGTATCACGATGGCTGGGTCTACGCGACGATCGCGCCCGATCTTTGGCGGTTCAAGGACACCGACGATGATGGCGTCGCCGACATCCGCGAAGTAGTCGCGCACGGGTTCGGCGTTCACCTCGCCTACGCGGGACACGACATGCACGGCCTGAGTGTCGGGCCCGACGGGCGGATTTATTGGAGCATCGGCGACAAGGGTTCCAACGTGACCTCAAAGGAGGGGAAGAATTTTTACTATCCCAACGAAGGCGCGATCTTCCGGGTTGAATCCGACGGCACGAACTTCGAAGTCTACGCCCGCGGGGTGCGCAATCCGCAGGAGCCGGCGTTCGATGATTTCGGCGATCTCATCGTGGTGGACAACGACGCCGACATGAAGGGCGAGCGCGAGCGTTTCGCCTATATCGTGGAGGGCAGCGACACCGGTTGGCGCTGCAATTACCAGTACATGGCCGAGGCGAGCCCGTGGATGCGCGAAGGACTTTGGAAACCGCTCTTTCCTGGTCAGGCGGCTTATTTATTGCCGGCGATTTTGAATTATTCCGACGGACCGGCGGGCTTCCGCTATGACCCGGGCACGGCGCTGGGTGCGGCGCAGCGCGGGATGTTTTTGCTCAACGAATTTCCCTCCGGAAAACTGCGCGGCTTCCGCGCCGAGCGCGACGGGGCGACGTTTAAGATGGTCGATGCGAGCGTCGTCCATGAAGGCGTGATGGGCATCGGTCTCGCTTGGCATCCCGACGGGTCGCTGTTTCTTGCGGATTGGATCGGAGGTTATCCGCTCGACGGCCTCGGGGCGATCTGGCGCGTCGACGCGCCTGCCGGAGCCGCGGACCCTGTGCGCCTCGAAACGCATCGCCTGTTACGCGCGGGCTTTGCCGCCACGACCGATGACGCGCTTGTGCCGCTGCTTGGCCACCGCGATCAACGCGTGCGCCAAGGGGCGCAGCTCGAACTCGCCAAGCGCGGTCGGGGCGAGCTGTTGCTCGCTGTGGCCAAGGATACTTCGGCCCCGCGATTCGCCCGTGTGCACGCGGTCTGGGGCGTGGGTCAATTGCTGCGGCGCAAGGCCGCAACGCTCGCGGCCGTCGTGCCGTTGCTCTCGGATGCAGACGGCGAGATTCGCGCGCAGGCCGTAAAAATTCTTGGTGATGTCGCGAGCGCGAAGTCCGAGGCCAAGCGCCTGATTCCGCTGCTGACCGATCTGGAGCCGCGGGTGCGGCTGCAGTCGGCGATCGCGCTGGGGAAATTGGGCGAACCCTCGGCGGTCGAGGCGCTGTTCGCGTTTGCGGCGAAAGAGTCTGACGTGCCCGTGCTGCGCCATGCGGCGGTGATGGGTCTGGTGGGATGCGCGACGACGGAGCAGTTGGTGGCGAAGCGCTCGGACCCTTCGGTCAACGTGAGGCTCGTGAGTGTGGTGGCGTTGCGCCGATTGGCCGCGCCGCAGTTGGCGGAGTTTTTGGAAGACGCCGACGGGCGGGTGGTCGAAGAGGTGGCCCGCGCGATTCATGATGATCTCGGCGTGCCGGCGGCGCTGCCCGCACTGGCGGCGATGGTGGCGAAGCGTTCGCCGAGCAAGATTCTCACGCGGCGGGCGATCAACGCCAACCTGCGGCTCGGGACGCCCGGCAGCGCGGCGTTGCTCACGGCGTTTGCGCTCGACGAAGCGGCCTCGCTGGAAATGCGGCGCGAGGCGCTGGAAACGCTCAAAGTCTGGCTCGCGCCGGCCCCGCTCGACCGGGTTGACGGCTACGCGCGGACGTTCAAAACCCAGCCGATCGCGGCCGGATTGGAGCCGAAACTCGGGGCTTTGCTCGCACTGAAGGACCCGATGTTGAAGACCCTTGGCATCGAGATCATGATCGCCCATGCGCTGAAAGCCGCGCCGGAGTTGATCGCGGCAATCGTTGGGGAAACGAGCGCGACGGGTGACTTGCGCGCCCAAGCGCTGCGGCTGATGGCGGGCGGGGCGGAAGCTAATCCGGCGGCCCAATCGGCGCTGGCGCTGGCGCTGGCGGCCGACTCGCCGGCACCGCTGCACCGGGCGGCGTTGGCGCTGTTCTTGCCCGATCAGCCCGAGCGATTGGTGCGGGAAACCAAGACGGTCTTTGAGCGCCGCAGTTTGCCCGAGCAACAGCACGCGCTCGCCCTGTTGGCCAAGGGGGCGCACCCGACGACCGATGCGGCGCTGGTCGCTTGGGCCGATGCGCTCGTCGCGGGCACGGTCGCCGATGATTTGAAGCTCGATGTGCTCGAAGCGGCGCAGGCCCGCAGTGCGGCGAACGCGGCGTTGGCGGCAAAAGTAAAAGCCTACTTGGCCACGCCAGAAGCGGCGAAGCAGGGTGCGCTGCTTCTCGGCGGGGATAGTCTGGCCGGGCGCGACTTGGTCCAAAATCACCTCAATGCAAATTGCTTGGCCTGCCACGGCGTCGAAGCGAAATCGGGGAGCGAAGTCGGGCCAAATCTGAGTGCGATCGGCGCCGAGCGCGATGTGGCGTATCTGTTGGAATCGATGCTGGCGCCCGGTGCGAGTATCGCGCAGGGCTACGGGTTGGTGAGTGTGACGCTGAAGGATGGTTCGACCGTGGGCGGCACGCTCGCCCGAGAGACGCCGTCGACGGTGGCGGTGCGCCAGTTTGACGGCGCGACGAAGACCATTCCTCGGTCGGAGATCGCCAGCCAGACCCCGGCGATTTCGATCATGCCGCCCATGCTCGGGATTTTGCAGCCGCGGGAGATCCGCGATGTGGTGGCGTATTTGGCGAGTTTGAAGCCAAAGCCGCGGGGTAAAAATGCACCGAAGGCGGCCGACGGCGAGTAGGGCGCTGGGGCGGGGCGCGGTGTTGCCGGACCGACTGTAGAACCGACCGTTGGTCGGTTGTGCTGAAAAACCGCCCGACCAGCGGTCGGGTCTACAGCCGGAAAACCTCTTGCCTAGAATGCTGGCGGGCGCGGGGCCGCATCCGCGCCGGACTTGGCAAGCGAGCAAGCGTGCGCACCCTTTCAATGATGCATCCTCGCCTGCGTTTTGTTTTCCGGTTTCTCCGGTTTCTCGCGGGGGCGTGCCTGGCGGTGAGTGCTGTGGGCGCCGAGCCGGTCGTGAGGTTCGTTTTACCGCCGCCGCCGGTCTCGCCGGAACCGGTGGTGGAGGAGCCTGCGCCCGAGCCGGTGGTGGAAATTTTGGCACCGACCGCAGAACCTTTGACCGACGCGCAGCCGGTGACGAATTGGTTGGAAGCGCAGGTCGAGCTGGCGCGGCGGGGATTTTCCAGCGGCTCGATCGACGGCGTGGGCGGCGCGCAATCGGCGGCGGCGCTGAAGGCGTTTCAGGAGAAGCACGGGCTTGCGCCGAGCGGGACGCTCGACCGGGCGACCCGCGGAATGCTGGTGATGACGTTGCCTCCGCTAGGGGAGTTGACGTTGAGCACGGGCGATGTGGCGCGGCTTCAGGTTTTGAAAGACACCTGGATGGGCAAATCGGAGCAGACGGCGCTAGACTATGAGACGGCGCTCGAGCTCATCGCCGAGCGGGTGCACGCGAGTCCGAAGCTGATTCAGCGGCTCAACCCGGCGGTGGACTGGATGCAGCCGTTGTTGGCGGGCGCCGTGATCAAGGTGCCGGCGGTCGGCAAGGTCGTGATCAAGGGCGAAGCGGCGAAGATCCATGTGCGGCTCGCGGAACGGGTGCTGCAAGTGCGGGACGCCGGGGACACGTTGCTCGCGCATTTCCCGGTGAGCATTGCGCGCAAGGTGGAGAAGCGGCCCGTCGGCGAGCTACGCGTGATCATCGCCATCGCGAAGCCCGACTACACGTTCGACCCCGCGAATTTTCCGGACTCGGACGAGGCGAAAAAACTCGGACGAAAACTAATTTTACCGCCAGGACCGAACAATCCGGTGGGCGTGGCGTGGATCGGTTTGGACCGACCGGGCTACGGGATTCACGGCACGCCGAAGCCGGAGGAAGTGGGCCGCACGGAGTCGCACGGGTGCTTCCGCCTGGCGAATTGGGACGCGGAAACGCTGCTGCCGCTCGCGTGGGTGGGGCTGACGGTGGTGGTTGATCCGTAGGCCGCCTTTGGTCGGGTGAAGCCCGAGGTTTATATCCTGTTCTGCATGTTGAGCGGTCGTGCTCCCGCCGGGGCCGCCGAGCTGGAGGGCGGCTTTGGCGGCTGCCGAGATGATGTCGGGCGTGAGCCGCCGCATCTCCGCCGCGGCGGGCTGGTCGGGGGTGATGCCGCCCTCTGCGGTGCCGAGCTCGGTGAGTTCTACGGGCGGGAGCAGGGCTTTGATCGCCGCGGCGCTCAGACCGACGCTGACCGCGGCTTTTCTCTTGTCACGCAGAGCGTCGCCCGGACGCTGAGCGCTGGTTTCAAAATCCTCCTATGGCATCCAACTACACCGAAGCCAGCATCAAGACCCTCTCCTCGCTCGAGCATATCCGCCTGCGTCCCGGTATGTATATCGGCCGGCTCGGCAACGGCATGCACGCCGAGGACGGCATTTATGTTCTGCTCAAGGAGACGATCGATAATTCCATCGACGAGTTCATGATGGGGCAGGGCAAAAAGATCGAAATTGAACTCAATGACCGCACCGTGCGCGTGCGCGACTACGGCCGCGGCATCCCGCTCGGCAAACTCATCGACTGCGTCTCCATCATCAACACGGGCGCGAAATACGACAGCGAGACCTTCCAAAAAGCCGTCGGCCTCAACGGCGTAGGCCAAAAAGCCGTCAATGCCCTCGCGCTCGAATACCGCGCCACCGCCGTGCGCGAGGGCGAGTCGAAGCTCGTGGAATTTGCTCAGGGCAAACTCAAGAAGGACCACAAGGTCATCAAGTCCACCGAGCGTAACGGCACGATCATCGAGTTCATCCCTGACGCGGCGCTCTTCGGCGCGGACTTCAAGTTCCGACCGGAATTCGTCGAAGACATGCTCTGGAACTACGCGTTCCTGAACCGTGGTCTGACGCTCACGTTCAACGGCAAGGCGTTTAAATCCGAGAAAGGTCTTGAGGACCTCCTCGCGAAGAACCTCACCGGCGAAACGCTCTACCCGATCATCCACCTCGAGGGTGACGACATCGAGTTCGCGATGACGCATGGCAGTCATTACGGCGAAGAGTATTTCTCGTTCGTCAACGGCCAGCACACCACGATGGGCGGCACGCACCAGCAGGCGTTCCGCGAGGCGGTCGTCGAAACCGTGCGGAATTTTTTCAAGAAGGACTTCGAGGCGGCCGACGTGCGCCAGTCCATCGTCGCGGCGATCGCCGTGCGCGTGCAGGAGCCGGTCTTCGAGTCGCAGACCAAGACGAAACTCGGCTCGGCCGACATGGGTCCCGGCGGCCCGAGCGTGAAGGACTTCATCGGCAAGTTCGTCCAGCAGACGCTCGACGTTTATCTCCACAAAAACCCGGTCGCCGCCGAGGCTATCCTGCGAAAAATCCAAGCCAGCGAACACGAGCGCAAAGAACTCGCCGGCATTCGTAGCCTTGCCCGCGAGCGCGCGAAGAAAGCTTCGCTGCACAACAAAAAACTCCGCGACTGCCGCCTCCACCTCGGCGATAAGAACGAGCGCGCCGAGAGCTCCAGCCTTTTCATCGTCGAGGGCGACAGCGCCGCCGGCTCGCTCACCGCATGCCGCGATGTGCAGACGCAGGCGGTGTTCGCGCTGAAGGGCAAACCGCTCAACACCTACGGGCTCTCGAAAAAGGTCATTTATGAGAACGAGGAATTTCACCTCCTCCAGTCGGCGCTCAACATTGAGGACGGCCTCGACGGTCTGCGTTACGGCAAAGTCATCATCGCCACGGATGCCGACGTGGACGGGATGCACATCCGCCTGCTTCTGCTCTCGTTTTTCCTGCAATTTTTCCCCGACCTGATTGCGCGCGGCCATCTCTCGATTCTCGAAACCCCGCTGTTCCGGGTGCGAAATAAAAAGAAGACGATCTATTGCTACGACGAGAAAGAGAAACAGGCCGCCATGGCGCAACTCGGCGCCACGCACGAGATCACGCGGTTTAAAGGTCTCGGCGAAATCTCGGCGCATGAGTTCAAAGATTTCATCGGCGAAAATATTCGCCTCGATCCGGTCTCGCTGACCCACCTGCACAACACCGACGAGTTGCTCTCGTTCTACATGGGCAAGAACACGCCCGAGCGGCAGGACTTCATCATTAGTAATCTGAAGGTGGAAAAAGATTTGGTGAAGGCTTGATTTTATCTGTGCAAAATAGCGAGCAATACTAAGGGTTTCTGTGACTCGCTTTCTGCTTACTTAGATTGGATAAATGGTAGTTGTAGGTTTTATTTAACTGTGCGTAATAAGCGGCGAAATGCCTCGTCCACGCCAGGTCGAACCCGCTGCTATCGCTCTGCGTTTTCAGGTAGGCGGGCCGCAGCCGGCGCAGGCGTTGGCGACGGCGTTGCGGGTGGATCGCTCGTCGATCTCGCGGGCGTTGGCGCTGCCGGCGTTGGCGCCGCAGGTCGTGCGGCTCGGGACGACTCGGGGCGCGACCTATGCGCTGCGTCGGCCGGTGCGGGGCTTGGGCCACACCTTTCCGATTCGTTGCGTCGATGCCGAAGGCCGGGTGCGCGATTGGGCGGAACTCGTCACGTTGCATGGCGGATGGCAGCTGAATTGGGCGGAGCCGGATCGTGCCCCGGCTTGGGCGGCGGAGCTGTTGGGCCTTGGCGGCTTCACCGACGGATTTCCGTTTTTCCTCGGGGAGGCGCGGCCGCAGGGCTACCTCGGGCGGGCGTTGGGGCGGGGGCTGAGTCAGGCGCTCAACTTGCCGGCCGATCCGCGGAGTTGGAGCGACGACGACACACTGGTCTATCTTCAGGCGGAAGGTGATGACTTGCCGGGCGATCTGGTGATCGGCGATGTACCGCTTCGTCGCGCGCAAAGCCGCCTGCTCGCGCCGCCGTCGCCGTTGCCGGAGGCGGAGCGGGCCGCGCATTATCCGTTGCTCGCGGCGGCGACCGCGGCGGTGGGCGCGCTGGGTTCCTCTGTCGAGGGTGAACAGCCGAAGTTCCTCGTCACGCTGGCGGTCGGCGACGCGGTCACGCCGGTCATCGTGAAGTTCACGGATGTCGTCTCCACGCCGACGGGTCGCCGGTGGGCCGATCTGCTCGTGGCCGAGTCGCACGCGCTCGCGTTGCTGCACGCCCACGGCGAGGCGCACGCGATTCCGCGTCTGCTGGATGCCGCAGGTCGTCGCTTTCTCGAAACGTCGCGCTATGATCGCATGGGCGCGCGGGGGCGGCGGGGCGTTGTGTCGTTGCGCGCGTTGCATAAGGCGTTTGGCGGCGCCGACACGACGGCGTGGCCGGTCGCGGCCGCACACCTGCACGCGCGGGGATTGATCGACGCGGCGGCGCTGCGCTCGGTGCGGTTGCGTCATGCGTTCGGGACGTTGATCGGCAATGCGGACATGCATTTCGGGAACCTCGCGTTTTTCTTGAGCGATGCGCTGCCGCTGCGGCTAGCGCCGGCTTACGACATGTTGCCCATGCTGTGGGCGCCGGTGCCGGGGCAGGCGACGCCGACGCCGGTGTTTGCCCCGGTGCCGCCGGTGCCGGGCGAATTGGCGGCGTGGACGGAGGCGGCGGCGTGGGCGGAGGAATTTTGGGTGCGGGTCGCCGGAGATCCGCGGGTGTCGGCGGAGTTCGCGGCGATCGCGCGGGCGGCGGGCGCGCAGGTCGGGCGGATGCGGGAGATTTTCCGATGAAGCGCGCACGGCTCAGGCTGATAGCGGCGCTCGCGGCGGCGGTTTTTGGGCTGGCCGGCTGCGCGACGATTCCGACTGAGTATCGCGAACCGGCGGCGCTGGCGGCAGAGGCGCGGGCGACGCTCAACCTGCGCGTGTATGATCGGGCGTGGGAGCTGGTGAACGAAAAGTATTTCGACCGGGAATTTCTCGGGGTGGACTGGGTGGCGATGCGCGGAAGATATCGGACTGAGGGGCAGGCGGCGCCGGATGACGCGGCATTGTATCGGGTGCTGCAAAAACTGTGCGCCGAGTTGCAGCAGTCGCATCTCTCGCCGTTGGCGCCGAGAGACGTCCACGAAATGAGCAGCGATCACCAGGCGGCGGTGGGTCTGCGTTGGGCGCGGATTGAAGGACAATTTGTGGTGACCGATGTGTTGCCCGACGGCACGGCGGCGATGGCGGGCGTGCAGGTGGGCTGGATCGTGCGCTCGCGTGACGGTCGGCCGATCAATCCCCAGGAGCGCAGCATCAGTCGGCTCGGTCAGCCGGTGACGTTTGAGTTTCTCGATCAGCAGGACCGGCTCGTGACCATGGCGCTGGAGCCCCGGCTGCTCGATTTCGACCGGCAGGTCGCGCGGGAGCTACCGGGGGGCTTTCGTTACCTGCGTTTCGACAGTTTTAGTTTCGCGAACCTGCGTTGGTTGAGCGCGGAGTTGAAGGCCCACCGCGCCGCGCCGGGCGTGGTGGTGGACCTGCGGCAGAATCCGGGGGGAATGGTGGCCGCGAACTCGATGGCGGTGCAGGAATTCTTCGACCGGCGTGAACCCGTGCCGATGGGACGGTTTGTGCGGCGAGATGGCAAAGAGCGCGAATCGAGCGGCTTCGCGCTGCTTTCGGCGCGCTATGCCGGCCGCGTGGCGGTGTTGATCGGACCGGGCTCGGCCAGTGCGTCGGAGATTTTCGCGCACGTCATGAAGCACGAGAAACGCGCGACGTTGATCGGCCGGCGCACGGCGGGGGCGGTAATCGTTTCGCGGTTTTACGGTCTGCCGGGCGGCGGGCGGTTGCAGATTCCAATTCAGGATTACATCGGCGTGGACGGCGAACGGCTCGAAGGGCGCGGCGTCGAGCCGGATGTCGCGGTCCCCGCGGCGACGTTGGCGGATTGGAGGGCGGGCCGCGATCCGGAGTTGGCGGCAGCGTTGGCAGAGTTGGGGAAGCTATGAGAGGGCGGGGCGTGAGGCCGCTAAGGATGCCCTTGACCTCAACTTGGAGGTGAACATCAACTTCAACTCATGAGGACCATTTCAGCCGTCGATTTGCGCAACGATTTGGAGGGCATCGTGAAATCTCTCCGACGGGGTGAACGCATGGAGCTTACCTATCGTGGTGAAAAAGTGGCCGACCTGATCCCGCCGGCACCGAAAGCGGCCAACGAAAAGGCGCTCGCGGCCTTACGGCGGGCGTGGGATATCACCAGCCAGATTCCTGATTATGAGCAACGTTCCGAGGCTTACCTGAAGGAATTGCGCGAGGATCAGCGGGCTTTCGGTGACCGGACGGCCTCATGATTCACTTGGATGCAAATTTCCTGATCGCCGGCGTCAATGGGACCAGCAGCGAGGCGCGGGCGATTGAGCAATGGCTGCAACGCGGCGAGTCGATTGCGTGTTCCACTATCACCTGGAGCGAGTTTCTCAACGGTCCGGTGTTGCCCGCGCAGATCGCCACAGCGCGCGAATTTCTCACGGCCGGTTGCGCCGATTTCGAGGAAGCTAATGCCGCCCGCGCCGCGGATTTGTTCAACCGCACGGGTCGCTCGCGTCGGCTCAAGTTCGATTGCCTAATCGCGGCCAGCGCGATCGTCGTCGGCGCCGAATTCGCCACGCGCAATGTTGCCGATTTCCAGCTTTTCGTGCCGCACGGTCTCGTCCTCGCTACCTGATTCCCTCTCGCAATGCCCAAGAAGAAAACACCTAAGCCTTCCGATCAATCCGAGTTGCCGCTGGCCAGCGAGCCCACCGTCGCGCCTGCCGCGCCCGCCTCGGCTGCTCCCGTGGAGCCGGCCCCCGTGGCCGCAGAACCGGCGTCGGCCGCACTCGAAGTGGCCAAGGTGCCCGAGAAAAACTCGCCCGATGCGCCTCTCGTGAAGCACTACCGCTCGTGGTTTCTCGAGTACGCGAGCTACGTGATCCTCGACCGCGCCGTGCCGCACATCGACGACGGGTTGAAGCCCGTGCAGCGCCGAATCCTCCACACGCTCTGGGACATGGACGACGGGCGTTTTCATAAGGTCGCCAACGTCGTCGGCCGCGCGATGTCGCTCCACCCGCACGGCGACGCCTCCATCGGCGCCGCGCTCGTGGGCATCGCGCAACGTGCCTTCCTGATCGAGCCGCAGGGTAATTTTGGCAATACGCTCACGGGCGACGATGCGGCGGCGCCGCGTTACATCGAGGCACGCCTCACGAATTTTGCGAAGGACGTGCTCTTCAATCCCAAGACCACCACCTGGCAGCTCAGCTATGACGGCCGCGCGCAGGAGCCGGTGTCGTTGCCTGCAAAGTTTCCCATCGTCCTGCTTGAGGGCGCCGAGGGCATTGCGGTCGGTCTCGCGACGAAGATTCTCCCGCACAATTTCAACGACCTCTGCCGCGCTGCGATCAACCATCTTCAGGGAAAAACATTTCGCATTTATCCGGATTTCCCCACGGGAGGTATCGCCGACTTCGCCGACTACAACGACGGCGAGCGCGGCGGAAAAGTGAAAGTCCGCGCCAAGATCGAGGCGCGCTCCAAGTATCTGCTAGCGATCACCGAACTGCCCTACGGCGCGACGACCGAGTCGCTCATCGAGTCGATCCTCGCCGCCAACGCGAAGGGCAAAATCAAGATCAAGCACGTGGACGACAACACGGCCGACGCCGTGGAAATCCTCGTGCACCTGCCCGCCGGCGCCGACGCGGAGAAGATCATCCAACAGCTCTACGTGTTCACGAACTGCCAGCTGGCGCTCTCGCCGGCGGCCTGCGTGATCGAGGACGACAAGCCGCAGTTCCTCGGCGTGAAAGAAATCCTACGCCGCAGCGTGGACCAGACCAAGGCGCTGCTGAAGCGCGAGCTGGAGATCCGCCTCGGCGAACTCGAGCAGCAGTGGCATTGGGACTCGCTGGAGCGGATTTTCATCGAGGAGCGCATCTACCGCCGCATCGAGAAATCGAAGACGTGGGAAGAAGTGATCTCCGAGATTCGCGAGGGGCTGAAGCCGTTTCTGAAGCAACTGCGCCGCGACGTGATCGACGACGACATCGCGCGCCTCACCGAAATCCGGATCAAGCGCATCTCGGCCTACAACCGCTTCCAGGCCGACGAGGCCATGAAGAAGACCGAGGCCGAAATGAAAGAGGTGAAGCACCACCTCAAGCACCTCACTGATTACGCCGTGAAGTGGTTCGAGACGCTCCAGGAAAAATACGGCAAGGGCCACAAGCGCCGCACGACCTACGATGAAATCGAGCAGATCAACGCCGCGCAGGTCGTCTCCGTGAACCAGCGGCTCTACGTCAACCGCGAGGAAGGATTCATCGGCCTCAACTGGCGGCAACACGAGTTTGTCCAGGAATGCTCCGTGCTCGACAGCGCGCTCTGCCTCATGGGCGACGGCTCGCTCAAGGTTACCAAGGTGGCCGACAAGGTTTTCATGGGCCGCAACATCGTCCATTGCGCCGTCTTCCCGACCGACGGGGACAAGAATTTTTACACGATGGTCTATCAGGACGGCGCGTCGGGCAAATCGTTCGCCAAGCGCTTTCAGATCGGCGGACTCTCGCGCGATAAACTTTATCCGCTGGTGCCGAGCGAGGGCTCGAAACTACTCTACCTCGACGTGAGCCTCACGGAAAAGGCGATGCCGCAAAAGCTGCACATTTCCCTCGACGGCCGCGGTGGCGCGCGCGTGCGCGAGCTCGACTTCGACCTCGCGGCGGTGCCCGTCAGCAGCCGCAGCGCGAAGGGCCTCACGATCACCAAGTGGAATGTGAAAGGCGTGAAGAGGGTGGGATGAGTGGGCGTTTGAGCGCGGCGGTCTGAGCTAGTATCACGTAACATAAAATATTTCGTATTAAATAAAACAGTGAACCGGCCAGTGCTGCGGCATGGCCAGCCGATATAAAATTACCCTGACGAAGGAGGAACGCGCGCAGCTCACCGAGC
>NSIG01000004.1 GCA_002737275.1 Opitutia bacterium
CGGGACCGTGAGATTGAGGCCGTGGAAATTTTTCGCGCGGAAGAGCTCGAGGGCGCGCGGGAGGTCGTCGGGGTGGACTTCGAAGCGGAAGTAGCGCCAATCGGCGAAGCGGGCGTCGTGGACGGCGAGCGAGGCGAGGGCGGCGTTGTGCATGGCCGGGCTGATCGAGTGCTTGATCGGGTGGCCGAGCACGGCGAGGGCGGTGCCGGGGAAAGACCAGCGGTCGAGATCGGCGAGACTGCACGTGGGAGCGGATGGCGCCATGCAAACAGGGTGGGGTTGGGGGCCCGGCGGCGAAAGCAAGAAACGCTGCCCGTCGATCAGGCCGGACTCGCCGGAGGAAAGAAATTGGGCAACAGATGGCGGTCGGTCATGGGTAGGTGAAATACCGGGGTGGTGGAGCCCGACATCGGTGGAACAATCCAATCCCATTGCGCGGAAAGCGGGCGGCCGGCGCTTTCCTCTTGGGTGGCGAAGCGCATGAATTGAGCGCTTGCGGTATGGTGGTCCACGAGGGTCACGCCGGCGGCCGCGTAGGAGTGGAGGACCGCGACGTTGAGCTCAAGCAGGGCGCGGTCGCGCCAAAGGGATTGAGGGGACGACAGGTCGAGTCCGAGCCGTTGCGCGATGGCGGGGAGTTGATGGTAGCGGGCTTCGTCACCCAAATCGCGGGCGCCGATCTCGGTGCCCATATACCAACCGCTGAACGGCGCGGCCGAGAACTCGGTCGAGGCGGCGATCAACCGGTGATCGGAAATGGTTGGCACGGCATACCAGCGGAGGCCGAGATCGCCGAACCAAGCCAGCGTGGGGTGGGTGAGGTGAACCTCGCGGATGAGCCCGGGCGGCAGGGGGAAGAGGCGGGGTTTTTCGCCGGTGCCGGTTATGATCCAAGGGAGCAGATCAAAAGGAGTCTTGGTCGAGGGTGGGATCCAGCCCATGGCGAGGGCGCGTTCGGTAAAAGAAAGATTTTGGGGGTCGCCGAGAATCTGGGCTCCGTCGCGATAGCCGGCATAGCCCGCTAGCTGGCGATTTTCGATCCGCGGACCGGGCAGGTGCGCGGTGGAGGGTGCGAATACGGTCATCGTCGGCCGGATCGAGCCGGAATTGGTCGCCTCGGCAAGGTGGGCGCAGAGCTCGGAGAATATGGCCTCGGCTCCGGCGACGTGCCGGCAGTCGCGCACCTTTAGACCGCGCCAGAAGAGTCGCCCGATGCAGCGGGCGTTGTTGCGCCAGGCCATGCGGCCGGCATGGGTGAGTTCGTCGGTGGTGAACGGGGCGGGTTGGCCGGCGGCGAGGGCGGCGCGGTAGAGAGTGGTGCGCTCTGCGAGGGGTGCGGCCAACATGCCAAAAGTGGAAGCATCGCTCAGGAAATCCGTGATTTCTTCGGTTTGAGGCGGAGGCGGCGGGCCGGGGAGCGGCGGATTCGAGGGCGCGTGAAATGGGCACTTCCGGATGGACATAGGTTTAAAAGATGCCGACGAGCGACGATGGCGCAAATGCGGCCCGAGGAGCGACGGGCAATTGGAAATCAAGTCAGTGGCTGCGGTTGCCGTGGGTTGAGGAGAAGCCCAACGGGTAGATCGGGCCGCCGGGACGACTGGCTCCACGGGGATGGCGAAAGGTCACTCGGACTCGCGGGTGTGGGTGGTCTCGAAATCGGTGATGAAGCTGGCGAAAAGGCGAGCGCGGGCGGGTTCGCCGGAAACGGTGTAGTGGTGCACGAGGTTACGGCAGCAGCGGCAGAGGACCTCGTGGATGGCGGTGGGCATGAGATCGGCGGGCTGGGGTGAGGTGCCTTGAGCGATGAGAAAGGCGATGACCTCGTCGGGGTCGCGAAAGAGGCCGCGGTCAAACGGGTCGACGTAGAACGGAATCTCAGCGTCGAAGCAGCCGACGAGGAAGTGACCGGGCAGGCCGACGGGCTCCAGCGCAAGGCCGAGGCGTTCGGCGACCAGCAGGTAGACGAGGCTGAGAGAAATGGGCAGGCCGATGCGGCGCGTGAGGACGGTGTTGAGGAAGCTGTTTTGCGGGTCGGTGTAGTGCTCGACGTTGCCGCGAAACCCCCATTCGTGGAACATTACGCGGTTAATGATGCGGCATTTCTCCCGGGAGCTGGCGGGTTCGGCGATGAGCTCGGTGCAGCGGGCGGCGATGGCGTCGAGCTGCTCACAGCAACGGCCCACGTCGAGGGCGGGATTGACGGTGCGGGCGAGCAGGAGGGCGCCGGTTTCCAGTTCGTAGTGGAGTGAACCGATGAAGGTGCGGAACTCGGCGACGGGGTCGGAAAACTTCAGCTCCTTGAGAAACCAAGCGGCGTGAGCGGCGAGGGCGCGGTCGGGGCCGTGACTGAGCTCGCGCAGAAACGGTGCGGCCTCAGGGCCGAGGGCGGTGAATCGGGCGAGGAGGGCGCGGCGGACGGACGGGCTGGGGTCGTCGAGCAGGCGCAGCAGCGCGGAGAGTTGGGCGGAGCTCGGCGCGGTGGTTTCCAAGCGGGCAAGGCGAAAAGGAATTTTCGCGGGAGGCAATGCGGAAGGCGGCGTGCGGGCGGCGCCCTACTTTGCGGAATTGAAACGAAGTTTTTCTTCTTCGCGGTCGATGAAAGGGACACCTTTTTCCATCCACTCGGGGGCGGGGGTGCCGTGGAGGTAGTGCTCGAAGAATTGCCAAGCGCGGCGGGCGAAATCCTTTTGGTCGGCGCGGCGGCGGAGGCCGTGGAGCCCGCCATTGTAGTTCCAGAGCCAGGCGGGTTTGTCGTAGCGCCGGAGGGCGAGGAAGAGTTCGATGCCTTGATACCACGGAACGGCGTCGTCGGCGTCGTTGTGCAGGAGCAGGAGGGGCGTGGTGATGCGCTGCACGTGGAAGATGGGGGAGTTTTCGATGTAGAGGTGCGGCGCTTCGGCGAGGGGGCGGCCGAGGCGGCTTTGGGTTTTCTCGTATTGGAACTGACGCGGCATGCCGGAGCCCCAGCGGATGCCGGAGTAGGCACTGGTCATGTTGCCCACCGGGGCGCCGGCTTCGGCGGCGCGGAAAAGCGAGGTTTGCGTGAGCATGTAGGCGATCTGGTAGCCGCCCCAGGAGTGGCCGGAGATGCCGATGGCTTGCTCGTCGACGAAGCCTTGGCGGACGAGGCTCTCGATGGCGGGGAGCACGGCGCGCAGCGCGCTTTGGCCGGGCTGACCCTCGGTGTAAACGATGTCGGGGGTGAGGACGAGGTAGCCGTTGCTGGTGTAGAGGGGGAAACTGACGTTGTGGCTGGGCGCTGGGGTTTTGAAGGTGTGGACGTCCTGCGACAGGCGCTCGTAGATGTAGACCATGAGCGGGTATTTTTTCGTGGGATCAAAGTCGGCGGGTTTGTAGAGTGCAGCGCTGAGTGGGACGCCGTCGGTGTTGCGGAAGGGGACGAGTTCGGCCCGGCCCCAAGCGAAGGGCGTGAGCTGGGCGCCGCCGGCGGTGACTTGGGCGGGGGCGGCGAAGGCGGAATCGGTGGTATGGTAGTCGGGAAATTCGTCGAAGCGGGCGGCGCTCACGAGCAGGACATCGGCGGCTTTGGCGCGGGTGACGTAGCGGTAATTTTTGTCGCCCCAGAGGAGGCGGCGCGGGGCGGTGCCGGGGGCGGCGTCGAAGCGGGTTTGGAAGAAACCGGAGGCGCGCGTCTCCTCGCTCTCCCCGCGGAGGGTGAGGGGCTTGGCGGGGTCGAGGCCGCGGTCGTCGGTGTCTTCGTCGATGGGCTCGATGTTTTGGACGCGGAGCTGGGTCTTGGTCGCGCGGCCGGAGGCGGCGGTGAGGTTTTTGGCGGGGCGGGCGTCGGCCCAGAGCTGCCAGACATCGTAGCGATCGTAAATGAGGAGCGACTGGCTGTCCTTGGTCCAACCGGCTTGGCCATAGGGACCGGCGGGCGAGGGGGAATCGTGGTCTTCGTTGTGGACGGCCACGCCGAGGGTGGAGGTGAGGTTGCGCGTGGTGCCGTCGGCGGTGTTGAGCAGGTGCCAGTGATTGGACTGGTAGTAGAAGGCCCAGAGGCCGTCGGGTGACCAAACCGGGGCGCTACCGGATCTGCCGTTTTCGCTGCGGAGTTCCTTGAGGGCGGGTTTACGGGCGCCGGTGAGGGGATCGACGAGGAGGATGTCGGTGTAGCGGCCGTCGTAATCGGCGCGGCGGCGGTAGGCGCGGTCGTCTTGGCCGAGGGCGCGGGTACCGTCGTCGCTGAGCGTGACGGTGGGTAGGGTGACATCGGCGAGCTGGGTGTAGCGGTGGGTGGCGAGATCGAGCACGCCGCGATAGGTGCGGTTGCGCTCGAGGGTCGCGCGGACTTTTTGCATGGGCTGGACGACATCGTCGTTCCAGCGCCAGAGATCGGCGGAAACGCGGGATTCGGCGTCGAGGGCGGCGTCGGGATCGCGGGCGGGTTTGGGGAGCGGGGCGGCGGGGACGTAAAGTTTTTTGCCGTCGCGGGAGAAGGCGATGGTGCCCTTGTCGCTCACCGTAAAGGCGGCGGGGAAGTGGGTTGTCGTTGAAGAGACGAGCTCGGCGGCGGCGGCGGTGCCGCGTGGCCAGTGGTAGAGTTTGAAGCGTGCGGATTTCGGGGCAGGCGTGGCGGCGACGTCGTCGCGGTCGCTGACGAAGGCGGCTTGGGTCTGTTCGCGGTCCCAGGCGAGTTTCAGGTATTTGCCTTTGCCGGCGAGGAGGGCGGCGGGGGCGGTGTCGGCGGGGGCTCCGGGAGTGAAAACATAAACGCCGTTGGTGTGGCCGATTTTGGCGGCGATGGTGGTGAGAAGGGTGCGGCCGTCGCGGGCGAGGCTGTAGTCGAGGACATCGGCGAAGGTGCGCTCGGCGGGGGTGGAGGAGGCGAGGTCGATGAGGACGAGATCGGTGCCGAGGTCGGGTTTGGCGGCGGCGGAGCCGGTTACGGCTCGAGGGGTGGCTTGGTTGGGATCGGAGGCGGGAGTGGTGACCTGAGGCTTTTTTTCTTCGGGTTTTGCCTCCTTGAGATAGGCGAGCCAGGCGCCGGTCCTGGTGGAGAGCTGGTAGTTTTTAACGGAGGCAACGGTGGTGGATTTGCCGGCGGCGAGGTGGAGATAGAGGAGGCCGGGTTTCGGCATTTCGTCGGGCTTTTTCTTGGCTTTGCGGGCGGCGGCGAGGGCGGCCTTGGCGGGGTGGGTGCTGGCGACGAGGTGCGCGGAGTCGGCGGTGAAGGCGAGGCGGATGGTGGGAGGGGCGGGGGGAGAGTCGGGGTTGGCGGAGTCGGGCTGGGTGGCGGGCGGAGGGAGAGCGCCGACGGGGAGGCGTTGCTCGCGACCGGTGGCGAGTTCGCGCACGATGACTTCGCCGTCGCCATCTTGCGGCATGAAGGAGTAGGCGAGCCAGCGGCCGTCGGGAGAGAGGGTGGGTGAGGCGAGGCTGCGCCAAGCGTCGAAGTCGTCGAGGGAGAGCGGGCGTTTGGCGGCGAGGGTGGCCGGAGTGGAGTCGGCGGCGAAGGCGGCGGTGGTGAGGGTGAAGGCCGCGAGCAGGGGCAGCGTGAAGCGGAGGAGGGATCGCATGGGGGCAGAGAGGAAAAAAGAGCGGGGGACTGCTAATGAAATTCGCCACGGGGCGAATTTCTGGAAGTGCGGCGGCTGATGGCGGACGGATTTTGGAAATTACCGCGCGCCGTAAAGGGCGGAGCCGACGCGGACCTGGGTGCTGCCGGCGGCGATGGCGGGGGCGAGGTCGCTGCTCATGCCCATGGAGAGTTCGCGGAGGGGGACGCCGAGGCGGGCGGCGAGGTCGTCGCGAAGGGTGCGGAGATTCGTAAACGTGCGGACGGCGTGCTCGGCGGTTTCGGCCGGGGTGGAGCCGAGAGGAGCGATGGTCATGAGGCCGTCGAGACGCAGGTTCGGTTTTGTCAGAGCGAACTCGATGAGGCGCGGAGTATCGGCGAGGTCGGCGCCGAATTTGGCGGGGTCGTTGCCGGCGTTGACCTGAAAGAGGATCGGGAGAACTTTGCCGAGCTCGGCGGCGGCGCGGTCGAGGTGGTTGAGGAGTTTTTCGCTGTCGACGCTTTGGACGCGGTCGAAGTGTTGGGCAGCGAGTTTGGACTTGTTGGACTGGAGGTGGCCGATGAGTTCCCAAGCGAGGGCGGGGGCGGCGCAGAGGGGGCGTTTCTCGGCGGCTTCCTGGACGCGATTTTCGCCGACGGCGCGCAGGCCGTAGCGGGCGGCGTAGTCGGCGGCGGCGACGGGGTGGGTCTTGGTGACGGCGAGGAGTTCGACCGTGGCGGGATCGCGGCCGGCGGCGGCGCAGGCGGTGGCGATTTGGGCGCGGACGGCGTCGGCGCGGAGGACAAATTCTGCGTAGGTGGGAAACATGGAATCGGTGGCGGCTGATTGGAAACCTCAATAAGAGGTTTGCGACAATGCTTAAGCCATACCTCCTTTGAGGCGGTCCTCCCGACGCCTATGCAAATTGAAAACCTTAAAATCTTCGCCGATCTGGTCGAAACCAAAAGTTTCTCCAAGGCGGCCAAGCTGAACGGCATCACGCAGTCTGCGGTGAGCCAGCAAGCTCGGGCGATGGAGCGGCATTTCAAGACGCTGCTCGTCGACCGCAGCCAGAAACAATTTCAACTCACGCGGGAAGGGTACCGCGTCTATGAGTCGGCGAAGGAGATGTTGCACACCTACGAGAAGCTGCAGTGCGAGTTGCAGGAAATGAAGAAGGTGATTAGCGGCACGATCCGGATTTCGACTATTTACTCGATCGGACTGCACGAGTTGCCGCCGTTTATAAAAAAATTCCTGCATGATTTTCCTTCGGTTAATGTGCGGGTGGAATACCGCCGTTCGAACCTCGTCTACGAAGACATTTTGCACAACGCCGTGGACTTCGGGCTCGTGGCGTTTCCGCTCAGGCAGCGTCAGATCGAAGTGCTACCTTTCCGCAACGATCATTTGGTCCTGATCACGGCTCCCGGGCATCCCTTGGCGAAGCGCACGGAGATCGAAGTGAAGGAATTGGCGTCGCAGAAGTTTATCGGTTTTGATCCCGACATCCCGACGCGGAAGGCGGTGGATCAGATTTTCCGCGATCATAAGCTGGAGATCGAGCCGGTGATGGAGTTCGACAACATCGAGACGGTGAAGCGCGCGGTGGAGATCGAGCACGGCATCGCGATTGTGCCGCAGGCGACGGTCGCGCAGGAAGTGAAGCAAGGGAGCTTGGTCATGCTGCATTTTAAGGGAAAAACCTTCACTCGGCCGCTGGCCATTTTGCACCGCAAGGGCCGGGTGCTCACGCCGGCGATGAAGAAGTTTATCGACGTCCTCGGGCTGGATCTGCCCGAGATGCGGGACTCTTGAGGCGGAACCCAGCAGGGAGTAAACCACGGATGAACCCGAATGGACCCGGATGCAGAGGGAAAATCCCATCGCCGCCGAAAAGAACCAGAATCACCGAACCGTGCCCGCGATCGATTCGTGAGGAAGGGAATGGTTCACTCTGAAAATCCGTGTTCATCAGTGGTTCAATTGCATCGTTCCGGCTGAGGCGGGCTCGGCCCAGGCTGGAACGACCGTAGGATACGGAACGGGAAACGGCGCGATGCACCGCTACGATTTTCAATTCCATCGATCGGCGGAGTGCTGCCTCGATTATTACCGTGGGGCGCTGGGTCAGTCAGCTCTCCTCGACGACCCGCTCCGGAAAAGCTCCGGCCGATTTTTTGGGCAAAAATGCGGGAAGAAAAATTGCCGCGCGAGCTCTCACCACTATCTCTTTTCCCATGATGAAAACGTTCCGTACCGCTCTGTTGGCTTCATTTGCTCTAGTGGCCGCTCTATCGGCCCGAGCCGAGACGGTTCCGCCGACGCCTGCGCCGGAGTGGAAGTTGAAGGACGTCGATGGCAAGGTCGTCTCGTCGGCCGATTTTAAGGGCAAGGTTGTGGTGATTGATTTTTGGGCGACCTGGTGCCCGCCGTGTGTCGCCGAAATCCCTGGCTATATCGCGCTGCAGAAAAAATACGGCAAAGACGGACTCGTGATGGTCGGAATCTCGTTGGACCAGAAAGGGCCGTCGGTGGTGAAGCCGTTTATGGCCAAAATGGGGATAAATTATCCGATTGTGATGGCGGATGAGGACACGCCGGCGGCGTTTGGCGGGGTCGAAGCGATTCCCACGACGTTTATCATCGACCGGGCCGGGATGATTCGCGACCGCAAGCTAGGGGCGGAGGAGGTGGAGAGCTACGAGCAGCGGTTGCTGGTCTATTTGCAGAAGTAATCGCTGAGCGTGGGCGGGCGGAGTTAGGGGCGTGCGGAACGGTGTGGATAGGGCGGAAGCGGTTGGGCGCGAAGCGAGGGATTTGGGCAAAAAGAAAGGCCCGGCGATAACCCCTTAACGCCGGGCCCACTATTTTCGGTTCCGGCTTTCACCGGTCCAACGCTACCCCAAAACCCTAATTGGGTGCGTAACCGGTTTAGCAGCGCCCGTGCCAGCAAATCACAGGTTTGGGGGATTTTTAAAAGTTTTTGAGCGAGACCAATCGCGGTTGAGTTTCAGCCTCGAACCTATGGGCAAGATGCTCGTGCCACCTCGGAACCCGCAGTCTAAAAATCAATAGCCATTGGTATGACTCGCAGCGGCGTGGGGATCTGAACCCACGGGCAGAGGTCCGTGCCACGGCTGAGGCTGAAGGCTCGCTTTTGGAGCCGCTCAATCGCGGGCGGAATGGGTGATTTTGGCGAGGGCGTCGGCGATGAGACGGTCGCTGCGGCAACGGGGGGTCTTGTTTTGGCCGCCCCATTTGCCTTGGTGGCGCAGCCAGTGTTCGAAGACGCCTGGCAGGACGAGACGCACGGACGGAGCTTCGAGACCGCCGCCGATGCGCTTGGCCTCGTAGTCGTCGTTGAGCCGTTGGAGTTCGACGTCGAGTTCGGCGGCGAGTTGCGGGCTGACGGGAGTGGACGTGGTGCCGGGCTTGAGCTCGATCCACCATTCGTGGCGGCCGCGAGTTTGGCCAGTGGAGGAATTCACGAAGAGTGGGGCGACGTGGAAGTTGACGATGTTCCACTGGTGGCGGCGACAGACGGTGGTGAGAGCATCGGTGAGCTCTTTTTCGATGACGTGCTCGCCGAACGCGCTGAGTTGGAGCTGCGTGCGGCCGACGTAGACGAGCCGGGGCGGTTCGATCGACGTGAAGCGCACGATATCGCCGATGACGTAACGCCCCAGCCCGGCCGGCGTGGTGAGCAAGAGCGCGTAATCGACTCCGACTTTGACGCCGGCGAGGGGCACGGCCTTGTGGCCGATATTCGCGAGGTGGTTGGCGTCGAAGTCGGCCATCGGCAGGAATTCGTAATAAATTCCGGCGTCGGTCATCAGGCGCAGACCCGCGATGGCTTCCGAATCCTGCGTGGCGATGAAGGCCTCGGAAGCCGGGTAAACCTCGTGGAAATTCACGCCGGGGCCGAGGGCGGCGCGCAGCTCCTCGTCGAACGGGCCGATGGGGACGCCACCATGGACGAAGCACTCCAAATTGGGCCAGATGCCCTGAAGGTTACTGGCGCGGGCCTTACCCTGGACCGAGTGGGCGCGGAGCGCTTCGGCGAGGATGAGGACCCAGCTCGGGATGCCGGCGAGCAGAGAGATATCGAGCGAAGAAGTGCGGGCGGTGATGGCAGTGATTTTGGCGGGCCAATCGGCCATTTGGGCGATGGCGGCGCCGGGCTCGTAGAGGTGTTGCTCAACCCAAGGCGGCAGATTAAGCGCGGTGATCCCGCTGAGATCGCCGGCGTAGGCCAGGAACGGTTTGGATTCGGGGGTGGCGGTGAGTGTAGTCGCGCCGCCGAGGAACAGATGGCGACCGCGGAAGACGCCCGAGTCGCCAACCCGGGCCGTGTAGTAGAGGAGGGAGTCGAGCCCGGCCTTGCGGAAGTGGGCGAGCATGCCCTCAGTGACGGGGAGAAACTTGGTGCGCCCGACGGTGGTGCCCGAGGAGACGGCGTAAAAGGCGCAGGTGTCGGGCCAGAGCACATCGGCTTCGCCCTGCTTCATTTTTTCGATGGCCGGGGCGAAATCCTCGTAAGTCCTCAGAGGTGTGGCGGTGCGAAAGGCGTCGGGACCCAGTTTCTCGCCAATCCCGGCGTTGGGCCAGAAGCGGGTCTGGGCAAACTGGGCGGTGAGCCGGGCCAAGGTGGCTTCTTGGTCGCCGACGGCGGTCTTTTTACGACGCAGGCGTGAGGCGGTGCGGGCCGTGAGCAGGCCAGTGCCGATGGTGATGAGACTCTTGGGCCAGACGGGCATAATTTCGGGAGCTCAGACCGGCCGAGGCAGGGCCGTCGGGCGGAGAGCGGTAAGTGGATTCACGCCGCCAGTCGAAACTTACTTGATTTTAGCCCGCGATAGAAAGCGGTGATGGGCGGTAGAAATTGGAAGTAGTGGAAAATCAGCGAGGCGTGTTGGACCGGGCTCGTGCCGCCGCCGACCACGTGCAATGTACCGGCCGGAAAAAACGCGGACAACGTGGTGGCGAGAGCGGCGCGCGTGGGCGAGCGCTCGTGCAGGACGGCGGTTTCTTTCTCGGCGTAGAGCACCAGCGTCGGAGCGGTGCTCAACGGACGTGGGCCATCGTCCCACGCGGAGAGAGCGGGTAATTCGCGGAGAGCGGAGAGCCGTTCGCAGGCGCCGGTGAAGTCGATGGACTGGATGGCGGAGATCACGTGCGAGTGGAGGTGACGCAGCTCGGCGGCCGACATGAGCGCGCGGAGTGAGGCTTGGTTTTGCGCGCCGGCTTCAAACATCTTGGTGAAGATGGCGCGGGCTTTTTCGATGACCCCCGGGTTAACGGAGCCGCCCGCGTCGAGGAACGGTTTTAGTGCGCGGCCGATGAGCGTCGAAGGCTTGGGTTCGTCGGGCGCGACGATATCGGTGGCACAGGCGACGGGGCTGACGAGGATAGTGCCCGCGATCTCATGGGAACGGCCGGCGAGACGGGAGCGGCGCAGCCACTCGATGGTGAGGCCCGCGCCGAAGCTCACGCCGAAGAGCGCGGGCCGTTGGCCTTGGCGGTTGAGCTCGGCCACGAGGTCGTCGAGTTGCGCGCAAATGAGATCGAGGGAAAAACCGGCGCGCGGGTAGTTGAGGTAATAAACCGAGCCCTGCTTGAGGAAGAAGCCGCGTAGCAGAAAAACCTGTTCGGTGGCGTCGGGCACGAAGCCGCCAAGCACGATCGTGGGCACGGGGCCGGGTCGTTTCTCGATGAGAAGCGTGGCGAGCTGGTGAGTGCCGGCGGCCCCGGAGGCGAGGACGGCGTCGCGGGCGCGCGTGAACGGGGACAGGTGGGGCAGCGGGCGTGGCGGGCGGAGCTTATAGCCGGTGGTGCGGAGGAACGTGTGGAGGGGTTGGGGCGGGGCGAACCGCGTGAAGGCGGCGAAGACCGAAAGGGCGGGAGAAAGCGTAAGCGCGGACATTATGTTACGACGGCCCGGTGCCACGGGCGCGGCAAAATCAAAGCGGTGTCGTCACCGAAACGTTACGTTTTCGAGGCGGTTGTGTAACGGAAGTGCAACGAGACCGGGTCGGGGGCCGGGTGAAGGTTTCAGATTGCGGGCGAGGGCGCCCGCGCTCCCAGTAGCGATTCATGCCGCTGCCGCCGATTTTGCAGGAAGACGAGACGTTCATCGCATTCGACAAACCGAGCGGGCTGCTGATCGCGCCCGACCGTTGGGACAAGAAGCGGGAGAATCTGATGGGGCTCGTGCACGCGAAGTTCGGCCACGGCGTGGCCAACGTCCATCGGCTCGATGCGGACACGAGCGGAGTGTTGCTCTGCTCGAAGTCGAAGGTGGCGCTGGATTATCTTAGCGGGCAGTTTCAGTCGAAGACGGTCGGCAAAGTTTATCTCGCGCTCGTGGTGGTGTTGCCGCCGGAGCGGGCGATGAAGGTCGTGAAGGCGGTGCGCGGGCCGGACGGGACTTTGCCGCCGGAGTTCACGATGGATCAGGCGCTCGGCGAGGATGAACGCCAGCCGGGGCGGATGCGGATTTTCAAAGGGCGGGGTGGCAAGGCGAGCGTGACGGAGTTTCGCGTGCTGGAGAATTTTGGGCGCTTCGCGTGGGTCGAGTGCCGGCCGCTCACGGGGCGCACGCATCAGATCCGGGTGCACTTGGCGGCGGCGGGCGCGCCGGTGTTGAACGACGTGTTCTACGGCGACCCCGAGGTGAAGCTGCTGCTCTCGGGCTTGAAGCGCGGCTACAAAGGGCGCGCTGACGAGAAGCCCTTGATCTCGCGGCTCGCGTTACACGCCAGCGCTTTGACGGTGAAACACCCGACGACGAAGGAACCGCTGACGATCACCGCGCCGCTGCCCCACGAGTTGGAAGTCGGCCTGAAGTATCTGCGGAAATTCGCGGCGTGATTTTTGCCTCGACGCCGTCGGCCCGCATTAGCCCCTTAGAAGCGAGTGTTAAGCGCGAAGCTCACCCACGTGACATTATCGCCTCGGAGGCGGTAGTTACGATCAGGGAACTCTAAGCGGCGCATCGCGGTGTAGCCGAAATCAGCTTCGATTTCTAGATTAGCAGCGACTTTGTAGGTCACGCCAAGGCCACCGCGGAGTTCAGTGAGATCGAGATAGGTATTGTTGAGGCTTTGGATACCTGGGGCGGGGACGCCGAGATTTTTAGTGATACGGTAATTGCCGCCGAAGACGCTGAGCCCGCCGCGCAAAGTGAAATCTGGATTCAAAGCGTAGGACAAGCCCGTGCGCGGAAAGCCGAGGTCGAATTGTAGATTTTGGGCCAATTTTAAGCGGAACCCGAGAACAGGTAACACGGGTCGCTTGTTGAAGGCATTGGCCGTCACGCCAAAGATCCAAGTAACCTGAGAATTGGGCACATAAAACGCGGCGAGGTAAAGTGGGGCGTTGAAGCTGTCGGAACCGATTTCTTCAAAATCGCCATAGATGCCGGGGCGCAGTGCGGCGAGGTAGGCCCATTTTTTGTTGAAGAGACCGCGGAAGCCAAGGTTCACCGAGAATTCCTGCACCGTTTCGGGCAGCGGAGTATTGTCGGGCGTCTCGATTGTGGTGTTCGAGTATGCCACACCGGGATTGAATAACATGTCTTTGGCGATGGGTACCCGGCCAGAGGCGCTGAATTCAAAGCGGCTCAGGCTGATGCCGTCGATCGTGGTGGCGCCACGTTTGAAATCACCCGCGTCTGAATACGAGTAACTGCTGGCAAACGTATCAATCAAAGCCGGACGGAAAGTCAGGCTGGACGGTTGGGTGAATCCGACGGCGGTGAGGCTGGCGGCAAAAAAGGTAAAGAGGAGTGAGCGGAGGTTCATGGAGACGAGGCGTTGATTTATCACGGCAGCCCTTAGGTGCGGTTTCCAGAAAATAGTGGCGCCGCCGAAAGCGAGGCGCGATTTTCGACGCAGATGGCTACGAGCGATTAAGTGCGGCGCGAGCGCGGGCCTGCGATTGAAGATCGTGTTTATCGCGGGGCGGAAGCTCGAGGGCGCGGGCGAAGGTTTGTTGCGCAGCGTCGGCTTGTCCGTCGGAACCCAGGGCAAAGCCAAGTTCAGCGTGGTGGGAAGGATTTTGCGGGTCGAGGGCGACCGCGCGCCGGAGGTGTTGCACGCCGTCAGCGGTCGAGGCGGCGGGGAGGCCGCCGTAGATCAGGCGGACGAGGAAACGTGTGGTGGCGTTGATAGAGGCGACTTCGTAGTGCCACTGACCGAGGACGTGGTGGGCGTAGCTGTAGTCGGGATCGAGCGCGAGGGCGGCGACGGCGTAATCTTTTACGAGGCGGGAGTTGGCGATTTTGGTTTTGTTGTCCGCGTAGAAGCCAATTTTAGCGTAGCAGATTGCGAGCGAGAGAAGGTTGACGGCGTTATTGGGTGCGAGCGCATGAGCGCGCTTAGCGTAGGAAAGGGCGAGGTCGCAAAATTTTTTCTGCTCGACGAGAGCGGTGCTATCGAACGTGGAGTCGGAGTATTGGCGGGCGATTTTCTGGAGGATGAAGGGGTCGTTGGGTTGGGCGACGTCGGCGGCGAGGTAGAGCTCGAGGGCAGACTTGGAATCGAAACGCGTTTCGGCGGCGCGGGCGTCGGCGAGGAGCTGCGCGACATCGGCCGCGAGAGCCGAGGCGGCACCGGCGAAGAAAAAGAAGAGTAGGCGGCCGAGGCGCATAACTAGGGTTTGCGGAAAAGGTAGTGGCTCACGAGCCACTCTTCGCCGGCGCGGTAGCCCCAGAGTTCGGCGCAGCTCAGGTAGAAGACGCGCCAGTAGGCCCACCACTTCGTCGCGTTTTCCGCGCCGTAGGTTTGGACGAAGATTGGGAAAATCTCGGAGCGGTGGGCGTCCATGTTTTGGAGCCAGTGCTCGGCGGTCTGTTGGTAGTGGCGGCCGTTTACTTTCCAGTCGGAGACGAGCTTGAGGTCGTCTTGGAACTGGAGAAAGAGGTCGTGGGCGGGCATCTGGCCGCCGGTGAAAAAGTAGCGGCTCATCCAGTCGGTCGAGTCGCGGGCCACGAAATGGTAACTGAACCGGTGGTGCGTGAAGATGTGCGTGAAGAGCATCCCGCCGGGTTTGAGCCAGCCCGCGATGTGGGCGAAGAGGCGCTGGTAGTTTTTCAGGTGCTCGAACATTTCGACGGAGACGACGCGGTCGAATTGCGCTGGGGCGGTGTCGAAGACGTTAATATCGGCCGTGATGATCGTGAGGTTGGTGAGGCCGCGCTGCTTCGCCTCGGCGTCGATGTGCTCTTTTTGAGTGCGGGAGTTGGAGATCGCGGTGATCTGCGCGCGGGGGAATTTTTTGGCGTTGTAAAGGCAGAGGGAGCCCCAGCCGCAGCCGAGTTCGAGGATGGTCTGGCCGTCGGCGAGTTGGGCGCGCTCAGCGTAGAGGGCGAGCATGGCGTCCTCGGCTTGGTCGAGGGTTTCTTTGCCGGTGGGATAGAGGCAGCCGGAGTATTTCAGGTTCTGGCCGAGGCAGAGTTGGTAGAAGCGGGTGGGCACCTCGTAGTGCTGCTCGTTGGCGGCGGCGGTCTGCTCGGCGAGGGCGCGGGTCTTGAGATCGGCGACATAGGCCTCGCGGCGGTAGGTCGTGGACTCGCCACGGATGCGCTGGGCGAGCAGGCGGCGGATGCCGATGCGCAGGAGCCAGTCGGGGAGGAGATTTTTCTCGAGGAGGGAATCAATCATTTTTTAACCACGGATGGACACGGATGAGGAGGGGGAGTCGGGCGTCGGACCCGAGGAAGGAGAACGAGAAAGAGGAAGGAGAACGAGAACGAGAAAGAGGAAGGAGAACGAGAAAGAGGAAGAGAAAGAGGAACGAGAAAGATTAAGAGGTATTAGGCTGGCGGTAGTTTTTTTGGAAACCACGGGATGAAGGCGCTCGTGGTGTGTTGGTAACGGCGGTAGGCGTCGCCGCGGCTGCGGATGGATTGTTCCTCGGTCATGGGGATGCCGGTGACGCGGAGGAGCAGATAAAGGATGCTCGCGGGGCCGAGAATCGCGACCCAGCCCCAAGGTGAGCCGAGGGCGAAAATGAAAAACCCGACCCAGATGAGCCATTCGAAAAAGTAGTTGGGGTGCCGGCTGGTGCGCCAGAGGCCGACGGCGCAGACTTGGCCCTTGTTGGCGGGGTTCTGCTTGAAGGCGGCGAGTTGGGCGTCGGCTAGGGCTTCGCCGCTGATCGCGATGAGCCAGAGCACAGCGCCCGCGATTTCAAGCGGATGGAGGGACGGTGCGGGGTTGAGGGCGGCGACGATGAACGCGGTGCCGAGTAGGACAACGGACGCGGCCTGCATCTGAAAAAACCAGAACATTTTTGAAACGAAATTGGCGGCCCAGTCCTTGCGGAGCTGGAGGTAACGGCCGTCTTCAACGGGATGGTGGCCAATGACGCGGATCGCGAGGTGGGTGCCGAGCCGCAGGCTCCAGATGAGCGCGAGCGACGCGATGAGCGCGCGACGCACGGGCCAGCCGGAGGCAGTGGCGGCGTAGAAGAGGGCGAGCAGGCCGAAGGCGTAGGACCAGGCGACGTCGACGATGCCATAGTTGTCGTAGCGGCGGGCGACGACATAGAGCGCGGCGAAGAGCGCGCAGAGACTGGCGAGCGCGAGGGCGATGAGGACGAAGGCAGACATAAATCAGGCGCGGCGGGCGAGGGCGATGCCGAGGCGGCGGAGGGCGGGGCGGGTGGCGTAGAAGAGGATGGCCGTGATGATGGGGACGCTGATGATCCAGGCCGTGAACGCGTGGACGCCGACCAGGCCGAACTTGGCCCAGAACTCGCCCTGAGACGTGAGGAAAAGGCGGGAAACCTCGGCGGGATCGAAGGGCATCGCGGCAGCGCCAAAAATCGCGGCGCCGGCCTTAATGTAGACCGCGACCATCGGAATCCAGATCGGCCACATGAGCTGGTTGAGGACTTGGATGATCGGCTGGTTGAGTTTGAAGGCGGCCGCGACGGCGAAGCAGAGGATCGTGGTGAAGCCGAGAAACGGAAACAGGGAAAGGGCGACGCCGAGCCCGACGGTGAAGGCGATGCGGTCGGGGGTGATGCCTTGGGTGAGCTGCGCGGTGATCGGGCCGAGGATGCGGCGACGGAAAAATGATGGCTTGGGGGCCGCGGGATCGGGTGGCGGCGCGGGGTCGGGCGAGACGGTGGGCGGAGTGGCGGGTGCGCTCATTTGAGGAGGGACCAGAAGCCGAGGGTGTAGATCGCGACGCCGACGAAGGTGAGTCCGACGGGAAGCGCGAGGCGGGGCGGATTGCGGCGGGTGAAGACCTGGTCGAGCTCGTCGAGGCGGGAGATGCGGAAGAGTTCGACGAGCAGGTAGAGCGACATGGCAAGGTTGCCCCAGAGAATGATCGCGATGAACCAGAGGACGCGGAGGGCGAGGGTGGTTTCTTTCCAAGCGACCCAGACGAAAAAGGCGATGAAGGCGAAGTAGGCGTCGAAGAGCGTGGCGACGACCCAGCGGTCGCGGATGACGGGTCCGGCGATGAATTCGCCGAGCGGTTGGCCTACGCTGGCCCACGAGGTGACCCAGAGCATCGCGGCGAAAATGGCGATGAAGAGAAGACGGAGGCAGAGGAGCATGGATGGAAGGGTGTAGAATCCCGCTGGCGGGCCAGGGTGACGGGAATCGCCCGCCAGCGGGCTCCTAAAGAGCAAGATTGTTCGCCCGGGTGTGAAGCGTGTGGACGACGGAGATGTTGCGCAGGGCGAAGGCGGCTTCGCAGTAGCTGAGATAGTAGCTCCACTTGCGGATGAAACGCTCGTCGAAGCCGAGGGCTTTGACCTGTTCGAGGCGGGCGCGGAAGTTGTCGTGCCACACGCGAAGGGTCCGGGCGTAGTCGGGGCCAAAATCATCGACGGCGTGAAGGACGAAGCCGCCGGCCCGGGTGAGCTCGGTGTTGACGCGGTTGAGCGAGAGCAGGAGCGAGCCGGGGAAGATGTGCTTCTGGATGAAGTCGACGCCGCGGCGGAACTGGTCGTAGCGGGAATCGGGGCAGGTGATGAACTGCAGGGCGAGGAGGCCGTCGGGCTTTAGGCAGCGGTGGAGGATATCGGTGAACTCGGGGAGGTAGCGGTGGCCGATGGCTTCCATCATTTCGATGGAAACGATCTTGTCGAACTGGCCGGAGAGATCGCGGTAGTCTCGAAACTCGACCGTTACGCGGTCGGTGAGGCCGGCGGCGGTGATGCGGGCGCGGGCGTATTCGAGCTGTTCGCGGGAGATGGTGACGGTGGTGACGCGGCAGCCGTAGGTGCGCGCGGCATGGAGGGACCAGCCGCCCCAGCCGGTGCCGATTTCGAGGACGTGGTCGGTGGGTTGGAGGCGGAGGTGGCGACAGAGGGCGTCGTTTTTCTCGCGTTGGGCGGCTTCGAGGGTGAAGCCGGGCTGCGCCCACTTCGCGGCGGAATACATCATCGAAGGGTCGAGGAAGAGGGCGAAGAAATCGTTGGAGAGATCGTAGTGTTCGCTGATGTTGCGCTGCGCGGTGGCACGGGAATTGGGGCGGAGGAGATGGCCGATGCGGTTGAGCCAACGGAGCGAGTTGACGGCGGCATCTTGGGCCTGCTTGGCCCCGGCAAGGGTCGGCGCGGTGTCGACGTTCAAAACGAAGAACGCGATCACGGCGGTGAGATCGGGCGTCTCCCAGTCGCCGTCGATGTAAGACTCGGCAAAGCCGATATCGCCGGCGAGGGCGCACTTGTTGAAAAATTTTTCGCGGCAAACGCGGATGACAGCGGAGGCGGAGATATGGAGCGGGAGGCGGCGGTTCAGGGCGTCGGCGTGGGTGCCGAAATCATGGACCGTGCCGTCGGCCAACTCGAGGCGGAGATGGCCAAGGTTCATGGCGCCGAAGGCCTTCAGGATCGAGCCACGGAAGAAGGACGGTTTGACGCGGGCGGAAATGGGCGCGGTCGAGGTGGTGACGGTGTCTTTGTTCATGCGGCTTCGGAAGGGACGGACAGTTTGGCGGTGGATGCGGCACCTTGGGCGGAATGGGCGATGGAGGCGTGGGGGCGGTAGAGGTCGCGCTGATCGGAAGCGCGGGCGGTCTTGGCGAACCAAGGTAGGCGGCGGAACCAGAGCAGGGCGGCGTGCCAGTGAATGAGAGCGATGATGCGGAGGGTGATCGCCGGGTATTTTAACGAAAACCACGCCAACCGGCCGCCGGTGAGCTGGCGGCGGGGACCAGCGAGGGTGCTCGTGAGGGTGCGGTCGGCGCCGATGTAGTCGTCAATCTGGATGGAGAGGCGCTCGTTCGGGGTGCGGAGGGTGAAATCGAAGGCGGTATCAACGTCGGAGAACGGAGAGACGTAAAAGTGCTTGGGGGTGCGGAGGGTGAAGCTCGCGCCGGCGGCGCGAGCTGCGCCAATTGCAGACTGAAAGTTGAGCGTTGCAGAGGCAGACGTGGAATCGACGGCGGCGGCGGGGGCGACGGAGGCGAGGCGAGTCTCGGGGCCCAGGAAGTAGGGCTTCATCTCCTTAAACGTGTTGGTCACCTCGGCGAGGGAGGCGACACAGGTGCCGGCGGCGTCGTAGCAGAAATAGAACGAGACCGGGTTGAAAAGATAACCGAGGACGCGGGGAAGCGTCACCAAGACGACGCGGCCGCCGGTGAGGTCGATATTGCGCGTGGCAAGGAAGGCGGTGATGCGGTCCTTGAGTGGCTCTGGGCGAGAGGCGCGGGGTGGTTCGGCCGGGCCCGCCGCGTGGCCGGTGGGATTGTAGAGMGGCTCGGCGGTGGGAAAGAAGTCGCGGTCGCGGAAGGAGAAAAGGTTGGACCGGTTGTGGGAGAACAGCGGAAGGCGGCGGTGAAGTTCCGGGAGTTCGTCGAGGTCGAAGGCGAACAGGAAGATGCGATAGACAAAGCGGTGCTCTTTGGGAGAAAAGCGGTGATGCAGCACGGTGCACTCATAAAGACTGGAACGGAGAGGGAGCACGGAAGGCAGAGATAATTACAAACCGAGACGCTACGTTCAAGCGCGGGCCGTGGATGCCCCGAAGACGGTCCCAGTGAGGGCGGTCTATGGGACAAACGCTTTACGGTGTCGTCAGTTGCGTGGCCGAAGACCGGCGAACATGGCTTGGGGTGTGAGACAAAAAACCGGCTTGCGCGGGTCGCGGGTCGGTTTGGGGATGCGCGGAACTCGGGCGGAAGACCGGAACCACGGGCTTGGAACTTGTAGGTGACGCCGAGCGTCGCGCGCCACGAGCAGGTCGTGTAGTCCGCCGGGTTAGCGGTGCGTTTGAAGCCTTGTTAGCTGATCTGAGGCTCGTCGATGAGGTTGTCCATGTCGGATACCCGGCCGACGATCGGGCCCGTGGTTTGGGCCAGAGCGGCGACGGGTAGGACGGCGGCGGCGAGGAGCAACGCGGAGCGTTAGAGCAGGTGATGGAGGAACGGACGGCCACCTGTGGCGACTTGATGGCGTCCGTCAGACGATTGAGTGGCAATTGACGGCCGTGGACCGCGCCGTGCCCAATCCTGAAACTTTTTCAGGGGGGGCTTGTCGAGTGGGGCAAAACGGGTAAAGACTTATGTAATTCTTTTTTCGATGAATCGCCCCGTTTCCAATGCCGACTGGATCGTCTCTTTTTCCGCCCGCTGGCTTTTGGTGATCGTAGCGGTGTTGCCGACGGTGTTCATCGCGTGGGTGTCGTTTTTGGCCTATCGGGATGCGCCTTTTTGGGATGAGTTTGGGACGACGTTGGGATTTTTGACGCGGTTGCATGATTCAAGTTCGTGGCGTGAGACGCTGGGGTTATTTTTGGCGGCCGATTCGCACCACTGCATGGTAACAAGCCGTCTGATTTTCGCGGCCATTTACCTTTTGAGCGGTCAGATCAGCTTCATCGGGCTCGCGGCCATCGGAAATCTCGCGATCCTCGGGACGATTCTCGTGTTGGCGGCGCAGCCTCGGGATTGGAATCTCCGGTTGGTGTATGCGGCGCTGCTGTGCCTGCTGATTTTCCAACTGCAGCATTTTGAGAATCAACTGCTCTCCTATGCGGCAATCGACCACTACCAAGTGGTGTTGTGGGGCGCGGTGAGCTTGGCGGCGTTGCAGCGGCGCGGGGCGGCATGGTTGGCGTTGGCCGGGTTGGCGGCGACGGCGGGGACGTTTACCCTCGCGCACGGCCTCGCGGTATTTCCGGCGGGTGTGGTGCTGTTGGCCTTGGGGCGGCGCTGGAGGGGCCTGGCGGTTTGGGCGGCGTGGGCGGTGGCCGCCGGCATCCTGTTTTTCTGGCTAGCGAAACCCGTCGCGCCGAGCGGAGAGAGTTTCAGGAGCGCTACGGGGCTGTGGGCGTTTGTCAGGTATTGGCTCACGCTGCTCGGCAGCGTGCCGGGTCTGGAGCACCCTTTTCTTTCACCGTTGCTGGGGGTCGTGGGGCTCGCGTTGACGGCGGGTTTGGCGAGCTGGGAAGGGTGGCGCCGGGAGCCGGTTTTGGGCGCGTTCTTGGGCTTTGTTTTGGGCGCGACGCTGTTGATTGCGTATGGCCGGTTCACGCTCGCCGCGCCCCAGATCGCGCCGAGGTATTTTGTGCAAAGCGCGCTGTTTTGGGCGACGTTGCTCGCAATCTTGGTCGGGTCGGCCGTGCCGAAGCACCGGTTCTGGCAGTGGGTGTTGCCGGTGACCTTGGGTCTGAGCGCCTTCAATGTGGTCGCATCGACCCGATACCTGCCGGTGGCCGAGGAGTTTTTCCGCCGGCGATTGGAGACGATCAATTACTACGACAAGTGGCTGACGCTGGGCGGGGCTCCGTATCCGATTTACCCCGACCATGCGCAGGCGGACCGAATTTTAAATGCGGCTTTGGATCGAGGCGTTTACCGGTTGCAGGCCCGAACTTCGCTTTCGATCGCGAGGCGGATTAAGTCGATCGAGCAACCGATGGCGTATCACATCGACGAGTTGGTCCTCGCCGAGCGGAGACTGCATGTGCGCGGCTGGATGCTACCGAGTGAAAAGTGGACGGAAGGCCTCGAGCCGTTTTTGGTGCTTAAGACGGCAGATCGGGAGTTTGTCTTCCGAGGCCGGCAGCAACGGCGGCCCGATGTCGCCAAGGAGTATCAACGGCCGGACGCGGAGAATTCGGGTTTTGTTTTTGTGGTGAGGCGGATTGAAATCCCGCCCACGGAATTGCGGGTTTCGCTGGAGTATCGCACGGCGAAAAGCGGGGTCTTCACGAATACCGACCACCTGGTGGCGAATCAGAAGAACTACGAGGAGGCGACCTTGGCGAAATTTCACCCCTCTCTGACGAAACCGGCCCGGCAGATTTTCGTAGGGGTGTTACCGTGAAATCCCGGGGCGCAGGCGCCGTAGATTATCGCACACGATGGCGGCGGCGGTGGCGGCGTTGAGGGATTCGGCGGCGCCGTAGCGGGGGATCGTGATGCGGCGCGTGACGAGAGCGGCGACGGCCGGCGAGAGGCCGCGGCCCTCGCTGCCGATCACGATGACGGCGTCGCGGAGAGGCGCGAGCGTGTGGACATCGTCGCCGCTGAGGTCACAGCCGAAAATGGGCGTGGTGGCCGGGACCGCGGCGAGGGCGGGGCCGAGCTCGGCCGTGTGGGTGCGGACGCGGGCGAAGGAGCCCATGCTGGCGTTGATGACTTTTTGGGAAAAGAGATCGGCGCAGTCGGGCGAGAGGACGACGCGTTCGATGGCAAACCAGTCGGCGAGGCGGAGGAGGGTGCCGACGTTGCCGGCGTCTTGCACGCCGTCGAGGACGAGGGTGAGGCCGTGGTCGAGGGCGGCGGGGGCGAGGGGAGAGCGCGAGAGCGGGCCGACGGCGAGGACGCTAGACGGCGTGGGGAAATGGCTGGCGCGGGCCATCTCGGCGGCGGTGAGTTCGGTCGTTTCGATGGTGTCGGCGGCTTTTGCGTGAGCGATGATCCAAGCGCGCGTGGCGTAGATTTCGGTGAAGGGAAAATTCGCGGCGAGCAGTTCGGCGACGACTTTTTCGCCCTCGACGATGAAGAGGCCAAGGGACTCGCGGGTCTTTTTTTCACGCAAGGAGCGGAGGCGCTGGAGGGCAGCTTTGGTCGGCATCGCGCGCAGTATGGCGGGTTGGCGGGCGACGGCTCAAGCGCAGGTTTGCGCGGGACCGAAGGTGCGGCGGGGCCGGGTGCGGTTCATCGCGAGCAAGCTCGCTCCTATCTGCGGAAGCCGCGTCAGCCACGCAGGATTTTGCGCAGGCCGCGGACGAGCCGGCCTATGCCCTCGTTGGCGTTGGCGGTCGTCAGTGCGCCGTAGGCCACGCGGATCGTGCAGCTCCCGGCGACCCCGAAGGCGCTGCCGGGAATCACGGCGACGCCGTGATCGCGGATGAGTTCTTCGGCGATCTCCATCGCAGAGCGGGTGGTGCGGAGCCGGGGTAGAAAATAAAACGCACCGCGGGCCGGCGGGATTTCGGCGAGTTCCTCGGTGATGAGCGGGGCGAGTTCGCGGCCGACCACGAGACGCACGGCGGCGAGGTCGCGGAGTTTGTCGCGGAGGTAGTGGGCGCTGTCGGTGAGCGCACCGAGGGCGGCGAATTGCGAGATGACGGGCGGGCAGATGATGAGCGTATCTTGGATTTTACGCAGGGCGGCTTCGAGGGCGGCGGGATAAACCATCCAGCCGATGCGCCAACTGGCGAAGCCGTAGGTCTTGGACATGGAGTAGAGCGAGATCGTGTGGGCGGCGGCGCCCGGGATCGAGGCGGGTGAGAAGTGTTCTGCGCCGTCGTGGAGGAAATATTCGTAGGCCTCGTCGTGGATGTGCGTGAGACCGTGTTCGGCGCACAGGGCGTTGACGGCGCGGAGATCGGCCTCGGGGTAGACGGCGCCGGTGGGGTTATTGGGTGAGACGGTGATGATCGCGCGCGTGCGCGGGGTGATCGCGGCGCGGAGGGCGGCGAGGTCGAGTTGATATTTGGCGTCAGTCGGCACGAGCACGGGCCGGCAATTGGCCAACGTGACGGCCATTTCTTGGTTAAAATAATACGGCGTCGGCAGAATGAATTCGTCGCCGGGGTCGCCGAGGGCGAGGACGGCGTTGATGAAGGCCTGGTTGCCGCCGGCGGTGACCATAATGCGGTTGCCGTGGGACTCGCCGGTGGGGATCCGATTTTCGGCGGCGAGTTTTTGCGCGAGCGCTTCGAGGAGGGCGGGGATGCCGGCGACGGGTTGGTATTTATGGAGGCCGGGGTCGGTGAGAAAGCGGGCGATTTGGGCGGTGGCGGCGGGCGGCGGGCCGTAGCCGACGACGCCTTGACCGAGCGAGATCGTGCCGGGATGGCGGCGGATGAGATCGGCAATGGCGGGGATAATCGGTGCCTGCGTGGCGGCGGCGCGGCGGGATTCGGCGGGCATGGTCATCGCAGTGGAAGCGAAGACGACCGCGCCCATCCGGCAAGCGTTTCAGCGGATTCGTCCGTTCGCTGGGCTCCTTGCAGGAGCGAGCGGGGAGCGGGGCGGCGCGGGATTATCTTGGAAACGCGCGGGGCTTGGAGGCGTCGGGGGCGAGGTATTTAACGACGTCGGCGAAGCGGAGGCTGCGTTGGAGATCACGGAGAACGTCCCAGGGGTGACGAACGCGAGGGCGGGCAGTGTGAGCGGGGGAAGTGCGCGCATGTCGGGATCCTGAGCCTTCGTGCCGGGGGGGGGTACAAGAACGCCGACACGTTTCTTTGTGGTGCAGGCTCGACGCCGGGTTTGGCCCGGATCAACGTTGGTGCTGCCGCCAAAGAACGCGCAGAACCGCCCATCGGCGGTGAGCGCAGCTCAATGGCTTCCCCTCCCCCAATTATGCCCATGAACCCCATGAATCGTCGTCATTTTCTCAAAGCCGCAGCCGTCACCGGAACCGGACTAACGATCCTCCGCAGCGGCACGTTGTTTGGACAGAACACGCCCAATAAAAAACTCAACATCGCCCTGATCGGAGTGTGGGGGCGCGGCTTGGCCCATCATGCGGGACTCGCCAAAGAGAACGTGGTCGCGCTGTGCGACGTGAACGAACTGCGCTTTCCGGAGGCCTTGCAGAAATTTCCAGGCGCTAAGACCTATATCGATTGGAGAAAGTGTCTCGATCACAAAGGGCTCGATGCGATCGTGTGCTGCACGCCGGACCATCATCACGCGCATATCGCAATCTGGGCGATGAACCGCGGGCTCCATGTCTTTATGGAGAAACCGATCGCGCTGAGCGTGGAGGAAATCCGCTTGGTGCGGGCGGCTTATCTGAAAAACAAACACAAGATCGCCACGCAGGCGGGCACCCAGCGGCACGCGAACCCGAATTTCGCGCGCGTGCGCGAGCTGATCAAGGACGGCGCCGTCGGCGACCTGCAGGGCGTATTCGTCTGGGGCAACCGCCAGTTGCGGCAACCTGGCTATCGTCCCGCGCTGGGCACGCCGCCGAGCACGTTGCACTATGACCAATGGATCGGGCCTTCGCCGTATCACCCTTACAATCCCGAGTATTTCTCGGGCAAGGCGGGGGCAAATTGTCTGCAGTGGAATATGTTTTGGGACTTCGGCACGGGGCAAATCGGCGACATGGGCGCCCACACGATGGACCTCGCTTGGAACGCGCTCGACGCGGGCTTGCCGACGTCGATCGAGGCAAAAGGCGATCCGTTTAACCCCGACGTGACGCCGGTGGAACTCACCGCGCATTTCAACCATCCGGCGAATGACTGGCGTCCGGCGATCCGCGTGAGCTGGTACCAGGGCGGCGCTCTGCCGACGGCCCCGAAACCATGGATTGATCTGAACAAGATCGGCCACGGGGCGATGTTCAAAGGCTCGAAGGGCTTGCTCGTGGCGGACTTTAACTCGCGCATGTTGATCCCGGCGGCCGATTCCTCCGACCTGACTTACTATAAAACCCGCAAACCCGAGGAAGTGACGCCACCGATCGGCAACTTCCAGGAAGAGTGGATCAACGCGTGCAAAGGAAACCTGCAGACCTCCTGCAACTTTGATTACAACGGACTCATGACCGAGCAGATGGCGTTGGGCCTCGTCGCCTATCGCGCCGGCAAGAAGCTCGATTACGATGGGAAGGCGGGCTTGGTGACGAACGCACCCGAAGCAAATGCCTTCCTGAAACGTCCCTACCGCGACGGCTGGCCGATCAACGGCTGAGCCGCGCCGGGGGGGTTGAAATCGCGCGGGAAGTCTGCTCCCTGACGGCATGCGTTACCCCCAACTCGCCCTAGTCGTCGCTCTTCTTGCTGCCGTATCGCCGCTCTTCTCCGCCGCTCTCCCGGGCGGCGGGGCGGCCAAACCCAACATCATTTTCATCCTCGCCGATGATCTGGGCTACGGAGACCTCGGCTCCTACGGGCAGAAACTGATCCAAACGCCCCGGCTGGACCGCATGGCGGCGGAAGGGATGCGCTTCACGCAGTTCTACGCGGGGAGCACGGTCTGCGCGCCCTCGCGCAGCGTGTTGATGACCGGACGCCACACGGGCCAAACGTCGGTGCGCGGCAATGCTGGCACCTTGGGTTACCCGGCGCAGACGCTCCCAGCCAACGAAGTCACCGTGGCCCGAATTTTGAAAAGCGCGGGCTACACCACGGGGCTGGTCGGCAAGTGGGGCTTGGGCGATCTCGGCAGCACGGGATCGCCAGACAAGCAGGGTTTTGACACTTATTTTGGGTTTCTCAACCAGACCCACGCGCACAATCACTATCCGGATTTTCTCTGGCGCAACGGCGAGCGCGTGACGTTGCCGAATGACCGCGTGCAGGTCGGTTCGGTCGCAGGCGCCGGCTATGCGACGAAACGCATGGTCTATGCGGGCGACCTCTTTTTTCAGGAGGCGAAAGAGTTCGTCGCGCGGAACCGCGAGAAACCATTCTTTCTCTATCTCTCGCTCGTCGTACCCCACGCGAACAACGAGCGCTCCCGTGAGCTCGGCGACGGCCAAGAGGTGCCGAGCTATGGAATTTACGCCGACCGGTCCTGGCCCGACGTGCAAAAAGGCCAGGCGGCGATGATCACGCGGATGGACGAAGGGATCGGCGAACTGTTGGCGCAGTTGAAGCAGCTCGGGCTCGATGAGAACACGGTGGTGATGTTCTCCAGCGACAATGGTCCGCATCGCGAAGGCGGGCCCTTGCAGAATCCGGATTTTTTTGCGGCAAGCGGACCGCTGAAAGGCATCAAGCGCAGCCTGACCGATGGCGGCATCCGCGTGCCGTTCCTCGTGCGTTGGCCGGGTGAGATCAAGCCGGGCGCGGTGTCGGACCACGTCGGCTACTTTGGCGACATGCTGGCGACGTTTGCGGAGTTGTCCGGCGGGTCGGCGCCGAAGCCGCACAACAGCGTGAGCCTCGTGCCCGAACTGGTGGGGCGAGGCACGCAGGCGAAGCACGACTATCTCTACTGGGAGTTTTTCGAGCGGGGATTCAGCCAAGCGGTGCTGCTCGGCCATCAATGGAAAGGCATCCGGTTATTGAAGCGGGACGCGCCCTTGCAATTGTTCGATCTGGTAGCGGATCTCGGCGAGACGAAGGATGTCGCCGCGAAGCACCCGGAGGTGGTGGCGCGCATCACTGAGATCATGCGCACCGGGCGCACGGACAACGAGTTTTGGAAAGCGCCGGCGAACTGAGCGTCGGCGCACCGGGCTGGTTGAAGCGAAGGCAAGGCGAGTGAGAGCCCGCAGCTTACTTGGGCGTCGAAGGCGCCGGCGGCAGATTTTTGCAGGACTGCCAGGCTAGGAAACGCCACGTGCCGTTTTCCTCGCGCCAAACGGCGAGGTAGTTGAGGTCGTTCACGAGTTTTTGGCCCGTCGTTTTATTTTTCATATGCACCAAAACGCGGCCCTTCATCAAGACGACGCCGGGTCCGGCGGGGACGAACGTGCGATCCTTGTAGTCGAATTTCTCGTAGATATTCGGACCGTTGATAACGCCTTCGACTTGGGAGGACTTGTTGTCGATTTTACCGTTTGAGTGGGCGTAGTGTAGGTCGTCGGAGTAACTGGCGGCAAGGCGGGCGCGATCGCCTGCTTGGGTTGCGGCGCAGCGTTCGTCGTCTGCCGCAGTGACCGCGACCATTGAGGCGCTGGCCGTTGCGGCGGGCGCGGCGGGCGCAAGTGCTGCGAGCAGGAGAGCGGCGGCGAAGAGCAGGGAAATTTTCATGGGATAACGGGCAGGGATTTAAGGAACGGGACTCCGGGAAAAAACGCGCCTTAGTTGACCGAGGCAAGCGTGGGAAATGCCCGTGGAATTTTCGTTTGTTTTCGCCGTTGGCCGCGATGACGATGGAGTCATGTTGGCACGTTCTCCGCAGGCCGCGTTGCAGCGGCTCTTTGATGAAGTGGGTACCGTCGATCAGATCGGGATCGAGGAGCGCGTCGCGAAGTATGGCACGCGATCAATTAAGAAGGCCGCCAAAGTATGGGGTCTCAAAACCGCCGTCTCGATGGTCGACCTCACGACGCTCGAGGGTAAAGACACGCCGGGCAAAGTCGCCTCGCTTTGTCAAAAGGCGCTCCAGCCCCACGACCCGGAGCTGGGCGTGCCCCGGGTCGCGGCGGTGTGCGTCTATCCTGCGATGGTGAAGCATGCGCGTAAGGCCCTCGGCCAGGACACGGCGGTGCGCATCGCTTCCGTTGCGACCGCGTTCCCCAGCGGCCAGGCACCGCTGAAGACCCGTTTGGCGGAGGTGAAGGCGGCGGTCGCCGACGGCGCCGACGAGATTGACATGGTGATCAACCGCGGGGCGTTTCTCGCGGGCGAGTTTGGCGAGATGCAGGATGAAATCGCGGCCGTGGTGCAGGTCTGCGGAGACGCGACGCTCAAGGTGATCTTGGAAGTCAGCGAACTCGAAACCTACGACAACATCCGCGCCGCGTCGTTTCTGGCGATGCGGGTGATCCGCCCGGGTGATTTCATCAAGACGAGCACGGGCAAGACCTCGCTCAACGCCACGCTTGGCAATAATCAGGTGATGATCGAGGCGATCCGCGATTTTTACCTCGATACGGGAACCGCCATCGCGATGAAGCCCGCCGGTGGCATCCGCACGGCGAAGCAGGCGCTCACGTTTCTAGTCGCGGTGAAAGAGACGCTCGGCGACGCATGGCTGAACAACCGCCGTTATCGGTTCGGCGCGAGTTCGCTGCTCAACGATCTCGTGCGGCAGCTCGAGAAGGAAAAGACCGGGGCCTACCAGGCGCCGTATTATTTCAGCGAAGCGGCCGAGAGCTACTGAAACTTTGAACCACGAATGGACATGGATAAACACGGATTGAAATCTCTGGCAGGTGCCGCTCCGAATCCGCGTTCATCTTTGTCCATCCGTGGTTAAAACCCCCATTTCCATGCCCGCTTTGATCGCCGCCAAAAAATCCTCCCGTCCTGCCTCCCGTTCTGGTCGCCCCGCGACCGAGCTGATTTTCGGCGACCTTTGGGAGTTCGATCCCGCGCCGGAGTCGGCCGATCCGAAGTTGAAAGCGCGCTATGAGCTTTTTATCGACGGCAAGTTCGTCGCCCCGAAGGGCGGCAGATATTTCGACTCCATCAACCCCGCCAACGAGCAGAAGCTCGCGGAGATCGCGCTCGCGGGTCCGGCTGATGTTGATGCGGCCTATGCGGCCGCGAAACGCGCGTATGAGGGCGTCTGGGGCAAAATGCCCGGCCGTGAACGCGCCAAATATCTCTACCGCATCGCGCGGCTCCTGCAGGATCGCGCGCGCGAATTCGCCGTCGCGGAGACGCTCGACGGCGGCAAGCCGATCAAGGAATCGCGCGACTTCGACGTGCCCATGGCGGCCGCGCATTTTTTCTACCACGCCGGCTGGGCGGACAAACTCGATTACGTCGCCCCGGGCCGGAGGGTCGCGCCGCTCGGCGTCGTCGGACAGGTAATCCCGTGGAATTTCCCGTTGCTGATGTGCGCGTGGAAACTCGCGCCGGCGCTGGCGATGGGCAACACGGTCGTCCTCAAGCCGGCCGAGACGACGTCGATCAGCGCGCTAAAGCTCGCGGAGATTTTTCAAGATGCCGGTTTGCCGCCGGGCGTGGTTAATTTTGTGACGGGCGCGGGTGATGTCGGCGCGGCCGTCATGAATCATCCCACGCCGGCGAAGATCGCGTTCACGGGTTCCACGGAAGTCGGCAAGATTATCATGCGCGGCCTCGCCGGGACCGGCAAAAAGATGACGATGGAACTCGGCGGGAAGGCGGCGAATATCGTGTTCGACGACGCGCCGCTTGACCAAGCCGTGGAAGGCATCGTTAACGGCATCTTTTTCAACCAAGGCCACGTGTGCTGCGCGGGCTCGCGCTTGCTCGTGCAGGAAAGCGTGGCGGCCAAAGTGCTCGCGAAGCTAAAAAACCGCATCTGCACCCTCCGCGTGGGCGACCCGATGGACAAGAACACCGACATCGGCGCGATCAACTCGCGCGAGCAACTCGACAAGATCGCCGCGCTCGTCGCGGTCGGGGTAAAAGAGGGCAACGAAATGTTTCAGCCCGCCTGCAAGTTGCCGACGAAGGGCTTTTACTTCCGCCCGACGATTTTCTCCGGCGTGAGCATGAGCAGCCGCGTGGCCCGTGAAGAAATTTTCGGCCCCGTGCTTTCGGTCCTGACCTTCCGCACCGTCGATGAGGCGATCGAAAAGGCCAACAACACGGCCTACGGCCTGAGCGCCGGCGTCTGGACCGACAAGGGCTCACGGATTTTGAAGATGTCCACGGAGCTCAAAGCGGGTGTAGTGTGGGCCAATACCTACAACAAGTTCGACCCCTCGTCGCCGTTCGGCGGCTTCAAAGAAAGCGGCTTCGGTCGCGAAGGCGGCCGGCAAGGGCTGCTTGATTACTGCAAGCTGGTCTGAGTTTTTAACCACGGATGGACACGGATAAACACGGATTCAATCTGCCAGAAGGTGAATTGACCCACGCGATCATTGGCGCGGCGTTCGAGGTTTTGAATGAGCTCGGACATGGGCTGCATGAGAAACCTTATGAGAATGCGCTCGTGGTCGAGTTGGGGCTTCGTGAAATCTCGATTCAGCAACAGCTCCGCTTTCCGGTGCTCTACAAGGGTGTGCAGGTGGGTGAATATGTCCCTGACCTAGTTGTGGGGTCCTCGGTGATCGTGGACACAAAGGTCGTTGAACGAATCGCTGACGTGGAGCGGGGGAAAATGATGAATTATCTTCGGATCACTAAACTTCGGGTTGGACTGAGCATCAATTTCCACCGGCCAAAGCTGGAGTGGGAGCGAATCGCGCTCTGAATCCGTGTTCATCCGTGTCCATCCGTGGTTAAAATTATGTCCCGACTTCCCATCACCAAGACGCCGAAAGTTTACGTTGGCGGCGCGTTTATCCGCTCCGAAAGCGCGCGTGTGTTTCCGCTGAAAGACGCGTCCGGCGAATTTTTCGCCAACATCCCCCAGTGCACGCGTAAGGATCTGCGCAACGCCGTCGAGGCCGCCGCCAAGGCCGGTCCCGGCTGGGCGAAGCGCACGGCCTATAACCGCGGACAGATTCTTTACCGGCTCGGGGAGATGATCGAGGCGCGCGCCGGTGAGATGGCCGACGCGATCACGCTTGGCGGCGCGACGCCCGCGGCTGCGGCGCGCGAGGTCGCGGCCACGGTGGAGCGCCTGATCTACTACGCCGGCTGGACCGACAAGTATGAGCAGGTGCTCGGCAACGTGAACCCCGTGGCGGCGCCTTATTTCAATTTCACCGTGACCGAGCCCATGGGCATCATCGGCGTGATCGCGCCGGACGAGGCGCCGTTACTCGCGCTGATTTCGCTCATCGCCCCCGCGATCACGAGCGGCAACACTGTGGTCGCGCTCGCCTCGTCGAGGCAGCCCTATCCGGCGATTCTCCTCGGCGAGATGCTCGCGACGAGCGATCTGCCCGGCGGCGTGGTCAATCTGCTCACCGGTTTCCGCAAGGAAATGATCTCCACGTTTGCGACGCACGCCCACCTCCGCGCGATCAGCGCCGTGGTGAATGCCGAGGAACGTAAAGCTCTCGCGCTTGGCGCCGCCGACAGCGTGAAACGCACGCACCTGCGGAAGGCCGAGGACAAACACGACTGGCTGGTCGATAGCGCTCAGAGTCTCGAGGCGATCCGCGAGACGCTGGAGTTCAAAACGACCTGGCACCCCGTTGGGGCGTGAGGCGGTAGCGACATTTCAGCGCCGCAGGAAGCGTGCGATCTCGCGTGCCGTCGGCATCGATGGCGCGGTGCCGAACTTGGTGACGGAGAGGGCGGCGACGGCGTTGCCGAAACGCGCGGCGGCGAGGATGTCGCCGGCGAATTTCACCAGCCCGGCCGCGAAGCCGCCGCAGAACGCGTCACCGGCGCCGGTGGTATCAACGACGTTTACTTTGTGCGAAGGGATCAAGGCGCCGCCGTCGGCTTGCGAAACGAAGGCGCCTTTTGAGCCCAGTGTGACGATTACCGTCGGCACCCGGAGCGCGCGGCAAACGGCGTGAAGCTGCTCGGGTGGCAGTGCGGCGACCGCGTCGGCGGTGAGGGCCGGCTTCGGTCCGACGCCGAGCCGATTCACGATCGCGGCGAACTCGGATTCGTTGGGGATGAGAACATCGACGTGACGCAGGAGTGCGGGTTCGAAGTCGGCCCGCATCGGTGCCGGGTTGTGGATCGTGGTCGCGCCGGCGCGGCGAGCGGCGCGGAGCACGGCGGCGACGGTGCGCAGATCGGACTCGTGCTGGGTGACGACGACGCGGGCGGACCTCAGCGCCGCGGCGGGCACATCAGTGAGACGGAGCGCGGCGTTGGCACCGAGAGCGACGATGATCTCATTTTGACCGACGGCGTTGACGAGAATTGCGGCCGTGCCGGTGGCGTGCGGCGGTTTTTCGACGAAGCGTGCGCCAATACCCTCAGCCCGGTAGAACTTTTTGGCATCGGCAGCAAAGGCATCGCGGCCGACGGCGCCGACGAACAGGGTGCGGGCGCCGGCGCGGCCGGCGGCGACCGCTTGGTTGGAACCCTTGCCGCCGGGGCCCGTGATGAATGTGCCAACGACCGTCTCGCCCGCAACAGGAAAGGCGGCGCACTTCCAAGTGAGATCTTGGACAAAACTGCCAACGACGATGACGTGGGGTTGCATGGCTGAAAGCTAGATCGGGGTCGGAAGCTGACAAGCCGCCGTTCATCCCGGTGCGTCGCCCGCTCAGCTGGGCGAGGAAGTCGAGAAAGCAAAAGAARAGCCCGCGAAAAATAGGCGAAGGAACCGATAAGTTTAAGAGCAGGAGACCAAGCGGCGGAAGTGGGCAGAGGCCGATTGAGGCGCGAGGGCAAAAGGCCCGCGGTTGCGTTTGAGAGGTGCATGGGTTGGGGTCGGTGATGCTGTTTCCCCAACATATCATTGCGAAGAAGCGCGACGGTGAGGTCTTGAGCCGCGAGGAGATCGGGGCGTTTGTGCGCGGGGCGACAGATGGTTCTTGGGCGGATTATCAGCTCTCGGCGTTGCTCATGGCGATATACCTGCGGGGCATGACGCCCGGAGAGACCGCGCTCTACACCGAGGCGATGATGAACTCTGGTGTGGTCGCCGATCTGCGCAGCGTGAAGTTGCCCAAAGCCGACAAGCACTCGACGGGTGGCGTGGGCGACAAGGTTTCGCTGCATCTCGCGCCGATGGTCGCAGCGTGCGGGGTGGCGGTGCCGATGATTTCCGGGCGCGGACTCGGGCATACGGGCGGCACGTTGGACAAGTTGGAATCGATCCCCGGCTTTCGGGTGAATCTTTCGATGGCGGAGTATCGCGCCGAGTTGGAGCACATCGGGCTGTCGTTGATCGGGCAGACGGCGGAGTTGGCGCCGTCGGACAAAAAACTTTATGCGCTGCGTGATGTGACGGCGACGGTGGAGTGCATTCCGCTGATCTGCGGCAGCATCCTCGCGAAGAAACTCGCCGAGGGCATCGATGTGCTCGTGCTCGACGTGAAGTTTGGCCGCGGCGCCTTTATGAAGGACAAGGCGAAGGCGCGGGAGCTGGCGCAGGCGCTCGTCTCGGTCGCGACGGCGATGGGCAAGCCCACGCGCGCGGTGATGACGGCGATGGAGCAACCACTCGGGTGCACTGTAGGTAACGCGCTCGAAGTGATCGAGTCGATCGAGTGCCTCAAGGGCCGCGGACCGGCGGATACGATGGAGGTCACTTATGCGCTCGGGGAGCAGATGCTCGTGCTGACGGGCGTGGCGCAGACGGCGGCCGAGGCGCGGATGGCATTGGAGCGGAGTATTTCATCAGGCGCGGCGCTGGAAAAACTACGGGCGATGATCACAGCGCAGGGTGGTGACGCGCGGGTGGTGGACGAGCCGGAGCGGTTACCGCAGGCGAAATTCAAAGTCGCGCTGGCGGCGCCGCGGGCGGGCTTCGTGCAGGGCGTCGACGCGATGGGAGTGGCGCTCGCGGCGTTACGGCTTGGCGCTGGCCGCTTGAAGGCGGCGGACGGCGTTGATCACGCGGTCGGATTCAGCGACCTCCTGAAGGTGGGTGAGCGCGTCGCGGCCGGTGGGCCGCTATGCGTGATCCACGCGAACGACGAAGCGGGACTGGCGGCGGCACGGGAGATGATAGCGCGCGCGATCGTGGTGGGCGACGTGGCGGGCACGACGCCGCAGTTGATCGATGAGGTGATCGGGTAGGCGCGAGTCTGAGGCGCGGCCCGGAGGGCGGGTCGGAGACCTCGCTCTACTTTACTTCTCCATCTCGGCAAGCTTCGTTGCGGCAGTTTCCCAAGCGGCGGTGGCGGCGGTGAGTTGATCCACGACGGCACTGAGTTCGCGGTTGAGGTGGTGGAATTTGCCTTTGTCGGTGTAGGACGCGGGGTCTTCCAAGGCGCCGGTGATCTCGGACTGCTTCGCCTCAAGCTCGGAAACTTTCTTCTCCAACATGCCGACTTCCTCGCGGAACTTGCGGATTTCGTTGGGCGTGGCTTTTTTCGCGGACGGGGCGGCGGCGGGCGGGGCGGTTTTGGCGGGCGCGGCGGCTTGTTTGGGGCGGCTGTCACTGAGGCCGGAGGTGAGCGCGGCGCGGGCGTCGGTGGACTTGGATTTGTCCAGGTAGTAGTCGTAGTCGCCGGCGTAGGGCGTGAGCTTACCGCTGTGGACGTGGAGCACGTTTTTCGCGAGCGTCTTGATGAAGTGAACGTCGTGGGAGATGAAGATGAGCGTGCCTTCGTAGCTCTTGAGCGCGTGGACCAAGGCGTCGATCGACTGGATGTCTAAGTGGGTCGTCGGCTCGTCCATGAGGAGGAGATTCGGCGGCTTCACGAGGATGCGGGCGAGGGCGAGGCGGGTTTTCTCGCCGCCGGAGAGGACCGAGACGGGCTTGTGCACGTCGTCCTTCCGGAAGAGGAAGGCGCCGAGGATGGCGCGGGCCTGATGCTCGGTGAGCTGATTTTCGTTGGTGCGCAGCTCCATCACGTTCTCGAACACCGTTGCGTCGGGATTCAAGTTATCGAGCCGGTGCTGGGCGAAGTAACCGGGGACGACGTTGCTGCCGAGCTCGCGGGTGCCGCCTTGGATCGGAATGACGCCGGCTAGGATTTTGAGCAGGGTGGACTTGCCGGCGCCGTTGGGGCCGATGAGCACGATGCCCTGGCCGCGTTCGGCGGTGAAGTTGAGGTTCTCGTAGACCACGAAATCACCGTAGGCCTGCCGGACGTGTTCGAGTTCGATGACCTTCAGGCCGGAGCGCGGAGGCTGCGGGAACTTGAAGTTCATCTTCTTGAGCTCCTCGGTGGGTTCCTCGACGGCGGCTTCTTTCAGGCGCTCGATCTGTTTCTCTTTGGACTTGGCACGGGAGGCCATGGAGGCCTTGGCGCCGAAGCGATCGACGAACACCTGGAGATGGGCGATCTCGCGTTGCTGGGTCTTGAACGCCGCGGCCTGCTGGGATTTGCGGGCTTCTTTTTCCGTGAGGAAATTGTCGTAGTTGCCGTGGTAATAGTGGAGCGCACCGGCGCGGAGTTCGAGCATGCCGGTGCAGAGGGCGTTGAGGAAGGCGCGATCGTGGGAGATGACGACGAGGCCGCCTGGGTAGCGCGTGAGGTATTCTTGGAACCAGAGGAGGGCTTCGAGATCGAGATGGTTGGTCGGCTCGTCGAGGAGGAGGAGCGCAGGCTCGGCGACGAGGAGGCGGGCGAGGTGGGCGCGCATGACCCAGCCGCCGGAGAACGTTTTTGCGAGCTTCAGCGCGTCGCCCTCCTTGAAGCCGAGGCCGGCGAGGATCTTTTTGGCGCGAGGCTCGAGGGTGTAGTCGATGTCGTAATCGTCGTCGGTGGGCTCGAGTTTTTTGCCACTCGTCGCGATGTGAAGAATGGTCTCATCACCGGCGGGGGCGCTCTCCTGCGGCAGGTAGCCGAAGTCGGCGCCGCGCTCCCACTCGATGGTGCCGGTATCGGGTTTTTCCTCGCCGAGGATGAGGCCGAACAAGGTGGACTTGCCCGCGCCGTTGGGACCGATCAAGCCGAGGCGATCGGTGCGCGCGATGAAGAGCGAGACTTCGGAAAAGAGTTGGCGGGTGCCGTAGGACTTGGAAACGTCGGCGATGGTGAGCATGAGAACCGAACAGTAAACCCTAGGCCGCGCGGKGTCGTCAATGATGCGGTTGTGCTGCGCGCAAAAGTCACTTTTGGGGTGATATTTGGCTTCAACGGGCGAGGGCGAGGGCGATGCAACCGGCGACGGCGATGAGGCCGCCGAGTAAGGAGCGGCGGGTGGGGCGTTCGTTCTCCAACCAGTAGCTCAGCGGGATGATAACGAGAGGGGTGCAGGCGACGATGGGGAGCACGATGCCACTGGGCGTGGTGGCGAGGGACCATTGATAGCAACTTACGCCGATGATGGCTCCGCAACCGGCATTGGCGGGAATCCAGAGGTAGGCGCGCCACGGCGGCGGGGCCTCGGGCGGCGCGGGGGCGGAGGGCTTTGCGCTAAGAAGGKCGCGGGCGGCGAGCCAGATTAGGGTGATGGCGAGACCGCCGAGAATGCGTTGGTAGGCGGCGGTRAGACCGTCGATGGGTTCTCCGGCGAGAGCCGCGAGAGCATTGCCTTTGCGGCTGACGACGGCGCCGAAGCCTTGGCCACAGGCGGCGAGGAAGCCGAAGAGAAAACCGATCGGGCGAATGGTCACCTTGGGCGGACTTGAACGCGAAGGCAGCAACGCGATGAGCACGCCGCCGAGGATAACGAACCCCCAAAGCAGTTGAGTGCCGGTGAGCACGGTGCCGAGCCAAAGCCACTCGGCGACGATGGCCAAAGGTGCGGCGAGGCACTGCGTCATCAACACGGTGAGCCGGGAGCCGAGAAGCGGCAACGCGGCAAAGACCGCAAGATCGCCCAATCCCATGCCGATGACGCCGCTGAGCAGGAGCCAGTCACGACCGGCGCCGCCGAGGCCGCCGCCGAATAGGTGGGCATACGCGCCGAGCACGAGGGCGGCGAAGAGAAGGCGGCCGAGGTTGGCGCGGGTGGCGCCGACGGCGCGCAGGCTGCGATTGGCGAAGATCGTCGAGAGCGAAAAAAAGAGAGTGGTGAGGAAGGCGGCGACCATGCGGACGGTCGACGGGAACGGAACGAAGCGGATGATGCGAAGATTTTTTCGTGGCGTTGCCTTTCACCGCCCCGCTATTTCTCGCCCCGCAATTTTATGAAAGCCAAACGCCAGACCAAACGCCCGGAAGACATCAATGCGGCCCTTGCCGCTAAAAAGGGCCCGGTTTCCCAATTTATCGCGCAGAATTACCGCCACTTCAACGCGGCGGCGCTCCTTGACACAGCCAAGGGCTACGAGACCCACCTCAAAACCGGCGGCAAGATGCTGGTCACGCTCGCCGGCGCCATGTCCACGGCGGAGCTTGGGATCTCGCTCGCCGAAATGATCCGTGAGGACAAGGTCCACGCCATCGTCTGCACCGGCGCGAATCTTGAGGAGGACATTTTTAATCTCGTGGCCCACGATTACTACGAGCGCGTGCCGAACTACCGCCACCTCACCGCCGAGGACGAGATGAAACTCGTCGAGCGCCACATGAACCGCGTGACCGATACCTGCATTCCCGAAATGGAAGCCATGCGCCGCATCGAGGCGGTCGTGGCCGATGAGTGGACCAAGGCCGATCAGGCGGGCGAACGCTACTTCCCGCACGAGTTCATGTATAAAATTCTGCGCGGCGGTAAGCTCAAGCAGAGCTACCAGATCGACCCGAAAAATTCATGGATGCTCGCCGCCTGCGAGAAGAACCTGCCGATCATCGTCCCCGGCTGGGAAGACGCCACGCTCGGCAATATGTATGCCGGCCGCGTCGTCACGGGTGAAATCAAGAACGTGCACACCGTGCGCACCGGCATCGAATACATGACTTGGTTGGCTGAGTGGTATACGAAGACGGCGAAGCTCATGAAGAACGGCGAAGGCTCGATCGGCTTCTTCCAAATCGGCGGCGGCATTGCGGGTGATTTCCCCATCTGCGTGGTGCCGATGCTGCATCAAGACCTCGGCCGTGACGGCGTGCCGCTCTGGGGTTACTTCGCGCAGATCAGCGACTCGACCACGAGTTACGGCAGTTACTCGGGTGCGGTGCCCAACGAAAAGATCACCTGGGGCAAGCTCGCGGGCTCGACCCCGAAGTTCATCGTCGAGAGCGACGCGACGATCGTGGTGCCGTTGATCTTTAATTGGGTCCTCGGGAAGTAAAAGCGTAAGCAGAGGAAAATGCCGGCGGTTTTTCCGCCGGCTTTTCCGAGCGAAGGGAGCTCCGGTCGCGGCGCTCCTTTTTTGTTTTCGTGTGTTTCGGGCGTTTCGTGATTTCACCTCCGTCATGCCCAACGCGCTCGCTTTCGAAAAATCGCCCTACCTGCTGCAGCACGCCGCCAACCCGGTAAATTGGCTCCCGTGGGGCGAGGCGGCATTCGCGCGGGCGCGGGCCGAGGAGAAGCCGATTTTTTTGAGCATCGGTTATGCCACGTGCCATTGGTGCCACGTGATGGCGCACGAGTCGTTCGAGGACGGAGCGGTGGCGGCGCTTTTGAACGAGTATTTTGTCGCGATCAAAGTGGACCGCGAGGAGCGCCCGGATGTGGACAAGGTTTACATGGTTTACGTGCAGGCGCTAACCGGTCATGGTGGTTGGCCGCTCTCGGCATGGCTCACGCCGGAGCTGAAACCCTTCTTCGGCGGGACGTATTTTGCGCCGCACGATCGGCCGGGGCGAGCGGGTTTTGCGACGCTGTTGCGGGCGATCGCGCGCGGTTGGCGAGAGGAGCGGCTGAAGCTGATCGAAGAAAGCGAGCGAGTGTTGCGGGAGTTGCGGGAGAAAGCTGAGGGCCGGAAATCGATAGCCGAGCGCGCGGCGGAGGCAGATCTCGCGGAGGCGGCGGGGGAGGCTTTCGAAAAAGGGTTTCAGTTTTTCTACGATACGTTTGATGCGGACCGCGGCGGCTTTGGCGGTGCCCCGAAATTTCCCCGGGCGAGTAATTTGGCGTTCCTGTTTCGCTGTGCGGCCCAACAAGGCGTGACCTCGGCGTTGGGCGTGGCGGCGCTGGAGATGGCGGGCCACACGTTGCGCAACATGTCGCACGGAGGAATCCACGATCACGTGGGCGGCGGCTACCATCGTTACGCGGTCGATCCGGCGTGGGCGGTGCCGCATTTCGAGAAAATGCTCTACGACCAAGCGCAGATCGCGTTGAACGCGCTCGACATGAAACAGGCGAGCGGAGACGAACGCTATGCCTGGATGGCGCGTGATATTTTCGCCTACGTGGCGGAGCGGCTCACGGGGACGGCCGGGGAATTTTTCTCGGCGGAGGATGCGGACTCGTTGGTGTCTGCTCCTGGGCGGGACGCCCATGCCACGGCGAAGGAGGGCGCGTTTTACGGGTGGGACCAGGCTGAGATCGTGGCGGTGTTGGGGGGGGACGCGGAGTTTTTTGGCGGGCACTTCGGGGTGAAGGCGGAGGGCAATGTCCCGGCGGAGATTGATCCGCAGGGGGAGTTGACGGGGAAAAATATTTTAAGCCAGGTGCGGCCGTTGGCGGAGTCGGCGCGGCTCGCCGGGCTGACGACCGAGCAGGCCAGCAACCGGTTGCAGACGGCGTTGGAGAAATTGAAGGCGGTGCGTTCAGCGCGGCCGCGCCCCTTGCTCGACGACAAGGTGATCACGGCTTGGAACGGACTAATGATTTCCGCGCTGGCCAAGGGGGCGCGAGTTTTGGGCGAGCGCGCGTATGGGGAAGCCGCGCAACGGGCGGCGGAGTTTGTCGAGCGGGAGCTCGGCGATGCCGATCGCAACGTGCTGTATCGCTCGTGGCGCGGGGGACGTGCAGCCAGCGAAGGTTTCGCGGAGGACTACGCATTTTTCATTCAGGGTCTGCTCGATCTGTATGAGGCGACGTTTGCCGTGCGCTGGTTGCAGTGGGCGGAGCGGCTGCAGGCGACGATGGATGCGAAGTTTTGGGACGACGCGGGCGGCGGCTATTTCAATTCCGCTGCAGGTGCGACGGACCTGGTGGTGCGGTTGAAAGATGAGTATGATGGGGCGGAGCCAACGCCGAGTTCGGTTGCGGCGATGAATCTCATCCGTCTCGCGGCTTTCACCGGAGAAATGGAGGTCGGCGGAATGACGCGGACGGCCCGCGCGCGGCGATGCGTGGAAGCGTTTCGCGGACAGTGGGCGGAGTCGCCCCAAGGGTTGCCCCAGATGTTGTGTGCGATCGAGCGGTTGCTGGCACCTTCGCGCCAAGTGGTGTTGGCGGGTGATCCGGAGGCGGAGGATTTTCGGGCGCTGGCGGCCGTGTTGGACGAACGACTCTCAGCCGGGTGGTCGGTTCTGGCGGCGGACGGCGGCGAAGGCCAACGCTGGTTGGCCACGCGGGCGCCGTGGATCGGGGCGATGGCGCCTAACAAGGGTAAGGCGACGGCTTTTGTGTGTGAGAGCCGCACCTGCGAGGCCCCGGTGACGACGGTTGGGCAGCTACGGGCCCGACTGGGGCAGGGGTAAACCGGGGGCCGAGCGGCGGAGAGTTTTGCCGATTGCGGAGCAGAAAAAAAACCGTCCGAGTGAGGGGGTGAAATTCCTCGCCATTGAAGATGATGCCGCCGCCCCGGCCGTTTTGCGGCAGGCGCTGCGGAAACTCGGGCACGACGTGATCGAGGTGAAGGATGATCGGGAGGCGTGGGCGATCATGAAGGCCGAGCCGGTGTGGGTAATCGGGAGCGATGGGATGATGCCGAATTTGAACGGGCTCGACCGCTGCCGAAAAATGCGGGAGCGGCCGGACGCCAATTATGTCTATTTGGTTTTGTCCGCGGCAAATACGGCGGATTCGGCTAACCGCATTGAGGCGGCCGACGCGGGCGGGGATGATTTTCTGTCGAAGCCGTTAAATGTGGAGGAGCTTTGGCTGCGGCTCCAATTGGCTGAGCGAATTCTGCGGTATGCGACCCAAGTGCGCCACTTGGAAGAGCTGTTGCCGACTTGCAGTTACTGCAAAAAATCCGCTACGATCAAAATTATTGGCAGCACATGGAGAGCTACCTCAACGAGCGCACGGGCAGCGAATTCAGTCACTCGGTGGGCCCGGATTGCGTCGTGCTGGTCGTGCAGCCTCAGCTCGAGAAATTGAAGGCGGAGCGGGTCATCAAGAAACTATGAGTGATCACGACAATGCCGGGCGGATACTGAATTTGGAAGAGAAGGTGGCCTATCTGGAGCGGCATGTGACCGCGCAGGACAAGGTCATGCTGGAACTGAGCGACCTACTGGCCCGGGTGCGCGCTGAGCTGAAGATGCTGCGGGAGCGCGCGGGTGAAAGTGGCGCGAATGGCGGTGCAGGGCGCGACGAGGGCGGGGAGCTCAGGGACGAGCGTCCGCCGCATTATTGAGCGGCGCGATGTCGCTTTAGTTTGGTGACTGTCGAGGCCCAGAACCAAGGCGATCAGAACGACGCCGTGACTTCCGTGAGGTGGCCGGGGGCGATCGCTTGTTCGCCGAGGGCGGTGCACTCGATGGAGTCGTTTTTGTAGAGTTTGAAAGAGATCGGGGCGGTGGCTTCGGTGGTTTCCCAACGCCATTTGCCGATKGAGACAAACTGGAGGGGGACGCCTTTTTCCCACGTGAGGCCCGGGCCTTGGCCGCGAATGAAGAGGCGGTTGCCAATGCCGATATAGGCGGTGGCGAGGAGGCGGCTGGCGCCATCGGCGGTCATCGAGGAAACCGTGGCGTCGGGGCTGTGGAGTTTGAACTCAGGGGCGGCAACGGGCGTGGCTGGCAGTTCGTCCGGTGAGAATTGGACAAATTCATCAACCGGCGGCGGCTCCGTTGCGACCGGGGCCTCGGAGGCGGCGGGCTCGGGCGGTGGCGCGACGTCGTCGGCAACGGGGACAGCCAGCGATTCGATGTCAGGCTCCTCGATCACCGGGGCTGCTACGGGATGAGAATTGTTCTCGGGCGCGATTTCGAGTGACGCGGGCGGAGTTTCGACGGCTGGGGCGAGCTCCGCTCCTCCGGTGGGCCCGGACTCGGCACCGTTGACGGCGGGTTTTTTGGCGGAGCGTTTGCGCGGGGCTTTTACGACGTCAGAGGCGGCCTCGGCCGGGGCGGAATCCGGAGCGGCGGGAGTGAGCTCGGCGATGGCGGCTTCCGCGGGTGAATCGACGGGTACTGGTGCGGGTGGCTCGGCGGTGAATGGCGAGGAAAAGAAAATCGGATCTGCGGCCACGAAGTCGACCGGCGGAGCCTCAGGTGGGGCGAGTTCGATGGGGGCGATGGGTTCGGGCGCGGGTTCGGCGACGGCGGCAGGCGTGGCTTCGGCGGGCACGACCTCCTCGGCGGGAGGCGCTTCCTCCCGGCGCGATTTACGGGCGCGGCGGGGGGGCTCGAGCCTAGCAGCGGTGGAAGGGTGAGAGTCAGCGGACGTGGGCGCGGGCTCGACCTCGGGTTCGCGGACGGTGGGCGCGGGGAGCAGGGTGGCGGGCGGAGGCGTGACCGCGATGATGGCGAGTTGGGCGGCCGATGCGGCGAGGGCGGCGAGCTTGGTGTCGAGGAGGGTCGCGGCGGCGTCGAGCTGCGTGCCGAGTTGGGCCAGCGATTCCCGCGCGGTGGCCAAGTTTTGGTGCGTGGAACTGTTGAGTTGGCCGAGCTGCGCGGCGGTCTGGTTGATTTTTTCCGCGGTGGCGGCGAGACGCTCGCTTTCGAGGGCGCGGAGTGAGGTGAGTTCTTTTTCGAGGGCGTCGATGGTCTCGGCTTCGCTGGCGGCAAGGCGCGAGGTGAGCTCGGCGATTTTTTCTTGGAGCTGAGCGGGGAGGTGCTCGACTTTCTTGAGATTTTTTTGGGTGAGGTCGGCGATGTCGTTGAGCCCGGCGGTTGCGATGCTGATTTGTTCAGCCGCGGTCGTGAGCGTGCGGGCGAGGGATTCAAGGGCCCGTTGGCGATCATCGAGCATTTCATTTTTCTCACGCTCGTAGCGGGCAACCAAAGGGACCAAGGCGATGAGCGCGCCGCCGAGCACCAGCGCGGTGACGGTAAAGATAGCTTGGGTCGAGAGAGGCTTGGGCGCGTGGTGTGCGATGTAGATGGCGGCGGCAGTGAGGACTGCGTCGACGACGAAGAAAATCCAGAGAGGCAGGTTTTTGGAGGCAGGATCGGATGGATTCATGGAGGGCGTCGCAGTGGCGAGAAATGTGTGCGCCGCGGCGCGCGGATGCTCAAGGCGGAAAGATAGTTGGGCCGAAATGGCTGCGGCGAATCCCGGAAAGGGCGCTTCGGCGTGTGATCGGGCGACGCGAGCGGGGCTCTCGTTTGCGTCTCGGGAGATCACCCCGTGAGGAGGCGAAACTAGCCGGCGATGAACGATTCTTGAGTGAGGCGTCCGTTTTTATTACGGTCGTTCCAGTCAAATTGGGCGGGGAGGTGGAAGCTTTCGTAATCGTTGATTTTGAGGAAATCGTCGCGGTTCAAATCGGCCGCGCGAAAAATGGCGCGGCGAAGATTCATGAATTCGCCGATGCTGAGTTTGCCGTCCTGATCGGTGTCGGCGGTGAGGAAAGTCTCGACGGAGAACGTGCCGGTTCCGATTTCGTTGCTGGAGAGGAAATTGTCGCAATTTGCCTCGGTGGGTTTGAAGAGGGTGAACGAAAACGTGCACAAAACGCCCGTTTTTGAAGGGCGGAAACGGTTTGGGCCTGCGGCTGGCAGGGTGTAAAAAAGCGCCGGCGGGGAGGCTGGCGCTTGAGAAGCGAGATGCTGGAACGGTGCTCAGTAGCCGACCGCTTTGGCGTCGGGTTTGCGGGGGTCGGCGGCGCCGAGGCGAAGTTTCGTCTCGGGGTCGATCATCACCGTTTCGGCGTCGCCGCCGACGACGTTGGGGCGTTCGTTCAACGAATGGCCCATTGCGGTGAGCAGCGCGGAGGTGTCGGGGCTCATGCTGAAACGATCGTGGCTGATCGTGTTGGGCTGCCATTGGTGGTGGAAGCGGGGGAACTCGACGGCCTGCATCACGGGCATCTGGTGGTCGATGACGTTGGTGATGACCTGGAGCACCGTGTTGATGATCGTGGGGCCGCCGGGGCTGCCGGTGACGAGGAGGAGCGCGCCGTCTTTGAGGACGAAGGTGGGCGTCATCGAAGAGAGCGGGCGCTTGCCGGGGGCGATGGCGTTGGCGGGACCTTGAAGGAGGCCGAACATGTTTTTCACGCCGATTTTCGAAGTGAAGTCGTCCATTTCGTTGTTCATGAGGATGCCGGTGCCGGGGATGGTGACGCCGGAGCCGTAGCCGCCGTTGAGGGTGTAGGTGTTGCTGACGGCGTTGCCGGCGGCGTCGACGATGGAGTAGTGCGTGGTCTCGGTGGATTCGGCGGCGAGGCGGGCGCGGTGATCGTCGAGTTGCGAAACCTTGATCGGGGTCCAACCGGCCGGGTTGCCGGGGGCGAGACCGTCGCTGGGCGTCGCTTTGGCGGGATTAAAATTTTTCATGAGCCCCGCGATGTAGGCGCGGTCGAGCAGGCCGGCGGTGGGAACGTTGACGAAATCGGGGTCGCCCAAAAACTCGGCGCGGTCGCGGAAGGCGCGGCGCATGACCTCGATGAACAGGTGGAATTTCGCGGCGGAGTTGGCGCCGAGTTTGGCAACGTCGTGGGTTTCCAGCATCCCGAGCATTTGGAGCAGGGCGATACCGCCGGAGCTGGGTGGCGGCATCGTCACGATCTCGTGACCGCGGTAGGTACCGCGCAGGGGTTTACGCTCGACGGCGGTGTAGCCCTTGAGATCGGCGAGGGTGAGGGTGCCGCCGTTTTTCGCCATGGCATCGGCGATGAGGCGGGCCGTCTCGCCCTCGTAGAATTCGCGCGGGCCGTTTTTCTGAAGGCGGGCAAAGACTTCGGCGAGATCAGGCTGGCGCCACACAGTGCCGGCCTCGTGAAACGCACCGTCGGCGAGAAAAATACGTTTCGATTCGGGAAACTGGGAGAGGAATTTGGCGTAAGCCTTGAGGTTGGCGGCGGTACCTTGGGAGATGACAAAGCCATCGGCGGCGAGGCGACGGGCGGGTTCGCAAACGTCGGCCCAAGAGACTTTGCCGGAGCCGTATTTTTGGTGGGCGAGGGCGAAGCCGGCGACGGAGCCGGGGACGCCGCTGGCGCGCCAGCCCACGGTGGAAGAGCCGGGACCGGGCTTGAGGACGTTGCCATCGGGGCCGAGAAACATGTCTCGGCCGGAGGCGGCGGGGGCGGTCTCGCGGTAGTCGATGGCGACGGCGCGGCCGTCGGCGAGGCGGATCATCATGAAGCCACCGCCGCCGATATTGCCGGCAGAGGGGTAGACGACGGTGAGGGCAAGGCCGACGGCGACGCCCGCGTCCACGGCGTTGCCGCCTTTTTTGAGGATTTCCACCGCGGCTTCAGACGCGAGATCGTGAACGGTTGCGACCATGCCGTGCTTGGCCTCGACCGGCGCACGCTGGGCGCGAGCGAACGGAGCGGGCGCCAAAACGAGCGCGAGCGCGGTGATGAGTTTGAGTGCAACGACGGCGGAGCGGGTGCGTTTCATGGCGGGTGGAGGGAGCGGATGTCATGCCGGAGCGCTGTGCAAGGCCCAAGGCGAGTGGAGAAAGGCCGGTCGATTTTTAATGGGTCCAGGGCGATGGTGAATGGCGAACGAGCCCTCCCCAAAAAACCCAAGCACGCATCGCCGTGTTCGCATTGCAGCGATTGCTGATCGGCCTGCCGGTCGCAGCCGCTCGTTTCCTAGCTAGTCCCGCCGGTGCTTCGGCCAACTCCGCGTTGCGACGCTTTACCGGAATCTCGCTCTTCGACCTGACCGAGCGCGTCCGGATGGAAAAGGGTTAGTCCGGCGACACGGTGCAACTCGGCGTGCCGTGCGCATGGAACAACTACAGCGCCCGGCTGGGTGCCACTCGCTTCGGCGAGATTTCTGCGGTGCAGGCCGGCGGCGCGGGTTGGGATCTGAACCGCATCCACTACCTCACGCCCGGCTACGACGTGACGCTCGCCCCGGCCGATGGCTCCGTGGCACGGGCACGATGCCCGGCAACTTCTCGCCGGCAGTTGACGGCCTTGGCCGTCCGAGCTGCCGCCGGCCGCGGCGGATCGGGCTCACCTCTGCGGGTGCCTCCCGTCAGGCTCGATTCAACTGCGGCCGGCCCGACTCCACTACGAATGAAGCCCGCGTGACCAGAGGTGCGCCGGGCTTGGTGACGAAGGGCACCGTTCGGTAGTCGGAGCGCCACGTTTGCGGGGTAACTTCGCAACGCACGTAGCCCCGTTCGGCGTTGAAGAATTTCAGAAACGGATTCTCGGCCAACAGTTGATCGTGGGTCTTGGGCGCGGCGGCCCCGTCCCCCCCCGAGCTGATTGAAGTCCCGACAAATTCGGTGCCGACGACGGGCGAATCGAGCTCGTCGAAATCGGCGATGAGTTCATTGGCCCAGTGCGAATGAATGTCGCCGGTGATGACGACAGGGTTTTTGACGCGTTTCTCGCGAAAATGCCGGAGCAAGCGCCGCCGCTCAAACTCGTAGCCGGGCCATTGGTCCATGCTGTATTTGATCTCGTTGCCGCCGACCCGGTCGACGCGGGCCATCATGACTTGTTGGGCGAGAATGTTCCAGTTCGCCGGCGAACGTTCGAAGCCCGAGAAAAGCCAATCACGTTGGCGATCGCCCATCAATGTGCCTCGCGGATCGAGCAACCCGGGCGTCGGGGCTTTCAGGCCGTCGCCGAGCGGTTGCAGGGTGCGATATTGGCGGGTATCGAGCACGTGAAATTGCGCGAGCCGGCCGAAATTAAGGCTGCGGTAAAGCAGCATCTCGGGGCCTTTTGGCAGCGCCGAGCGGCGCAGGGGCATGTGCTCGAAATAGGCCTGGTAGGCCGCGGCCCGCCGAGCGAGGAAGGACGCCTGTTGCGCCGGCTTCGCCGCGCGGTCGGCCGCGTAGTTGTTGGCCACCTCGTGGTCGTCCCACGTCACGATCCACGGCGCCGTGGCGTGCGCCGCCTGCAAATGGGGATCCGTTTTGTAGAGCGCGTAGCGCAGCCGGTAGTCGTCCAATGCGAAACATTCGCTGCCGAGGTGACGCCGCACCCGGCCATCGGCCGCGGGGCCTTCGTAGATGTAGTCGCCGAGGTGGACCACGAGATCAAGGTCCTCGCGCGCGAGATGGTCATAAGCCGTGAAAAGACCGGCCTCGTAGTGCTGGCAGGACACAAAGGCGAAGCGCAGGCGCTCGGCCATCACATCGGCTGGCGGCGCGGTGCGGGTGCGGCCTTTGGGACTCACTTCGCTGCCGACTTTAAATCGATACCAATACCAACGACCCGGCCGCAGCCCGAACACCTCGACATGGACCGAGTGCGACCACTCCGGGCGGGCGGTCGCCGTGCCGGATTGAACGACCCGCGCCATCCCTTCGTCTTCGGCGATTTGCCACGCTACTTCGACCGGTTCCGCTTCCATCCCCCCGCCGACTTCCAACGGCCGGGGGGCCAGCCGCGTCCAAAGCACCACCCCGTCGGGCAACGGATCCCCCGAGGCGACTCCGAGGGAAAAGGGAGAGTCGGAAAACGAGCCGGTGCGCGCCGCCGCGCCCGCAACCCGGGTCGAAAGCAGTGCCGCCGCTGCGAAGGAGGCGCTGCCGGCCAAGAAGGATCGGCGGCTGAGTGCTTGGACGCCGGGCAAGGGAAAAAGCGGACGATTCATGTGGGCAAAAGGTTTAAAAAAGAAGCATTGATCTCAGCCGCGGCCGGATTTCTAAGCGATGTAAATTCGCCGCTTTATGTAACGTTTGGGCGACGGTAATCTGCGGTCGGCGGCGTCGGCCACGGGCGGAATTTTGGTCGCCGCGCTTTCCCGCTTGCCGCCCGTTTCAGCGGGCCCAACCCTCGTCGAAATCTACGCTGATGCCCAAACGCCCTGATCTGAAATCCATCCTCATCATCGGTGCCGGCCCGATCGTCATCGGGCAGGCCTGCGAGTTCGATTACTCGGGTACCCAAGCGTGCAAAGCCCTCCGGGAAGAGGGTTACCGGGTCATTCTAGTGAACTCCAACCCGGCTACGATCATGACCGATCCGGAGTTTGCCGATGTCACTTACATTGAGCCGCTCAACCTCGAAACCCTCGAGAAAATCATCGCCGCCGAGCGCCCGTCCGCCCTGTTGCCCACCCTTGGCGGTCAGACCGCGCTTAATCTTTCGATGGAGCTGAATAAATCCGGCATCCTCGCCAAATACGGCGTCGAAATGATCGGCGCCAAGCCCGACGCCATCAACAAGGGCGAGGACCGCGAGTTGTTCAAACAGTGCATGATCAAGATCGGTCTCGATGTCGCGAAATCGCGCACCGTGAAAAACATGACCGAGGCCCGCGAGGCCGCCGACTTTCTCGGCGCCTTCCCGCTCATCATCCGCCCGTCCTTCACCCTCGGCGGCAGCGGCGGCGGGATCGCTTACAACAAGGAGGAATTCGAAGGCATCTGCGCCAACGGGCTCGATCTCTCGCCCGTGCACGAGGTTCTCGTCGAGGAATGTCTGCTCGGCTGGAAGGAATACGAGATGGAGGTCATGCGTGACCACAAGGACCAGTGCGTGGTCATCTGCTCCATCGAGAATTTTGACCCGATGGGCGTCCACACCGGCGACTCCATCACCGTCGCTCCGGCGATGACGCTCACCGACAAAGAATACCAGGTCATGCGCGACGCGTCGTTCGCCGTCATTCGCGAAATCGGCGTCGAAACCGGCGGTTCCAACATCCAGTTCTCCGTCGATCCCGTGACCGGCCGCATGGTCGTCATCGAGATGAATCCGCGCGTCTCGCGTTCCTCCGCCCTCGCCTCGAAGGCCACCGGTTTCCCCATCGCCAAGATCGCCGCCAAACTCGCCGTCGGCTACACGCTCGACGAGTTGCGCAACGACATCACGCGCGTCACGCCGGCGAGCTTCGAGCCGACCATCGACTACGTCGTCACCAAGATCCCGCGCTTCACGTTTGAGAAATTCCTCGGCGCCGATACCACGCTCACCTCCGCGATGAAATCCGTCGGCGAGGCGATGGCCATCGGCCGCACGTTTAAAGAATCGATGCAGAAATGTCTGCGTTCGCTCGAGGTCGGCGCCCGCGGTTTCGGCGGCGGCGGCAAGTTCGGCGGCGATGAGATTATCGATGAGAAAATCATCAACGCGAAGCTCGGCACGCCCAACTCCGAGCGCATTTTTTACCTGCGCCACGCCTTCCGCGCCGGTTACAGCGTCGAGCGCATTTTCGATCTCACCAAGATCGATCCGTGGTTCCTTCATCAGCTCCGCGAGATTCACGAGATGGAGCAGGAGTTGGCGGCGGAAACTCTTGCGACCGTCGAAGTCACCGCCCTCCGCCGCGCGAAACAGTTCGGTTTTGCCGATGCCCAGCTCGCCCATATTTTTAAGACCGACCTTGCCGCCGTCCGCGCCCACCGCAAACAGGCCGGCATCAACACGACCTACCGTCTCGTCGATACGTGCGCGGCCGAGTTCGAGGCGTTCACGCCTTACTATTATTCGAGCTACGGTGACGAAAACGAGATCCTGCCCCCGAGCGGCAAGAAGAAGATCATGATCCTCGGCGGCGGGCCCAACCGCATCGGCCAGGGCATCGAGTTCGACTACTGCTGCGTCCACGCCAGCTTCGCCCTCCGTGAGATCGGCTACGAGAGCGTGATGGTGAACTCCAATCCGGAAACCGTCTCCACCGACTATGACACCAGCGACCGGCTCTACTTCGAGCCGCTCACGCTCGAAGATGTGCTCGAGATTTACACGCAGGAAAAATGCGACGGCGTCATCGTGCAGTTCGGCGGCCAGACCCCGCTCAATCTCGCCTCCGCCTTAAAGGCCAACGGCGTCAACATCATCGGCACCACGCCGGAAAGCATCGAGGCCGCCGAAGACCGCAAGCTGTTCGCCGCCATCCTCACCGCCACCGGTCTGCGCCAGCCCGACAACCGCACCGCGCTGAGCGAGGGTGAGGCCGTCGGATTCGCCGCGGCCGTCGGTTACCCCGTGTTGCTCCGGCCGTCATTCGTCCTCGGTGGCCGCGGCATGTTCGTGGTTTACAGCGAAGAAGAATTGAAGGCCGTGGTCCGCCAAGTGTTCGACGTCATGCCCGGCAAGCCCGTGCTCATTGATAAGTTCCTCGAAGACGCCATCGAGCTCGATGTGGACTGCATCAGTGATGGCGAGACCAGCGTCATCGGCGGTATGCTCGAGCACATCGAGTTTGCCGGCGTCCACTCCGGCGACGCCGCGATGGTGATGCCCCCGCACACGCTGAGCCCCGAGATGCTTAACACCGTCCGTACTGCCACCTACGCGCTCGCCAAAGCGCTCAAGGTCGTCGGCCTCATGAACGTCCAGTTCGCGATTAAGGACAACCAGCTCTACGTGCTCGAAGTGAATCCCCGCGCCTCGCGCACCGTGCCGTTCGTGGCCAAGGCCATCGGCGTGCCGCTCGCGAAACTCGCCGCCAAAGTTATGACCGGCGCCAAGCTAAAGGACCTCGGCTTCACCCGTGAGCAGACGCCGAAACATTGGTGCGTCAAAGAAGCCGTGTTCCCGTTTGTGCGTTTCCCCGGTTCCACCATCGCGCTCGGACCCGAGATGCGCTCGACCGGCGAAGTCATGGGGATTGATGCGGACCTGGGCGTCGCTTTCGCGAAAGCTCAAGCCGCCGCCAAGCCTGGCCTGCCGACCAAGGGGAACGTGTTTCTCAGCGTTAAAGACGCCGATAAACCCCGCGCCACCGCGCTGGCCCGCGCGCTCGTGGAACTCGGCTTCACGATCTACTCGACCAGCGGCACGGCGAAGATGCTCGCCGACAACGGCGTGCCCGTAAAACGCCTCGCGAAAATCACCGAGGGCCGCCCCAACGCGGTGGACATGCTGAAAAACGGTCAGATCCAACTCGTGATCAACACGCCTGCCGGGATGATCCCGCGGCAGGACGAAAACAAAATCCGCGCGGCGGCGTATTCGCACGCGGTGTGTCTCATGACGACGATCACCGGGGCCTTTGCCGCGGTCGAAGGCATCCGCGCTCTCCGCGACAAGCCCATCGGCGTGAAGCCGATCCAGCTTTATCGGGGCAACGTAAACTTCGTCTGAGCGGGGCCGGGAAGGTAGGGCGGGTCTTTGACCCCCCCTCGGACGCACCAAGGCGGGTCAAAGACCCCGCCCGACTCTTAAGCCGTGGTTTGGCTGAGCTTCGCCTGACGCCGGGCCCACTCCGCAATCGCGCCCCGCCGCACGATGACCACGACGCTCGCGAGCCAGTAGATGGGATCGACGACGTAGTCCCAGCAGTTGGTCGACTCCAGCGCGCCCAGTGCAAATGCCACCAGCGCCGCCACCAGCAGCACGCCGAATCGGTTTCCCCGAGCCAGAAAAACGATCGCGGTCAAGGTGAGCGCGGCGGCGGCATAGTTCGAGTGCCAGCCCCAATAGTGAAAATCGATGCCGCGGCCAAAAATCAGCGGTTGCAGGTAGACCAACGAACCCACGACCGCGCCGAAAATCCATGTCGCCCACCAATCGGCCGATTGGAAAATAGTGACGCCGAGAAAGCGCGGGCTGCGTTGCGCGATCAACAGGCCGAGGATGGGCAACGAGGGATTGGGGTAATAGCTGAACACCCAGTTCCACAGCTGCAGATCCTTGATCGGCACCAGCATCACGCCCGCGGTCGCCGCCGCGACGGCCAGCCGCAGGGCGACCGACGCCTGTAGCGACATGAAGCGGCCGCCGAACCCGAGCAGCATCAGCCACACCGCGGCGAAAACCGCGAGCGCGTCCGAGGGTGGCAACCAAGCGTGGTTCATTGGGGCAGCAACCCGCCGGCGAGCTCGCGATACTGGTCGAGCCAAGCGAGGTTAAACGCGATGTGTCCGATGCGCTCCCGTTTCCACGTATACGTGAGATGGATCATCCCGCCGGGGCCCTGCGTCAGCTGCGGGTAAGAAAACTCCTTGTCCGTCTCGCGCTCCAGCACGGAGTGTTTCTTCCACGTGCGCCCTTCGTCGGAGGATAGGGACAAACCAAGGCTCTCGCGGCCGCTCGAAGCGTGGTTGTAGGCGAGGAGAATCCGGCCGTCGGCGAGGCGCAAAGCGTCCACGGGCGCATCGGGATTGGGCAGGGAAATCGGGGTTGGGTCCGGCCAAGTCCAGCCGTTGTCCGTGGAGAGCGATGTGCGCAACGAGCGCTGGCTGCTCGTATCGCGCAGCACCATGAGAACTTGGTCCCCGCCGAGCGCAACCAGCACGGGCTGGATCAGGCCTTTGGACGCGCCGAGATTGCGGACTTTGTAATCTTCCACGGTGCCGTCGGGGCCGGGCTGGAACCATAGAATTTGGGGGAACTTGGTGGCCATCTCGTGATAGACCGGCAGCCCGATGCGGCCGTCGGCGGCGTAGATCGGCTTGTTGCGCACGAGCGTGCTCATGTTGAAGAACGCGTTCAACGTGAGCCGCCGGCTTTGGCCCCAAGTGAGGCCGGCATCGGGCGATGATTTGATGTTGAGTGCGCAGCCCGACCAGCCGCCTAGGCTCACGCTGGCGTAAACCATCCACAGCCGGCCGGTGCGGTCCGGGAAGATCACGGTGTTGCCGATTTTCTTGATGCGGCGGCCGAGTTCGCCTTCCACGCTGGAGCGGTCGAGCACCTTGAGCGGCGGACCCCAGGTCTTCGTCCCTGCGGTCATGCGCGAAGTGAAAACTGCGACATCCGCCGCGCCCTCGCGCGATCCGCCATACCAGAGCGCGAGCAAGTCGCCGCTGGGCAACGCGCTCACCATGCTGCAATGGACGTGGGCAAGCTGGGCCTCCGGCGAAACCCAGCCGCGTTCGAACCGGGGCGTCGCGAACTCGCCCGCGCTCTGGGGGGCGCGGGCCCAGGGGGCCGAGGCGGGCTCAAGCGCGAGGGGCGGGTTGACGCTGATCGGCGCCGAATACTTCACGGCGGCGCCGCCGGCGATGAAAGTCACGGCAATCCATGCGATTCGTTGGACGGGGCTCAGCCGGGACGGGCGCGACCGGGCCGTAGGGCTGGCGGATTGATCGAGTAGGACCGGGGTAACGGAGAGCTCAGTGCGCGGGGCAATCACAGGGGAAGAGTGAGGCTGGGGCGGGGAACTCGCCGCTTCAACGGGTTTCTCGGCGGACGGACAGTTCGTCGCGGGGCTTTCGATTGTTTAGCAGGAGATAGCGCGCCGTCTCGTGAAACGCATCCGCCAAGGCGAGGTGCTCGGGCAAACCGGTCGCCGCCTCCTCCACCGGGGGTGGGGGTGCGTTAAAATCGGCCCAGACAAAGCCGGTGCGGTCGCCCTGCAACTGGCGGTAGCCGTAATGCCGGCCCTGCACGACGCCCAACGTCTTGTTGTTGTGATCGAGAATGAAGGCGGCGTTGCCCCGGCCGGCGTCGATTTCTTGGCGGTGCAACAGATCGCGCCCGAGGCTGGAATTGCGGTAGGCGATCCCGGCGATTCCGGCGGCGGTGGGCAGGACATCGAGCATCGAAGCCGGCGCGGCGAGCCGGCGCGGTGGCAACAATTTCGGCGCGTAAAACAACAGCGGCACGTGGTAGGCGGTCAGCGCCTGCTCGGTCCAAGCGGCGGGGAACATCCTGCCGGCGTTGCCGCCGATGCCGTGGTCGCCGATGAAGATGAAAACGGTGTTCTCGAAATACGCCGAGCGCCGCGCCGCGGTCATAAATTTGCGGAACGAGAAATCGGTGTAGCGAAACGCATTGAATTCCTTGAGCGACTCGAAGCCATGGGCCCGCAGTTTTTCCAAGGGCACGTCGAGGGGTTGGAATTCGTCGAGATCCTCGGGCGCGATGGTGTAGGGCCGATGGTTGCCGGCGGTCTGGATGATGGCGAAGAACGGCTCCGTCTGCCGGGCCAACTCGGCCTCGGCTTCGAGAAACAGGCTCTTGTCGCTGATACCCCACACGTCGATGCGCGGGGATTTGAAACTGTCCTCCTCGCGCAGCACGAGGTCGCGGATGTTGCCGGTGAGTACGCCGCGGATGTTCGCCCAGCTCGTGCTCCCGCCGAGGAAGTAGAGTTTTCGGTAGCCGGTGAAATCGTTGATGATCGTGTGTTGGTCGACCATCGCGGGGTTGCGGCTGGCAGTCTTCACCGGCGTCACGTCGGGCACACCCGTGATCGTGGCCCAGACGCCGCGCGCGGTGCCAAAGGTCGGCGTGAAGCAGTTTTCGAAAAACACGCCGTCGCGGCAGAGCTCCGCGAAATAGGGCGTCGTGTCGAGCGGGTTGCCCCACATCGAGCTCTTGTAGGCGCTGAACGATTCGCAGAGCACGAGCACGACGTTGGGCCGACGCGCCGGTGCTCCGGGCGGGGCGGGGACGTCGCGCACGAAATTGAGCGCGGCCGCATCCGGCGCGGTGACGCCGAGGTAGCGACTCAACCGGGGATAGTGCGCGCGGACCTTGGCGCGGTCGTAGCCGGTGTCGCGAAACGCCAGCGAGCTGAAAAACGACTCCAAGGGATTTAGCGCGAGGTTGGCGGAGAAATCGTCGCGCAGATTAAACGCATCGCTCCAGCGCAATGGATACTGGCCCACGCGACCGAAGGCGGCGAGCAGCCCGACGAGACTGGTGGCCACCAGCCACGTCACGCGGGCCCGGAGGCGGGGATTTTCGGGCGCGGCGGCGGCGCGGCGGTGCAGCCAAGCGTTGACCCAAAGCATCGCGATCAGCGCGGCCGCGCAGGCCAGCAAAATGCGGATGACCGGATACGTCTGCCACACCATACCGGCGGAGATTTTTACGTCCTCCAGAAAACCGAGGGCGGTGGCGTTGAGCCGTTGCCCGAGGTAGCGGAAGTGGAGGAAGTCGTTGACATAAAAAAACAGCACGACCGCCGCCGCGCCGCCGAGCAGGCCGAGCCAAAGCCGTCGTCCGAGTTGCGAATCGAGCGCGTGCCAGAACCGGAACTGGCCGAGCAGCAATACCGGCAGCAACGCGGCCGCGACGATACGGGCGTCAAACCGCAGACCCAGCCAGAATGCGGGCACGGCCTGCGCGAGGGACACTTGGCCGTGGCCGAAGATCTGCCAGGTGACGAGCCGGAGCAGCGAAAGCACGATCAACGAAAGTCCGGCCAGCGAAAGTAGCCAGCGGACGAAGCGGGGAAGGGGAATCATGGGGCTGGGCGAGCGGACGCGTCGGAACAGCGGGCGTCAAGGCTCGGCGCCTGCGGGGTCTGAGCGAGCACCCCGCTCAGTCGAAGATCGGGAAAAATGTATTGAACGCCTTTTCCCCGAAGTGGCCCGGATCGTTGAAACGGCGATGGCGGTCGAGGCCGTCGATCGCGGTCATCTCGGCGGGCGTGAGCGCAAAATCGAAGAGCGCGAGATTTTCCGCGAGTCGCGCGGGCGAAGCCGTTTTCGGAATGACCGCGCAGCCGCGTTGCACGCCCCAGCGCAGCGCGATTTGGGCGGGCGTGCGACCGTGGGCGGCGGCGATGGCAGTGACGACGGGATCGGCCAGGACGTTCTCGGCGGGCGTCGCCATGCCGAGCGGCAGATAGGACGGGGCGCCGAGCGGGGAAAACGCGGTGACGGCGATGTCCTCCTGCGCGCAGAAGCGGAGTTGGCGCGGTTGCACGAGGTAGGGATGCAACTCGAGCTGATGGACGGCCGGCCGGATCGTGGCGTAGCTGAGCACATCGCGGAGCGCGGAGATGTTGAGATTGCAGACGCCGATGCGTTTAACGAGACCCGCGCGTTGGAGTTCCTCCATCGCACCCCACGTGTCGGCGCAGGGCACGGCGATCGGCTTCATCGCGGGCGCGGGCGCGGCCGGATCGAAAAACCATTCCGGCGGGTAACGCACATCGAACGGCACATAGGCGAGCGCGATGGGAAAATGGACGAGGTAGAGATCGAGCACGTCGAGCTGCAGATCGCGCAGGGAGCGCTCGCAGGCGGCGCGCACGTGCTTGGGCTCGTGGTAGGTGTTCCAAAGCTTGGAGGTGACCCAGAGATCGTCGCGGCGGCAGAGGCCGTCGCGCAGGGCGGCGGCGATGCCCGCGCCGACCTGCGGCTCGTTGCCGTAGTCGCACGCGCAGTCGAGGTGGCGGTAGCCGAGCTTGATCGCTTCGCGCACGAGGCCGGGAAGTTCGGGCTTGGGCATCTTCCACATGCCAAGGCCGATGGTGGGGAAGTGTCCGCCGTCGGGCAGCGAGAGGTGCGGGGAGGCGGAAGCGGTTGGGGAAGTCGTCATGAGCGTGGAAATAAACGCGCGGCGTGCGGTTCAGCGGCGGGCAAATTTTACGTGAAGAGATTCGGCGGCGAGGCGGCGCACGTAGCTCGGCTCGGTTTCGGATTTCCACGTTTGTTCAAGTACGTCGATCCGGGCGACTTGGTCGCATAGGGTGTTGAGCAACGTGCGCACGACCAGACGGGCATGCGCGGCACCGAGGCAGAGGTGCGGGCCAAAACCGAACGCCACGTGGGGATTGGGGCGCCGGTCCAACTTCACCTCGTCCGGTGCTTCGAACACGGTCGCGTCGAAGTTGGCCGATGAAAAGCAGAGCGAGACAAACTCGCCTGCCGGCACGTTGACGCCGTGGACGGCGGTGTCGTGCGTGCATTTGCGGGCGAGATGGGTGACGGGCGAGAGCGCGCGGAAAAACTCTTCGCTCGCGCCGATGATGCGCTTGCGGTCAGCGCGCAGAAACTCGAAGTCGGCGGGCGTGTGCGCGAGATGGGCGATGATGCCGGTGATGGAGTTGATGACGGTGTCGCGCCCGCCTGCGAAAACGATGCTGCAGAACCCGAGCATTTCCTGGCGCGTGAGCGGACGGCCCTGGAACGTGGCCTGGGTCAGCGCGCTGAAGAGGTCGTCGCCGGGGTGGGCGGCCGCGCGGTCGAGCAGGGCGTTGGTGTAGGCCTCGAGCGCCGCGCCCTTGCTGGTGCCGTTGCCGTCGCGGAAGACGTGGGTGCCCCAGCCGATCCAGATCGCGGCCTCGGCGTCGGGCACGTTGAGCAAGATCGCGAGCGCGCGCGACTGCAGCGGGATGGCGAAGTCGCGCACGGCCTCGAAAGACGCGCGGTCGCGGGCGGCGGTCACGAGTTCGCCGACGAGCCGCTCCATTTGGGCGATGACCTCGGGCAACTTGGCGCGGTTGAAAAACGGCTCGACCACCTCGCGGTAGGCCTGCTGGTCGGGCGGATCGATTTCGAGGGGCAACTGGCGCACCGTGCGCACGTCCTCTTCGGTGGGGATGGGCACCTTAAACGGTGCGTCGGAGCTGAAGGTCTGCCAGTCCTTGGCCACGCGCCGCACGTCTTCGTGGCGCAGGACGAGGGGGATTTCTTTGCCTTGAAAATTGTTCACCAACACACCGTCGCGCTCGCGGGGCTCACGAAAGGGATCGGTGGGATTCTTGGGGTTGTGGAACGGGCAGGGCATGGGAGCGGGGAGAGGACGCAGGCGAGCGGGAGGAGGACAAAAAAATTGCGTGGCGAGGTCAAACCTTGGACGAAGGTTTAGCCGTTAACCTTCGAGCGGCGGGAAGCTCGCGCGTTGGGCAAACCGCTCCGTTGCCGGCTCGGGCCTGCTTGGGGTAGGCTCGTTTTGGACCCGAGGACGACAGGCGCGCTGGACGCATGACCGGGTGAGACATTACCTTTTCAGCCAGGGCTGCGGGGCAGGAGCCGAAAACTTGGGGGCCGATCTGATCGCCCCTGGGGCCGCCAAACGGCGGACGAACCTTTCAGGTCAACTCAGCCGACATCAGGCTTGCCCGGACCGTCGCGTCCCGTGCGTTATGGCGGCTTTCGTTGCTCCCATTTTTCCATGTCTTCACCTGTGCCCACGCTCGTCGCTCTCCTGCATGGTCCTGATCAACCCGGCCTCGTCGCCCGGGTCTCGGGTTGGATCTTCGAGCGCGGGGGCAACATCCTGCACGCCGACCAGCACCGCGATATGGAGGCGGGCGTGTTTTTCCAACGCGTCGAGTGGGTGCCGGCGAACGGCAACGCCTCGGCCGATACCGCCGCTTTCCAAGCGTTCGCGGCCTCGCTCGGTATGAACGCCCGCGTCGCGTCCTCCGCGCAGCGTCCGCGCGTGGCGGTTTTCGTTTCGAAGTTTGACCACTGTTTCCACGATCTCGTGCTGCGGCACCGGGCGGGTGATTTTGTGGGCGACCTCGTCGCCGTGATTTCCAATCATCCCGACCTCGCGCCGGCGGCCGCGGCTTATGGTCTGCCGTTTTATCTCATCCCGGTGACGGCCGCCGACAAGGCCGCCGCCGAGGCCCGTCAACTGGCGCTGTTGCGCGAACTGCAGGTCGATCTGGTGGTGCTCGCGCGCTACATGCAGGTGCTCTCGGCGGACTTTTTGGAAAAATGCGGAGGGCCGGTCATCAACATCCACCACTCGTTTCTCCCCGCGTTTGCCGGCGGCAAGCCCTACCATCAGGCGGCGGCGCGCGGCGTGAAATTGATCGGGGCGACCGCGCACTACGCGACGGCGATCCTCGACGACGGCCCGATCATTCAGCAAGACGTCGCCCGGGTGACGCACCGGCACGATGTCGACGATCTGATTCGGAAAGGCCGCGATTTGGAAAAATCCGTACTCGCCCAAGCCGTGCGCTGGCACCTCGAAAACCGCGTGCTCGTCTACGGGCACAAGACGGTGGTGTTTGATTGAGTGCGTTATTTTCACCCGGTCCTTTTTCCACGATCCCATGCGCGCGATCCGCATCCATGAAACCGGCGGACCGGAAAAGCTCCGGGCCGATGACGTTCCGGTGCCTTTGCCCGTTGCGGGCGAGGTGCGGGTTCGCGTCGAGGCGGCAGGGCTCAACTTCATCGACACGTATCAGCGCAGCGGGTTCTACCCGGTGGCGTTGCCGTTTACGCTTGGCGCGGAGGTCGGCGGGGTGGTCTCGGCGGTCGGCGCGGGGGTGACGGAGTTTGCCATCGGCGATCGCGTCGCGACGGCCAAGGCGGTGGGGGGCTATGCGGCCGAGGCGGTCGCGCCGGCGGCGCACGTCGTGAAAATCCCCGACGGGGTCGCGACGCGGACGGCGGCGGCGCTGATGTTGCAGGGGCTCACGGCGCACTATCTCGCGACGGATACATTTCCGCTCAAGGCGGGGGACACGGCGTTGATCCACGCGGCGGCGGGCGGCGTGGGTTTGTTGCTCGTGCAGCTCGCGAAGCGGGCCGGGGCGCGCGTGATCGCGACGGTGGGTACCGATGAGAAAGTGGCGCTCGCACGCGGAGCGGGAGCGGACGAGGTGGTGGTTTACACGCGGGAGGATTTCACGGTGGCGGCGCGGGCGTTTACCGGCGGGCGCGGCGTCGATGTGGTCTACGATGCGGTGGGCAAGGATACGTTTGCCGGCAGCGCGGAGAGCCTGCGGCCGCGGGGGATGTTGATCTCATTTGGCAATGCGAGCGGGGCTGTGCCGCCGGTGGCTCCGCTGCTGTTGATGCAGAAAGGCTCGCTCTATCTCACGCGGCCGACGCTCGCGCATTACACACAGACGACGGCCGAATTGCGGGCGCGCGCGGATGATTTGTTCGAGGCGGTGCTCACCGGAAGGTTGAGGGTGCGGATCGGCGCGACCTATCCGCTCTCGGCGGCGGCCGATGCGCATCGCGCGTTGGAGAGCCGCGGCACGACGGGCAAGGTGCTGCTCGTGCCGTAGACGAGACGCGACGAAGAGGGGCGCGGCACTCGAAAATTGGGGGTGGGATCAGGCGGAAATGACCGGAGGATTGAGGCACGCTTTCGGTCGAAACACGCGCTGCACCGCTGCGGGTGTTGCGGTTGGTTGGGCTATTTTATCGGGCTACTCCGGTTGTGCCACTCCGTTTGGGGGACCGGGCGTTCATTCGGTTAATTCAAGCAGGAGCTGGCGGAGTTTTTGGACGAGGCCGAAAATTTTCGGGCGGAGAATGCGGTCCTGAGTAAGCAGGTAGTGGCGCTCACGGAGCAGGTCCGCGAAGCGCAGGGTCAGCCTGAGCCGGTGAAAGCGGAGGTGTTGGTTCAACGCGAAGGCCGGGAGCAAGCCGAGCTAGCGGCCGACCCTTTGCGCGACCCGTTGCGCGCGGCCGCGAAGGCATGGTCGGCCGCGGGCCTAAGTCGGGACGCGTTTTGCGGCGAGAAAGATCCGACGACGCGACCTGAGACCAATGGCGGTTGATTTTTAGACAGCGGGTTCCGAGGTGGCACGGGCATCTTGCCCGTGGGTTTGAGGATGAAACTCAACCGCTATTGGCATGAGACCGGTCCGGCGCGCATTCGAGCATCGGCGGATGAGGATCATCGGCGTTAACTGGAGTGGTTGCGGCGACCGGTGGGACGCGCGGCCAAGGCGCGCGGCCCCGAATCGCTGCAATGACTCCGCTGGGATGAGGCGATTTCCTGCATTTACACGGTTGGCGGCATTTGCTCTCGTCTCGGGTTCACACGTTTCAACCCTCGCGCCATGACCACGCCTCCCACTCCTCCCACTCCCACCCCAGCCGGTGATGACCGTAATCTTGTCGCCGTCGATGCCAACGTGCTGGCCCCGACGTTTGAGGACAAGCTGCTCCTGTTTTGGGAGAAGAACGGAAAGAAGGTAATTTTCGGATGCGTGCTCGTGCTTGTTGGAATCGTGGCCAAAGGCGGTTGGGAATATCTTGAGGCCCAGAAAGAGGCGGACGTGCAGAAGAAATATGCCGCAGCGGCGAACACGGATAAGCTCAAGGCGTTTGCGGCCGCCCACAAAGGGCACGCGCTGGCCGGTCTGGCTCGGCTCCGAATCGCCGATGAGGCGTATACGGCCGGAAAATCAGCCGACGCGATCTTGGGCTATGAGGCGGTGATCGGGATTTTGAAGACGGGACCTTTTGCGACGCGCGCCCAGTTGGGACTGGCGATGTCCAAAATTGCCGCAGGTAAGTCGGCTGAGGGCGAGGCGGTCTTGAAGACGATGGCCGGAGATGCGGCCATGGTGAAGGGCGTCAGAGTCGAGGCTGCCTATCATTTGGCCAGCTTGGCCGCCGACGCCGGTCGCGCCGATGACGTGAAGAAATATTCGGATCAGATTGCCCAAATCGACCCCGCCAGCCCTTGGACGCAGCGCGTGATGGCGCTGAAAGCGGCGCTCCCTGGCGCTGGGGTTTCTGCGTCTGCGGTTGAGGCGAAGAAGACCGACGCCGCCCCCGAGGGCGGAGTTCAAGTGAAGTTGCCGGGAAAGTAGGCCGAAAATGTGCCGATCCGTCTAAGATCGGGCGCAGTTTACCGCTTACCCGGTTTTTTGATTTTGCGTCGAGCGACGCCTCCGAGTAACTAGGCGATACTCAGCGCCGTTTCGAACGTGGCTGGCTCCGGGACGCCACCCACGGTGCGCTCTTCACCGTGAAATCGGAGATTCGAAGGATTACGCCGCGGGCTGGACGCACCGCTGGCGCGAAGACGAAACGTAGTGGCTGCGAACTCGAAGCAGTGGGTTTCAGGCGCCGCGCCGGCCCCGCCTGGTTGATTGATACGAATGGCTGTTGATTTTTAGACGGCGGACTCCGAGGTGGCACGGGCATCTCGCCCGTGGKTTTGAGGATGAAATTCAACCGCGATTGGTATGACAGAGCATGACCCTGCTCCCGCACCGAACACGGGTGATGAGTTTGTAGTCGTTGGTGAGTTGCTCACCAAAAAAAGCATGCGTAGCCGCATGAGAGGCGACACGGGAGGCAGTCACGGTGTTTCCCGTGAACGAATAGGCGGCGACCCGTGCTTGGCCAGGCATCTCCGCGAGGTGCGACAACGCCACTGCAACTTTAGGAAAGCAGGGTCCCGCACGGGGCGTCTTGGATTCGGATGGGACCTCCGTAACATCTGAGCTCCCTCTTCCGAAAAAAAAGTGGTCGGGGCGATAGGATTCGAACCTACGACCTCCTGGTCCCAAACCAGGCGCTCTACCAGGCTAAGCTACACCCCGAAACACGCCGCAGAGCACGGATCTTTCTTTCGAGTGTCAAGTCATTGGCCGCATTATCCTCAGGCTCGCCACATTTTTGCCTGGGAATGTTAATAATCTCGGCTTGCCTCGCTTTTGGATTGGTCCTCTGCTCTGCCTTCAACTTCACACCATGGACACTATTTCACGCGAAAATAACAGCATGTTGCCGGTCGGCGGCGTCATCGTCGGCGTCATCGCCCTTCTCCTCGGAGGCTACGCCGCAATTAGCCTTTCTAAGGTTAACAAGACCCTCGCAGCCCACGAAGAGAAGATTGCCAAGATCGACGGGATCGAGGCTCAGGTCGGTGCGGCCGCGGCTGCGGCCGAGAAAGCAGCCAAAGACGGCACGGGACTACAGCGTTCTACGCAGGACGCTTTCAATCAAGTCGGTGGCGAGCTCGCTAATCAACGCGCGGCCATCACCAAACTTGAGGAGGCGGCCAAGAAGCCCGTCGTCGTCGCTGGAAAAAAAGGCAGCGGTGAACCCGCCGTGGCAGGCCCAGGTGAATACGTCGTCAAGGGCGGCGATTCGGGTGCGAAAATTGCGCGCTCCCAAGGCATCAATCTCGCTGATCTCGTTTCCGTCAATCCGGGTGTTAACTGGAATAAGCTGAAGGTGGGCGACAAGGTGAAGTTGCCGAAGAAGTAATTTTTTCTAAGTTTAATTTCAAAAGCCTCCTCGCCCTTTGTGGCGGGGAGGCTTTTTCTTGGACCGATGAGCACATCGACCCCTATCAACGGTCCGGCCCAGTGGGAGCGGCTGGCCGAGCGCACCCTTGTATCGACTCGCGTGCTCGATGTGCGCGGGGTGCTTTTTCGACACCCACGCCGCGAGGTTGAGCGAGAGTTCGTCGTCGTGGCGGCGCCGGATTGGTGCAACGTGATCGCGCTCACGCCGGACGGTCGGCTGGTGCTTGTCCGGCAATTTCGCTATGGCATCGATGCGTTTTCCATCGAGATTCCCGGTGGAGTAATCGATCCGGGTGAGGATCCTCTGGTTGCCGGCCTGCGTGAGCTGCGCGAAGAAACGGGGTTTGTCGGCTCAACGGCGCGGCTGCTTGCAACCGTGCACCCCAATCCGGCGATTCAAAATAATCGCTGCCATTTGGTGTTCGTCGAAAATGCGATTCGGAGTTCGGCGCAGGAGTGGGACCACGACGAGGAGATCGAAGTGATCACGGCTCCGGTCGACGAAGTGCTGGCGTGGGCCCGCGAGGGGAAAATCACGCACAGCTTGGTCGTGTGTGGATTGATGCATTTTGAATCTCTTTGGCGGGCGCGGGCCAGGGCCCACGTTTGACTTGCCGGGCGGGCGTCGTTTCTTGCCTTTCGCATTCTATGTCCGCGTCTCTTTTTGCCAATGATCCCGCTGTCTTCGGAGCCGTTTCGGACCGGGTGATTCCTGACTCGCTGGAGATCGAGGTGCGCCGGATTTATGCCCGCAGTCCGCTGTATGCGCGCCGTTTCCCGTTACATGCGGCACCGTTGAAATGGCCGTGTTTTCAAGAAATCCCGACGCTCGCCAAAAAGGATATTGTTGAGCAAGGGCATCAGGCTTTTTTTGAGGACTACCGGGTGATCGAGCGGGGGCTGGTGGACAAGAGCTACGAATACGAAAGTACCTCGGGCACGACCAGTGGGCCGATGACGGTGATCATGGAGGAAGGTTGGTGGACCAAGCAGACCGAGCGCGCATACTTGGCCTCGCCAATCTTGCGGCAGTTTGTGGGCCGGCCCTATCGGAAGTGCGTATTGGCGCCGATCGGCTGTTCGAGCAATCTCTGCCCTTACGAGGATCACCCGTTTCCGCACCGCTATTTCGACGGCACCGTGTATCTGAACCTGACGAGCGACCCCTTTGTTTTTCCCGAGGCGGAGTGGGATCGGATCGTGCGGGAGTTGCAGGCAACTCAACCGGAGGTGATCGAGGGTGAGCCGGTTTATCTCTCGTTGCTCGCGCGAGCGGTGCAGAAGCGGGGAGTCAAAGTTCCAAGCGTGCGGGCGGTGATACTCACCTATGGTAAAGCGAGTCTGCAGCATGCCCGCCGGATCGCTGAAGCGTTCCCGGCGCCAAAGGTCGATCTCTATGGATCGACGGAGGCGGGTTATTTGTTCGTTGGCGAGGCCTTCAAGGACGACCTGAAGGCAATCGACGCCAACGCCTTCATTGAGCTGGTGCCATGGCGGCCGGAATTGCCGGACGTCGCGCAAATTTATGTGACGACCCGAGAGCGCGAGGCCATGCCGCTGTTGCGCTATCACACGGGGGATATCGTGCAGCGTTGCGCGACGGGATTTCGTATCCTCGGTCGCGAAGGGAGCATTTACTTTCGGCCGGATGGCTCGCTGGTTGCGGCGGGCGACATCGATGGCGCCTTGCCTCCCGATTTTAAGTGCTGGCACTACGCCTTGATCCAGACCGGAGAAACACGCTGGGATTTTTACTACGTGGCTGACGAGTCGGCCAACCATCGTGACATCGAAACTTCTCTGGCTCGGCTGATGGGTGTCGGAGTGCGCGTGAATGCGTTCCGAAAAAAATTCATCGCGCCGGCGGCGAGCGGGAAATTTGCGCTGCTCAAACCGCTCGCGAAGTAGCGTGCGGTGCGCTCGGTCCGGTCATTTTTTGGGTCCGCGCCGGCCGCGATGACGCCGGAAGACGACCGAGCTGATCATCGCTCCGACGAAGATCAGGCCGTAGGCTTCTCGTTCAGGGCGGTTGTTTCGGAACGGAACGCCGGTTACTGCGGCCAAGTCGACCCCCAAGCCGGTTAACGGTGGGTAGGTAGATGGCATTGCTCCAATTAGCCGGATTGGCCACGGAGCCGACGCTGGTCACATCGTTGGAAAACAGCGAATAGCCGTAAATCAGGGAGCCGAGTGGAACGTTGAAATCAGAGAGGCCGATGACGCTATCGGCGATGCCTTGAGTTCCGGTAACGTCTCGAATCGAAGCGGCCAAGTGATCACCGCTTGATGAGCGGAAGAGGTCGCAAGCGAAATTTGCGACCGGATTGGTCGCCCTGCAATCGGGCGACGTCGCGGTTGCGAGGTTGTCGCCGTAATTGGTCGGGGCGTTGGTATAGGTCACGCCGTTGGCGGTGATCGAGCCCCGCGATATAGTGAGGGTAATTTTAACGCTGTCGTGCGCGGTCAACTGCGCCAAGCCACGGTCAAACACCGTGAAAGCCACGTCAGCGGTGGCCGCGATCCCGCTGCCGCTCAAAATAAAGTCGAGCCACTCGATGTTGCCCGCGCTGGTGTTGGCCAAAATGGCGAGAAGCAGGGTCATCCACCGGTTTGAAATGGAAAGTTGGGCCCGAAAAGCCGCCAAAAAACCTTCGTGTTCGGGACAATTGATCCAGCAGGACGTTTACCTATAGCCCCGGACGGAGACGGCTTCTTCTAACGTTTAGGTTCGCTAATAACAAAGTTCAAATTCGCTTCACCCGTTTTCGGCCCCTTTACATCGGTCAAGGGGTGCAAGATCGTTCTACGTCCTCCATCTGTAACCCGTTTTACCTCGATGAATCTCGTCTGCAACCTCTTCGGCTCGTCTATCGGTCGCAAATTCATCATGGCGCTGACTGGTCTCGTCCTGATCGGCTTCGTTTTTGGTCACTTGGTCGGAAACCTCCAAGTCTTCGCGCATCCGGACAAGATCAACGGCTACGCCCATTTTCTCCACTCGCTCGGGCCGGTATTGTGGTTGGTTCGAATCGGGTTGCTGGTGTGCGTGGGCCTTCACATCTGGGCGGCCACGGTGCTGACGCTGGAAAGCCGGCGTGCGCGCGGCAGCGAGCCTTACGGCGTCAAAACGTGGATTCAGGCCGTATTTGCGTCGCGCTATATTCGATGGTCCGGCTACGTGGTCCTCGGATTTATTCTGTATCATCTCGCGCATTTTACCGTGGGAGTGGCCCAAGCGGGCACGTATAAGACCGCGCTCCCGGCCCACACGTTGACGTCAGACTATCATGTGCTCGGCTTCACCGTGGTTCCAGCGGGCACTCGAGTGCACGACGTCCATCAAATGGTGGTGCTGGGGTTTCAACCGCCGCTCGTGTCCTTGTTCTACATCGTCGCGGTCGGGCTGCTTTCGCTGCATCTCTTGCACGGTATGGACAGCCTTTTCCAGACGCTGGGCTGGCGTAATGCGAGTTGGTCCCGTTCGCTCCGGACGGTCGTCACGTTGCTCTGTGTGGCGTATTTCGCGGGGAGTCTTGTCATCCCCGGCGCTGTTTTGACCGGCGCGCTGAAACCGGCACCCGCGGTCAAAACCGCCTCCGCCCAATAGTTTCCAAATTCTTACGTCTATCGCCATGGCCACTCTCAATTCCAAAATCCCGACTGGTCCGCTCGCTGAAAAATGGCGCAAGCACAAGACCGAGATCAAACTCGTCAACCCGGCCAACAAGCGAAAATACGAGGTCATCGTGGTCGGAGCCGGCCTAGCTGGCGCGTCGGCGGCGTCCTCCCTCGCCGACCTCGGCTACAAGGTGAAGTGCTTCGTGTTTCACGACAGCCCGCGCCGGGCCCACTCCATCGCGGCGCAGGGCGGGATCAACGCCGCCAAGAATTACCAAAACGACGGCGACAGCGTTCATCGGCTTTTCTACGACACGCTGAAAGGCGGCGACTATCGCGCCCGTGAGGCCAACGTCCATCGCCTCGCCGAAGTGTCGGTCAACATCATCGACCAATGTGTCGCGCAGGGCGTGCCCTTTGCCCGTGAATACGGTGGCCTGCTGGCCAACCGCTCCTTCGGCGGCGCCCAAGTTTCGCGCACATTTTACGCCCGCGGTCAGACGGGGCAGCAGTTGCTTCTCGGCGCTTACTCGGCGTTGTCCCGCACGGTCGGTGCCGGTGCGGTCGACCTGCACACCAACTCTGAGATGCTCGATCTCGTGGTCGTGAACGGCCAAGCCAAAGGCGTCATCATCCGCAACCTCGTCACCGGCGTGATTTCGCGCCACTCGGCCGATGCCGTCATTCTCGCCACCGGCGGCTACGGCAACGTCTTCAACCTCTCCACCTACGCGCGCGGCTCCAATACAACCGCGATTTGGCGCGCCTACAAACGGGGCGCCTGCATGGCCAACCCCTGCTACACGCAGATTCACCCGACCTGCATCCCGGTGAGCGGCGATTATCAATCGAAGCTGACGTTGATGTCCGAATCGCTCCGCAACGACGGCCGGATTTGGGCGCCAAAAAAATCCGGAGACGCCCGCACCGCCGCCGACATTCCGGAGTCTGATCGCGATTACTTCCTTGAGCGGCTCTACCCGAGTTTCGGCAACTTGGCTCCACGCGATATCGCTTCGCGCGCCGCCAAGCGCGTGTGCGACGAAGGCCGCGGTGTGGGCACGACCGGGCTTGGAGTGTATCTCGATTTCGCCGATGCGATCGGCCGCCTGGGTGAACCCGCCGTACGCGAGCGCTACGGCAATCTGTTCGACATCTATCACGAGATCACCGCCGAAAATGCCTACAAGGCACCGATGCGGATTTATCCCGCCGTCCATTACACGATGGGCGGGCTGTGGGTGGATTATAACCTCATGTCGAACATCCCGGGCTTGTTTGTGCTCGGCGAAGCCAACTTCTCCGACCACGGCGCCAACCGTCTCGGGGCCTCTGCGCTGATGCAGGGCTTGGCCGATGGCTATTTTGTCATCCCTTACACGGTCGGCGATTACCTTGCCGGCCAGAAATCCGGTTCGCGTCCGTCGACTGACGGTGCGGAGTTCAAGCAGGCTGAGGACAACGTGCGCGGTCTATCGAACCGTCTTTTGGCGACGAAGGGCAAACAGCCCGTCAGTTATTTCCACAAGAAGCTGGGTAAAATCATTTGGGATCACTGCGGTATGTCTCGCACCAAGGCGGGACTCGAATCGGCGCTGCAAAAAATTCCCGCTCTGCGCGAGGAATTTAACGCCACAGTCAACGTTCCCGGCTCGGCCGAGACCCTTAATCAATCGCTCGAAAAGGCCGGCCGGGTGGCCGATTTCATCGAACTCGGCGAGTTGATGTGCCGTGATGCGCTCACGCGCGAGGAGAGCTGCGGCGGTCACTTCCGCGAAGAACACCAGGAGGCCGACGGCGAGTGCAAACGCGACGACCAGAATTTCGCCCACGTCGCCGCTTGGGAGTATCAGGGCGACAGCAAGTCCCCGCTGCGCAACACCGAGCCGCTCAACTACGAGTTCACGAAGATGAGCGTCCGCAACTACAAGTAATCCATCCCTGTCCACCATGGTCGCCGTAAACACCCAGAAACTTTTCTCCGTCACTCTCCGCGTCTGGCGTCAGGCCGGCCCCGCGCAACCGGGCAAGTTCGTCGAGTATCCCGCAAAGGATCTTAACCCGAACATGTCGTTCTTGGAGATGCTCGACGTGGTCAACGACGAGCTCGCGGCGCAAGGCATCGAGCCGATCGCCTTTGCCCACGATTGCCGCGAGGGTATTTGCGGCACGTGCTCTTGCACAATCAACGGCAAGCCTCATGGCCCCGGCAAAGGCGTCGCCACCTGCCAGACCTACATGCGCTCGTTCAGCGACGGTGATACCATCGTCGTCGAGCCGTTCCGGGCGCGGGCGTTTCCCGTCATCAAGGATCTCGTGATCGATCGGGCCGCGTTCGATAAAATTCAGCAAGCCGGAGGTTTTATCACCGCGCGCGCGGGCTCCGCGCCCGAAGCCAACGCCCTGCCGATCGCGAAGGGTGACGCCGACCTCGCGATGGATGCCGCGCAGTGCATCGGTTGCGGTGCGTGCGTCGCGGCCTGCAAAAACGCCAGCGCGATGCTCTTTGTCTCGGCTAAAGTTTCTCACCTCGGTCTTTTGCCGCAAGGCCAAGCCGAGCGCGACCGCCGCGTGCTCGCGATGGTGAACACGATGGATGCACTTGGTTTTGGCAGTTGCACCAATCAATACGAGTGCAGCGCCGCGTGCCCTAAACTCATCTCGCACGATTTCATTGCGCGTATGAACCGTGATTACGTGAAGGCGTCGTTTCGTTCCGCTTTCAAGGCCGCGCCCGCCAACACGAGTGGCGGCGGGGCTTAAACGTTTCGGGTGGGTCGGTCGGGACGTCTCTTCGAGCCGCCCGATCCGGCTTTCACCCCGCGCCGGGCTTACTTCGCGGCTGAGGTGAGCGCCCGTAGATCGACGCTGCCGGAGTTGGAGGTCTTGATATTCAATTCCTCCTCGCCGCTCGTCACGTAAAGCACGCTCTCAATTTTGTAGGCGGCGGTTTGTTGTTCGCGCATCGCGACGAGTTGCCGCATCAGGGCGATATTTTCGAATCGCACCGTCACGTCCTGCGTGGTGGTGGTGAGCGCCGCGAGGCCGACCGGTTCCTTGCTGAGCGCTTTGCCGACGTAGCTGCCGTTGAGATAGACCTTGTGGCTCGACCCCGAGAGCCCGATCGGAATCACGTTTTCGTTGGAGTAGCGCAGGGTCAGCACCGCGCTGGACTCAAGCACGGTCGCCTCAGCGGGCTTGATATCGACGAGGCTCACGGTCACGCCGGTCAGTTTGAAGCCGCTGCCACAGGCGGGGACGAAGGTCATGACGCAAAGACCAAGTAACAGGCCCATACACCGCTTGAAAAGGGAGTGATTCGACATGGTTCCGAGGCAAGTCGGTCCCCCGCCAAACCGCAAGGCCGCGCTCAGAATATCGACAACGCCTGCGCGCTCTCGAGGGCAAACCAAGCCGCCCCGGAGATGGCCGCCGCGACGACGGCGTAGCGCACCAGCTTGCGGCCGCGTAACAGGGTGTCCTGCAAGTCGGTATCGAGCGACCGCCGATTGCTTTGCGCCATAAAACTGACAAACCTCGGATCGCGCAGCCGACTGCCACGGCGATCCCGAGCCAATCCAAAGCGGACGGCGGGGCGGCGAAAGAGGTTGGCGAGAAAACGCAGCACGAAGAGGCAAAGACGCAATTTTGGATTGGTTTTTTCAAGGCGAAACTCGCACCGTGTCCGCTTTTCCTGCCCTTTTAATCTCCATGCATCATTTCCGCTACATCGGTCAGAATCTAAACTGCGAGTCTGTCGATCTTGCCGAGGTCGCCCGGCTCTACGGCACGCCGACCTACGTCACGAGCGCGGCGACGATGGCGGACAACTACAACCGGTTGGCCGGCAGTCTGGATGGGCTGGATGTGCAGATCTGCTATGCAATGAAGGCCAACTCGGGTCTCGCCGTGCTCCGCCACTTCGCAAAGTTGGGCGCAGCGTTCGATTTGGTGAGCGGAGGCGAGTTGCGCCGCGTGCTGGCCGCCGGTGCGGATGTGAAGCGCAGCGTTTTTGCTGGCGTCGGCAAGACCGAGGCCGAGATTCAGCTGGCATTGGAGAGCGGGATTTTCTCCTTCCACGTCGAAAGCGAACCCGAACTCGCCCGCATCAACCACGTCGCGGGCAAGCTCGGGGTGAAGGCGCCCATCGCGATCCGGATCAACCCCGATGTCGACGCCCACACGCACGCCAAGATCACGACGGGCAAGAGCGACAACAAATTTGGCATTCCGCTCAAGTTCGCCGCCGCCGCCTACGAGGCCGCGTCGAAGTATCCCAACATCCAGCTGCGCGGCGTGCAGATGCACATCGGCTCTCAGCTCACCGAAGTCGGCCCGTTTGCTGAAGCCGTGGCCAAGGTCGCGCCCTTCGCGGCCGAGTTGAAGGCGAAGTATGGCATCACGTATTTCTCGATCGGCGGCGGCATCGGCATCGTCTATAAAGACGCCCTCGCCAGTGGCAGCGCCGCTTGGTGGGACGCCCAGCCCGCCGGGACGCGTCCGCTCACGCCTGAAGCTTACGGCGCGACGCTCGTGCCCCTGCTTCAGCCGCTCGGGCTCAAGRTTCTGCTGGAGCCCGGCCGCTACATGGTCGGCAACGCCGGCGTGCTCCTGTCCAAAGTGGAGCACCTCAAGCGTGGCTCCGGAAAGAGTTTTCTCATCGTGGACGCCGCGATGAAYGATCTCGTGCGCCCCGCGATGTATGAAGCCTTCCACGAAATCGTGCCGCTGCACCGCGACACCACCCGTCGCGCGCTCGTCGCCGATGTGGTCGGCCCGATCTGCGAGAGCGGGGACTGCTTCGCCAAGGACCGGCAAATCCAAGAATTGGGCGAGGGCGAATATATCGCCTTCATGAGTGCCGGCGCCTATGGCTCGACGATGTCGAGCCGCTACAACACCCGCGCGCTGCCGGCCGAGGTGATGGTGCAGGGCAGTGCCTTTGAGTTGGTGAACGCGCGCGAGAGCTTCGAGTCGATGATCGCCAACGAAAAAATCCCGGCGTTTTTGAAGTGAGATTCCAACGTCGGAAATGAACGCGGCTACCCAAGGATACCCGGCGAAAAAAGAAATCCGTGTCCATCCGCGTTTTTCCGTGGTTAGTTTCCAGCGATGAAATTCTGCGTTGTCGGAGCCGGGGCTTGGGGCACTGCGTTTGCGGTGCATCTCGCGCGGCTGGGCCGGCCCGTGGTGCTCGTGCCACGCCGGCCGGAGCAGGCGGCGGCGCTTTTGGCGACGCGGGAGAACCGGGACTATCTTGCCGGGATCGCTTTGCCGGACTCTTTGGTGATCTCGGCCGATCTTGCGGCGGCTCTCGGCGCATCGACCGTCGCTTTGCTGGCCTGCCCGTCGCAGGCCTTGAGGGAAACCTCCGCCCGGGTGGTGGCGGCGCGCGGCACGGGCACCCTGTTGAAGCTGGTGGTGAGTTTGTCGAAGGGCTTGGAGGTCGGCTCGCATCTGCGGCCGGCACAGGTCATCGCCGCCGTGCAGCCTGATATCCCGGCGGGTGCGCTGACCGGCCCGACGAATGCGGCCGAGGTCGCGCGCGGTTTGCCCGCCGCGATGGTGCTGGGGGCCGGGAGCGATGCGCAAGCGTGGCTGGCCGACGTGCAGGCGGCGTTGAGCGGGCCGACGCTGCGGGTGTACACGAGCGATGATTTGGCCGGCGTCGAATACGGCGGTTGCCTAAAAAATATCTACGCGATCGCGGCGGGTTGTGCGGCCGGTCTCGGGCTCGGTGATAACGCCAATGCCGCGCTCCTGACCCGGGCGCTCGCCGAAATGGTCCGGGTGGGTGCGGCGCTCGGCGCCCGGCCCGAGACGTTTTATGGCCTGAGCGGATTCGGCGATCTCGTGGCGACCTGCCACGGCGCGTGGAGCCGCAACCGGGAGTTTGGCCAGCGTATCGGCGAAGGTCGGAGCGCCGCCGAATTGATCGCGCATCGGAAAACCGTCGTCGAAGGCTACCGGACCACCGAGTCGTTTCACGGCCTATGCGTGGAGCGAAAGATCGACGCCCCGATTTTGCGCGAGATGCACGCCATCCTGTTTGAGGGCAAGGCACCAGCGCTCGCGTTGCATACGCTGATGTTGCGCGGGCTGAAACGCGAGTAAGCGGGCAGGGGAGCAGAGGGAGTTCAGGAAGCGCGAGCGGTGCTGAGGCCAACGTTAATCTTTCCTGAGGGTGCGGCGCTGGCGCGCGGACGCGAAGTCGTCGCGAGCACCGATGCGACGGCGTTGACCGKAGAGAATCTCCGCGCGGCGTATCGCCGAGGGATTTTCCCGTGGCCCGGCGGCGTCACCGCGCCGATCCCTTGGTGTTGCCCGCGCGTGCGGGCGGTATTGGTTTTCGACGAGCTTACGCCCGGGCGCACTCTGGAAAAGGCCGCTCGCAAAAGCGGTTGGAGTTACTCGATCGACCGCGCGTTCCCCGCCGTGATCGCAGCGTGTGCCGCGGCCAGTCGGCCCGAACAAGAAGGCACTTGGATTAGCCCCGCCGTGCTCGAGGCCTACACTGCGCTGCATCACGCGGGGCAGGCGCACAGCGTCGAGGTGTGGCAGGGCGAGGATTTGGTCGGCGGACTTTACGGCGTGGATGCGGGCGGTTTTTTTGGCGGGGAGAGCATGTTTCACCGGGTGGATAACGCCTCAAAATTGGCGATCTGGTTTCTCGCGACTTATCTGCGCGAGCGCGGGCAGGCGTGGATGGACATCCAGCAACTCACGCCCCACCTGGCACGGCTCGGTGCACGTGAGGTGACGCGCGCCGTTTTTCTGGCCGGCTTGGCGAAGGAGCTTGGCGCCGGCCGTGAGTTGTTTCCGCCGCGTCAAGACCCRCCGCAGTGACGGCGGAGCGCGATGCCGACTCAGCGCTTCACTTGTTCGATCGCCTGGACCTTGCCGCCTTTAAATATGATCCGGATGCGTTCCTCGATCCGTTCGCGATAAATCGAGTCATAGACCGGCTCGAAGTAGACGATGGGCTGGCGGGTCTTGGGATCGATCACGACGTAACGCCGATAGCCGACGAGGGCAGAACCGAGATATTCTTGGCTATAGCTGTTGTAGATCCAGGTCTCGTCGGTACCGGTAGCGCTCGTCGTGGTGAGGCGCTCATCGGGGGCACCGTGGGACATATAGACGAGGTCTGTTGAGAACCCGACCTCGATTCGGCCGAGTCTGATTTTGTCCTGCGTAGGCGCATCGAGAGCGGCAAAGACCGAGGATTTTTCCCGAATGCGGCTGTCGATGGTGCTGCACCCGGTGATCAACAACGCGAGGACCAACGGAAGCGCGGTGCGAAGGAAGCGAGTTGTCATAGGGGAGGGTTGTTGCCGGCAGTGTGGGTGCGTCGCGTCCGGATGCAAGCGGCCGGGCTTCTTCGGAGCGTTACCTGTCACAGTAGTCGACTACCGTTTAAATGGTATCGCGCTACCCGTGATTTGGGCAAGCGACGTCGTAGTCGTAGATTTCATTCTCTGAGCGTCGCCCTCTCGATCAAGAACCTCGCCGACATCACTCCGCCCTACGTTCCCGCGGGGCTCAAGATCACTTTGGGAATCCCCCTTTGAGCGTCCTCTCGGGGATCTTGGGCGAGCGTGGCTGCCCTATTGGTGTGATACCAACGTCCCTTGATAAACAGACTGTCATCGCAAGAAGCGCACCGACGAAGCAATCCAGTGGATTGCCACGGCGCGCTTCGCGCACCTCGCAATGACAAACGTCTAAAAATTAAGGGACGTTGGTATGAGTTGCTCGGAACCTGACCCGAGAAAGCGGGTGAGAAGGCGCAGCGACGGCGAGCGGACGTCTATTGGCGTCCCGCTCGCCAGAGGTTTCAACTTAGCTCAGCGTCACGCCCTTCGCTTTGGCGGCGCGGAGGAGGGCGTCGGCCATGTCGCTCGGGGTGATGGCGACTTCGATGCCGCATTCTTTGAAGACGGCGATTTTGGCGGCGGCGGTGTCTTCCGCGCCTCCCACAATGGCGCCGGCGTGGCCCATGCGGCGTCCGGCAGGAGCGGTCGCGCCAGCAATGAAGCCGGCGACGGGCTTGGTGCAGTTCGCCCTGATCCAACGGGCGGCCTCGACCTCGGCGTTGCCGCCGATTTCACCGATCATGATGATGCCGTGTGTCTCGGGGTCGGCGTTGAAGAGTTTGATGACATCGAGGTGGCTCGTGCCGTTGACCGGGTCGCCGCCGATGCCGACGCAGGTGGTCTGGCCGATGTTCTTCGAGGTGAGTTGGAAGACCGCTTCGTAGGTAAGGGTGCCGGAGCGGGAGACGACGCCGACGTGGCCTTTTTTGTGAATGTAGCCGGGGGCGATGCCGATGCGGCAGCCGCCGTGGGAGTCTTTGCCGGTGCCGGGCGTGACGACGCCGGGGCAGTTGGGGCCGAGGAGGCGGGTCTTGCTGCCCTGCATCGCGCGCTTCACGCGAACCATGTCGCGGACCGGGATGCCTTCGGTGATGGCGACGGCGAGGTCGAGTCCGGCGTCCACGCATTCAAGGATGGCGTCGCCCGCGAACGGTGGCGGAACGAAGATGACGGAGACGGTGGCGCCGGTGGCCTTGGCGGCGTCGGCGACGGAGTTGAAGATCGGAACCTTGTGCCCGGCGTGTTCGAAGAATTGGCCGCCCTTGCCGGGGGTGACACCGGCGGCGACCTGGGTCCCGTAATCGAGGGAGAGCTTGGCGTGGCGGCCGCCGAAATCGCCGGTGATACCTTGGACGATGATCTTGGTCGTGGGAGTGATGAGAATAGCCATGAGAGAAGTTTTTTGACCCGCGAATCACGCGAATAGGCGCGAATTCAAGCGGGAGATGAGGGGAAGTGATTCGCGGGGATTCGTGTGATTCGCGGGTGTGCCTTACGCGACGAGCTTCACGATTTTCTGGGCGGCGTCGGCCATGGTGTCGCCGGAGACGAGGGCGAGGCCGGAGGCGGCGAGGGTGGCTTTGCCGGCGGCGACGTTGTTGCCTTCGAGGCGGACGACGAGCGGGAGCTTGAGGCCTACTTCCTTCACGGCTTCGACGATGCCGGTGGCGATGACATTGCAGTCCATGATGCCGCCGAAAATGTTAACCAAAATGCCCTTCACGTTGGGATCGCCGAGGATGATTTTGAAGGCGGCGATGACCTGGTCCTTGGAGGCGCCGCCGCCGACATCGAGGAAGTTGGCCGGGGTGCCGCCGAAGTGTTGGATGATGTCCATCGTGCTCATCGCGAGGCCGGCGCCGTTGACGAGGCAGGCGATGTTGCCGTCGAGGGCGATGTAACTGAGCGAGAACTTGGAGGCTTCGATTTCCTTGGGATCTTCCTCATTGAGGTCGCGGAGGGCGACGATCTCGGGGTGGCGGTAGAGGGCGTTGGAGTCGAAGGAGACCTTGGCGTCGAGGGCGAGGACGTCGCCGGTGGGAGTCGTGATAAGAGGGTTGACCTCGAGCATCGCGGCGTCGGTCTCCCAAAACATCGTGTAGAGATTGCGGATGAGTTTGGCGGCGTTCTTGGCTTCGGCGCCGGCGAGGCCGAGGCGGGTGATGAGGTCGCGGACTTGGAAATCGGCGAGGCCGTAGGCGGGATCGACGAGCACCTTGAAGAGTTTTTCGGGGGTGTCGTGGGCGACGGCCTCGATGTCCATGCCGCCCTCGGTGGAGGCGACGATCACGGGCTTGGAGGACGCACGGTCGAGGAGAATGGCGAGGTAGTATTCCTTCTTAATGTCGCTCGCGACGGTGAAGTAGATGGTCTGGACTTTGCGGCCGGCGGGGCCGGTTTGCGCGGTGACGAGGGTGTGGCCCAGCATCTTTCCCGCGATGTCGAGGGCCTCGGCCTTGGTCTTGCAGAACTTGACGCCGCCCTTGTAGCCGTTGGTAAAAGTGCCTTTGCCGCGGCCGCCGGCGTGGATCTGGGATTTCACCATGGTAGGGCCTTCGGGCAGCGCTGCGAGCGCGGTGATGAAGCCCTCGGGGGTGGTGGCGGTGGTGCCCTTGGGGGCAGCGACACCGAATTTTTCGAAGAGGGCTTTGGCCTGATACTCGTGGATGTTCATTGTTGAAAAGGAAAATGCGAGACTGTGGCAGAAGAGATCGGGGGCTGGCACGCACAAAAGCGAATTCTAGGCACCGAACACGGGCCGATGCGCGGGATTGCCATCGGTCGAAGACACCTCTCACAATTTGTTGAATGGAATCGCATGAAGTCCTCCGGGAGGTTTTGAAAAAAACCAGCGCGAAGCAGATTGCGTCGGATTTGCAGCTTTCGCTTTCACTGATCTACAAATGGGCCGAGTTGCCCGAGGGTGATGCGGCGGGCGCCAACAATCCGCTGGACCGCGTGGGGCAGCTGATCCGGAGCACGAAGGATGTGAGAATCGCTCAGTGGGTGGCGGAGCAGGCGGGCGGCTTTTACATCCGCAATCCGGAAAATTTGCCGCCCAACCAACCCTTGGTTCCGTTAACGAACGGGATTGTGCAGGAGTTTGCGGATATGTTGGCGACGATTGCGATCTCCTCGTCGGACAGCGTGATCACCAAGGAGGAGGCGAAAAAAATCCGAGCCCGCTGGGAGGAATTGAAGAGTATTACGGAGGGCTTCGTGCATGCGGCCGAAGACGGGTCGTTCTTGCCGGCCAAGTCCGAGATGAAAAAGTAGTACGAGTGTGCTGCGCCCAACGGGCCGCCGGTCGACGGCGGCCAGAGGATGGTCGGGAGTCGGGCGCGTGGAAGACTCACCCTCCGCAAGATCGCAGAAGGCTTGGGCCAGTCGGTCGAGCGGTTTTTTGAGGTGGCTGTTGCTCTGGGAGAGGCGGAAGGCGATGAGACCGCCCGCATGCGGTGGATCGCGGAGCAAGCGCCGGCGGGGATTTCTCCATGAACGCCAGTTGATCGGCCGTAAGCTGCCAGAGCACGGCGGCGGTCTCGGCTTCGACGGTAGCGTTGCGGGGGCCGGGTCGGTCGAGCGCCATCTCGCTGATACCAACGTCTCTTAATTTCTAGACGTGTGTAATTGCGAGGTGCTCGAAGCGCGCCGTGGCAATCCAGTGGATTGCTTCGCCGCTGCGCTTCTCGCAATGACAGTCTGTTGATCAAGGGACGTTGGTATGAGGCGATCGCCGGCTTTGATTAGATGGAGTGCGGTGCGTTCAGCACCGGGCGGTTCCAGCCGGACGGACAGCTTGCCGGATTCGATAAAGTAAACGCTGTCGGTGGCGTCAGCCTGATTGAAGAGCCGCGCACCGGCAGCGAGCTGAACCGGCTCCAAGGGCTCCCGCCGAATTCGCGGTTGGCTGACTTCCGGCGCGAACCGCAAAAGCGATTCGGTGGATTTCCCGCGCCGTGGACTCGACCTTCGGCGGGAGCGGAGTTCGCGAAAAATATCGCGGGCGAGGTGCCCTTGCCCCGGCTGACTCAGGCGATTTTGCGCAAGAGCGTGATGCGGCCGATGGGGAGCCACTCGGCGACGAGAATGTCGCCGTTGTTGAGAAAGATCGCGCCGTGGGGGGTGATGAATTTACCGGGAGTGAACTCGGCGCGCGATTGGCTGCGGCGGGAGCCCCGCTTGCCGTTCTCCTCGATACCGTCGCCGAGCTGGGCGATGACTTTGTAGTCTTTGTCGAGCAGGCAGACTTGGCTATCGAGGTCGGGGCAAACCATGAGATCGCCGCGCACGTCGAAGTGGCACGGCTCGCGGAGCCTGGTGTCGTCCTTGATGGAGCGGAGGTGTTGGCCGCCGAGCGTGTAGGTTTGGATACGCCGGTTGGTGCGGTCGGCGATGACGAGTACGGGCTCTTTGCCGCGCGGGTCCACATATTGACCGTGAGGTCCGCTGATCTCCTGCTCGCCTTTGCCGGGCTGCGACACTTCGTTGATGAATTTCCCGTCGATGGAGTAGCGCAGCATGCGGCTGGAGCCGTAGCCGTCACCGATGAAGACCTCGCCGTTGGGCGCGAAGGCGACGTTGGTGGGAACGAAGCGGACAGGTTTGGCGCTGTAGGCGGGATTGGCTATCGGGTAGCCGGCGGTCCACACGACCTCGCCGGTGAGCGTGGTTTTCACGACTTTGCAGCGGGCGGTGTCGCAGTGGTAGAGGAACTCGTTGCCGCCCTCTTTGCGGACGCCGAGGCCGTGGGCGCCGCTGCGGAATTCTTCACCGAAGGCACGGACGAATTTGCCCTTGGCGTCGTAAACGACGACGGACTCGGGGCGCATCGACGTGGCGTGAACGGTGTGGGCGACGTAGATTAGGCCCTGGCTGTCTTGGGCCAGACCGTGGGTGTCGCCCCAAACGAGGCCCTGGGGTTCGGCGAGCCAATTGTGGACGCACTCGTAGGTGTGCGCACCGGTGCCGGTGATCAAGGAAGCAGAGCCGGTCTTGGTCTGGGCGCGGACGAAGGGGGCGGAGACGGTGGAGACCGCGGCGGTGGCGGCGATTTGGGTGAGGAAGGAGCGGCGAGTTTGCATGGGGGGACGGGTTAAGCGTGAAGGCGAAAAAGGGGAAGTTGATCGATGGGCAAGAATCAGGCGAGGAGTTCCTTGATGACTTTCGCCGGATTTACGCCGGTGAGACGTTGGTCGAGGCCTTGGAATTTAAAGGTAAGGCGTTCGTGATTGAGACCGAACTGATTGAGGATCGTCGCGTGAAGGTCGCGGATATGGATCGGGTTCTTTGTGATGTTGTAGGAGAAATCGTCGGTCTCGCCGTAGGAAATGCCGGGTTTTACGCCGCCGCCCGCCATCCACATGCTGAAGCAACGCGGGTGGTGGTCGCGGCCGTAGTTGGTGCCGCTGAGGGTGCCTTGGGAGTAAACGGTGCGGCCGAATTCCCCGCCCCAGATCACGAGCGTGTCGTCGAGGAGACCCCGTTGTTTCAGATCGGTGAGAAGCGCGGCGGTCGGTCGGTCGGAATCTTCGCACATGAGGCCGATGTTTCTCGGCAGATTACTGTGCTGGTCCCAACTGCGGAGGAAAATCTGGCTGAAGAGCACGCCGCGCTCGGCAAGGCGGCGGGCCATGAGACAGTTGTAGGCGAAGGTGCCGGGTTCCTTGGCCTTCTCGCCGTAAAGGTCCCAAGTGGACTGCGGTTCCTTCGAGAAATCGGCGAGTTCGGGCACCGAAGTCTGCATCTTGAACGCCATCTCGTATTGGGAAATGCGGGCGTTGATCTCTGGATCGCCGACGCTCTCAAACAGGTGGCGGTTCAGGTCGTTGACGCCGTCGATCATGGCCCGGCGGACATCGCTCTGGATGCCTTTCGGGTTGTTGATGTAGAGGACGGGATCGGCGCCGGCGCGGAGGGTGACGGCGTTGTGTTCGGGGGAGAGAAAACCGGAGGACCAGAGCCGGTTGGAAAGTGCCTGCACGTTGGTGCGGTGGGGCATCTTCGAAGTCATCACGACGAAGGTCGGAAGTTCTTCGTTGGCGGCGCCGAGGCCGTAGGAAAGCCATGAGCCAATCGAAGGGCGGCCGGGAAACATGTTGCCGGTGGTGAGCTGGAGGATGGCGGGCTCGTGATTGATCGCATCGGTGTGGAGCGACTTGATCAGACAGATCTCGTCTACGAGTTTGGCAGTGTGCGGCAGGAGATCGGAGACCCACGTGCCGGATTTTCCGTGTTGGCTGAATTTGGCAAAACTCGGCGCGATCGGGAAACGGGTCTGGCTGGCGGTCATGCCGGTGAGCGTCTGGCCGCCGCGCACCGACTCGGGTAGGTCGCTGTTGAAGAGACCGGGCAAGGCGGGCTTGTAGTCCCACGTCTCGAATTGGGAGGGCGCGCCGGCCATGAAGAGATAGATCGCGCGTTTCGCCTTCGGAGTGAAGTGGGTGCGGACGCCTTGGAGGGCGGCTTTGGCCGCGAGATCGGGGGTGGCTTTGGCGAGCAGAGTCGCGAGGCCGGCCCAGCCGAGGGCCTTTACGCCTTTGCCGAGGAAATGGCGACGGGTTTCGAGGTCGAGCCACTCGCGTTTCAGGCCAAGGGGCACGTGGGGCAAATCGAGCACGGTTGGGTGTTCGCCGCCGTGGTCGGAGCAGAGATCGTGGTCGGCGGCGGAGTGATGGGCGTAAGGATTCATGGATGGCGCGTCACTTGGTGAGGAACTCGTCGAGGTTGAGAAACTGGCTGGCGACCATTGTCCACTGGGCGAGTTCGAGGGGCGGGAGGGTCGGATCGGCAGGGGAATCGCCGATGATGATGAGGGCGGCGGCTTCCTCGCCCCGATCGGCAAAGCGGGTGCGGAAGGTCTCTGCGCTGCGGAGGAGGATCGCGGCTTCACGAGCGGCGAGCGGACGGGCGAGGGTACGGCGCGCCATGTAGTCGATGCGCGCTTCGGCGGTGGGCGCGGCCTTGACGGCGCGCTCGGCGAGCTTCCTCGCGGCTTCGAGCCATTGCGGGTCGTTCATCGTGACGAAGGCCTGAAGCGGGGTGTTGGTGCGGGCGCGTCGGGTGCACGCGACCTCGCGCGAGGTTGCATCAAAGGTCTCCAAGCTGGCGGGGGCCGAGGCCCGTTTCCAAAAGGTATATACGCTGCGACGGTAGAGGTCTTCGCCTTTGCTTTGGGCGTAGGTTTTGGTGTTGGACTCGGGCATGGCGACCTCTTCCCAAATACCGGGCGGCTGATAGGGCTTCACGGGCGGGCCGCCGATTTTATCGACGAGCAGGCCGGAGGCGGCGAGGGCGCTGTCGCGCAGCATCTCGGCGTCCATGCGGAAGCGTGGGCCGCGGGCGAGGAATTTGTTGCCGAGGTCTTTCGCGAGGCTCTCGGGTGTGGCCACGGCGGACTGGCGGTAGGTGGCGGAGGTGACCAGCAGGCGGTAGAGTTTTTTCACGTCCCAACCGCTCTCGCGGAATTCGACGGCGAGCCAGTCGAGCAACTCAGGGTGCGACGGGCGGTCGCCGGTGATGCCGAAGTCGCCGGCGCTCTCGACGATGCCGTGGCCGAAGACTTCCTGCCACATGCGGTTGACGGTGACGCGGGCCATGAGCGGCTGGTCGGGTGCGAGCAACCACTCGGCGAGGCCAAGGCGATTGTTGGGCGCGCCTTTGGGCAAAGGAGCGAGGAAGTGGGGCGGGGCGGGCTCGACGCGTTCGCCGCGGGCAAAGTAATCGCCCCGTTTCAGAATATCGGAGAATGCCGGTGTGTCTTTCTCGAGGGCGATCAAGGTCGGCGTGCCGTCTTTGGTGAGCGTGGCAAAGGCCTTGTCGTGAGAGGCAACGGCCGAAGCCAGCGCGATCGCATCGGCGTCCTTTTCGCCGAGATAGAAACGGTCGGCGACGACGAAGCGTTCGTCGGTGGTCCACTTTTTCGGATCGGGCTGGCGCGCGAAGATCTTGGCGGCGACATCCTCGAAGGGGAGACGGGCAACCTCGGGAGCCGTTAACAGCCGACGGTAAAACCGCAGGTCTTGGAAACGGGTTTCGCGCATCGGGTTGTAATCGTCGCGGCGCCCGACGTGCATTTCGGCGTCGGTCTCGATGCAGTCGCTGGAGCTGAGGGCGTCGATGGTGATTTCGGTGTCGGCGCGTTTGCCGTTGAGATAGACGGTGAGGCCGGAGGCTTTGCGGGAACCGTCGTAGGTGACAAAGACGTGGATCCATTCATCGCGGTTGATCAGGCCGGGGAGCGTGGCGACGCGCAGGCCGCGACCCGGTGGAGTGGCGACGGTCTGCGCCACCGCCATGGGCGGCGCGGCTGGGGTGGAAGGAGTGGCGTTGGCCGCGACGGCGGTGGCGGGTGCTGCGGGCGGGGTGGCGGGTTTCGGCGCAGCGGCGGCGAGCTCGGCCTCGGTCAGTGCCGGCATGAGGCTGACGACGATCCGCCGACCGTCTTGGGCAATGTCCCAGCCGGCGCCGCCGCGGCGTTTCGAATCGCCCATGCGGGCGATGAGGGTGCCGTTGCCCGTGCCACCCCGGCTGATCGCGTTGCCGCCGGGTTTATCCCGGAGCATGATCCAACTGCCGGCGGAAAACGCCTGATCGGCGCTGACGTCGCCCTGATCGCCGAGGGAAATGCGGGTGTTGATGTCCATGCGCATCGCCGGCCAGAGCCAGTTGGTCTCGGTCCACAGCAGGGGATTGGTGTCGGCCTTGAAGTGCTCGACCTTTGCGAGCGGGGCGGAGTTTTTGACCACGTCGCCTTTGCCCTCGTCGAATTTCAGGCGGATCTCCAAGCCGTCGGTGGGGACGGATTTTGGCGCGTTGCCCGCGGCGAGCCATGAGGCGGTGAGATCAACGGCGCGGGTGCGGCGGGCGTCGAGCTGGGCGATGAGCGCGGAGCGTTGCGTGAAGAGCAGTTCGGCGGTGGCGGCGTTTTCGGGTTTTGGCAGGCGCAAGACCGGCGCGGGGTCGGCGATGTTGAAGTCCCAGGATTTTTCAGAGGTGTTCCCCAAGTAGGCAGCAAGGGCGTAGAAGTCGTGTTGGGAGGTGGGATCGAATTTGTGGTCGTGGCAGGCGGCGCAACCGGTGGTGAGACCGAGGAAAGTCGCGCCGAAGGACTCGACGCGATCACGGGTCTGGTTGACGAACACCTCTTCGGTCACGGTGCCGCCCTCGTTGGTGGTGGGGTTGGAGCGAACGAAGCCGGTGGCGGTGAGCGAGTCGAACGTGCGGTCGGGGAGCAGGTCACCGGCGAGCTGCTCGCGCACGAAACGGCCGAAGGGCTTATTGGCGTTGAAGGCGCGGATGACGTAGTCGCGGTAGGGCCAGATCGAGCGGAAATTGTCGAAGTGGATGCCGTGGGTGTCGGCGTAGCGCATGTAGTCGAGCCAGTAGCGGGCGCGGTGCTCGCCGTAGCGTGGGCTGGTGAGGAGGCGGTCGACCGCGCGCTCGTAAGCGCCGGGTTTCAGATCGGCGATAAACGCTGCGACCTCGGCGGGTGCAGGCGGGAGACCGGTGAGATCGTAGGTGACGCGGCGGATGAGCGTGGTGCGGTCCGCTTCGGGCGAGGGGGTTAGGCCGGTGCCGGCGAGTTTTGCGGCGATGAAGGCGTCGATTGGATTTTCGATTTTCGATTTCGGATTCTCGATTTTTGGGAGAGCGGGGCGGGTGGGGACAGCGAAGGCCCAGTGGCTTTCGTAAACGGCGCCCTCACTGATCCATTGGCGGAGTTTCGCGATCTCGTCGGGCGAGAGGCGTTTGTGGGCCTCGGGCGGCGGCATCATTTCTTCCGCGTCGGTGGAGACGATCCGGGCGATGATTTCGCTCTCCTCTGGCTTGAAGGGTTTGATGGCGGAGTAGCCGCCGCGGTCGAGCGTAGCACTGGCAGATTGGTCGAGGCGCAGATCGGCTTTGCGGGTGCCGGCATCAGGACCGTGGCACTGGTAACAGTGCTCGGAGATGATCGGTTGGATGTGGGTGCCGAAAGAGAGTTTCGCCGCGGGGGTGGTGGTGGCGACGGTTTGAAACTGGGCGCTGGCTTCCGCTTTGGCGGCGGGTTGGTTCGGAGCGGTGCCGGAGCGGCAGCTGGCCTGAAAGATCAACAAGGTCGCGCTGACAGCAAACAGTCCGCAGACAGACCGGAATCGGTGACGAGGAAATAGCATTTTTTGGGAGTGGGGAAGAGCGAGAATCAAGGCTGCGGGACAACGACTGCAAGCGCCGAGGCAGGGAATTGGGTCGGTCAGATTCCGAGCTGAATTTTCAGCCCGCGAACGGGCGTTGGGTGGAGCCCGATCTCCAGGGTCGGAACGGGTGAAACCGTTTGGGCGGGCTACTCCGCCTTGATCCAGTCGATCTCGAGCGCGAAGGCGCCGGGATTGCCGTCGGCGAGCGACACGCCGACCTCTTCGATCCGAGAGCGGTCCAGCTTCGGGCCGGAAAGGGTTTGCCCGCGAAACATCGGAACGAGCGTGGCGAGCGGCACGCGGACTTCGAGCCATGTTCCGACTTGGGTGGGGAACTCGGCCTGGTAAGAAATGCGGGAGCGGCGGTATTGGGCGTTGGTCGCGAGTTGGAGGCGATAGCGGCGACCGTCGCCCTTGACGCGGAGCACGATCACCTGCGCCGCGCTTAAGTCGCGGATGGGGCCGCCCGAGCGGATCGAGGAAAAGCCGCCGTTGTTGTCGAGGGAGAGAATACCGCGAAAGTGGAGTGAGCCATCGACGAGTTTCGAGCCTCCGCGAGAGACGCCGCCCATGACGCCGTCGTTCACGGCAGTCCAGCCGGGCTCTGCGGCGGAGCCGGAGAAATCGAAGAGAGTCACAAACGTTGCGGGTGTCGGCGGTGAGCTCGGCGGACCTTTGGTTGTTTCGGCGGCGGCGAGAACAGGCAGCGAGGCGGTTAGAACCACGAGCGGGACGATGAAACGGAAGGGGCGCATGGGTGACGGTGGGTCAACTGCGCGGCGCGTCAAGCGGCCGCACGCACGAGCGGGGCGACGTGTTCGCCAAGCAGGGTGATGGCCTGCATGAGTTTTGCGTGCGGGAGCGCGGCGACGTCCATCTGGAAACTGAGCCGCGAGATGCCGCCGAGAGCGGCACTGTGCTCGAGGATTTTTTGCGCGATTTCATCGGGGCCGCCCACGAGGAGCGCGCCATGGCGGCCGATGAGCGAGTTGAAATGAGCGCGCGTGACGGGCGGCCAGCCGCGCTCTTTGCCGACCTCGGTGAAAGCGTGGGCGTAACCGGGAAAAAACTCTTCGGCGGCTTGCTCGGCGGTGGCGGCGACGTAGCCGAGAGCATGCACGCCCACTTTGAGTTGCGCCGGAGCATGCCCGGAGGCGGCTCCGGCTTCCCGATAGAGATCGACGAGCGGGCGGAAGCGGCGGGTCTCACCGCCGATGACGGCGACCATCAGGGGCAGGCCGAGTGTGCCAGCGCGGACGAACGACTCGGGCGTGCCGCCGACGCCGATCCAGACGGGCAACGGGTTTTGCAGCGGGCGCGGATAGACGCCTTGGCCGGTGAGCGCGGGACGATGGCGGCCAGACCACGTGACGTGTTCGCGGGCGCGGATCTGCAGGAGGAGATCGAGCTTCTCGGTGAAGAGAGAGTCGTAGTCTTTTAACTGCAGGCCGAAGAGTGGGAACGACTCGATGAAGGAGCCGCGGCCGACGACCATCTCGGCGCGGCCCTGCGAGAGCAGATCGAGGGTGGCGAATTGTTGAAACACGCGCACGGGATCGGCGGCGCTGAGCACGGTGACGGCGCTGGTGAGGCGGATGCGGGAAGTTTTTGCGGCGGCGGCGGCGAGAATGATGGGCGGGGCGGAGTCGAGGAAGTCGCGGCGGTGATGCTCGCCGACGCCAAAGTGGTCGAGCCCGACGGCCTCGGCGTGGGCGATGCGCGTGACGAGATCGCGAAGGGAGGCCGAAGCGTCGACGGCGAAGTCGGTGGATTCCTTGCGGAACGCGGTGGCAAAACTATCAAGGCCGATTTCGATGGTCCGGCGCGGCGGAAGTTGCATGGAAGGGAGTCAAAAAGATCGCGGTCTAAAACAAAGGGTCGTTTTCGGAGCAGCCGAAAGGCCGGTGCGGCAAAATTGACCAACGGCCGAGTTGAACAAATTTTTCCACACGGGAACCGCCACCGTCGGAGACCTGCGCAACAATTATTTCAAGGTTGAGACTTGGCTGAGCGACGGGGAGTCGGTGCGCAACGAGTGACGCGGCGATCCGGTGGCGGGGTTCGGCGCCCCCGCCCTACCGCCGACCGGATCAGGGGCGGGGGGCGGGGTCCCAGAGCGTGAGGCCGTGAAGGGACTTTTTGGCCGGCGCGGGGAGCAAGAGGCTCGCGAGGTAGCCGATCACCATGCACGAGGCGACGGCGACGAAACCGTGCGCAAAGGGGGAGATGGTCGTGAATTTTTGGACGGACCACGTCGCGGCGATGCTGGCGAGCGCACCGATCATGACGCCGACAGAGTGCGCGCGGCGGGTGAGCAGGCCGAGGGCGAACACGCCGGCAAACCCGCCGCCGAGCAGGGCGATGAGCTTCATGAATTCGTCCCAGAGCGAGGCCGCGTTCTGCGCAGCGAGCCAGCTCGCCATGCCGATGCCGAGGGCCCCGCAGATTAAAGTGGATAGTTTCGCGACGCGGAGACGTTGGGCCTCGGTGGCGTGCGGTTGGAAGGTGCCTTGAAAATCGGAGACGACGACGGCGGCGGTGCTGTTGAGGATACTGGAGAGCGCGCCCATCGCCGCGGCAAAGAGACCGGCGATGATCACGCCGACGACGCCGGGCGGGAGCTCGTTGGCGATAAAGAACGGGAAGATGGAATCGTTGGGCAGGCCGGCGGCGAGGCGGTCGGGGTGCGCGCGGTAGAAAGCCCAGAGGGCGGTGCCGACAAAGAAAAAGAGAATGGAGCTGCCGACGCCGATGAGGTTGCCGAGGATGACGGTACGGCGGGCTTCGGCTTCGTTGGAGGCGGACAACATGCGTTGCATGAGCGGCTGGTCGCCGATCTGGATAAACACGGTGGCGAGAAACTGCGCGACGAAGACGATGACGGTGGGCTGGGAGAAGTTGGGCGCCCAATTGATCAGGTTGAATTTGCCTGCCTCGGTGGCCGCGGGAATCAGACCGCCCAGTCCGCCGGGGAGTCCGGCGCCGAGGAAGGAGAGCGCGACTACGACGCCGCCGAGCATGACAAAGGCTTGGAGCACATCGGTCCAGATGACCGCCTCGAAGCCGCCTTCGAGGGAGTAAAGCGTCGTGACAACGCCAATGAGAGCGATGCTCACGTAAACGTTGAGCCCGGTGACGGTGCTGAGCGCGAGTGACGGCAGCAGCATGACGACGCTCATGCGGCCAAAAATCTTGAGCATCATGCCGAGGCCGGCGCCGACGAGTTGGACGCGTTTGTCGAAGCGGCGTTCGAGGTAGGCGAAGATGGAGACGACGCCGAGGCGGCGTAGCAGGTTGACGAAGACGAGCCCGACGACGCAGCCGGCGAGGGCTTGAGCGGGAGCGGAGAGAAAGACGCCCCAGTCGGTGGCATAGGTTTTGGCCGGGAGCGCCATGAAGCTGATGCTGCTGGTGGCGGTGGCGAAAAAGCTGATCGCCGCGGCCCACCAAGCGATCCGGCCGCCCCCGAGAAAGAAGTCGCCGCTGGAGGCGCGTTTGCGGCGGGTGCACCACCAGCCGATCCCGAGGTTGAGCGCGAAGTAGAGCGTGAGCGCGAGGTAGTCGGGCCACGAGAGCGTGCGCGGCGTGATGGCGGCGAGGTGCAGAGTCGGGAAAAGCATAGCGTGGGGTAGGCGACAAAGCACCCGCAGAACGCGGGCACGGACGAAGTTGACGCGGATCGACCTCCGGGGCGCAAGCGCGCGGTGCAGGAAATTTCAACCCGAACGCCGGCGCGCGGCCGCGTTGCGAGACGGCGCGGTCGCCCGAGCCCGATCGTGAGGTCGATCGGAAATCGCCGGGCGTTGCCGGCAGGATCAGGCGGACTTAGCCGCTTCGGCTCGGTCGATCTGTTCGTCGACGATGACGGCGGTTACAACGTCGCAGCCGACGTTGCAGGTGGTGCGGGCCATGTCGAGAATCCGGTCGGCGCCGAGGATGATGCCGATGCCCTCGGGCGGGATACCGAAAGTGATGAGCAGGCCGGCAATCAACGGCAGCGAGCCGCCGGGAATGCCGGCGACGGCGACGGCGCTGATGACGGAGAGCAGGAGCAAGGTGCCTTGTTGCGCGAGCGTGAGATCGACGCCGAAGACCTGCGCGACGAAGAGCACGACGCAACCCTCGTAAAGTGCGGTGCCACTCATGTTCATGGTGGTCCCTAGGGGAATCACGAAGCCGGAGGTGGAATGACTGACCTTGAGTGTGTCGCGGACGCACGTGAGGGCAGCCGGAAGTGTAGCATTGCTGGAGCTAGTGGAGAACGCTGTGACGAGGACGGGGCGAATGTCTTTAAAGAACTGGAGCGGCGAGCGGTTGGTCCAGATCTTGAGAAATACGCTCATGGAGCCGAAGAGATGAAGTGCGAGCACGCCGAGCACACCGAGAACAAAGGTGCCGAGAGCGATCAGAATATCGACGCCGACCTTGACCGTGACGCTGTAAATCATGAGCGGCACGGCGTAGGGCGCGAGCCGCAGGGCGAAGTTGACGATGCCCGTCATGAGCTCGCAGACGAGGTCGAGTGAGTCCTGCAGTTTCTGGCGTTTGACGGCCGCGAGTTGGGTGCCGACGGCGCCGACCAAAATAGCAAAGACGATGAGCGGAAGGACATCGCCAAGGGTGGTGCGGTTGTTGCCGACGAAGGCGCCAAATAGATTTTTTGGGAGAAACATTTCCACAAGCGACGTGAGGCTGAAACCCTGCTGGCCCTGATGGGTTGCGATCGTGCGTTGGGCGGCGCCGCCGAACTCAGTCATGAGGCTCGTCTTGGCCTCGGGGGAGAGATGGTTGCCCGGTTGGAGCAGGTTCATCATCAGGAGGCCGAGGGCAACGCCGATGGCCATGTTGAGAAAAAAGAAAGCGAATGTGCGGGTGGCGAGGGGCCCGAGTTTGTCGAGACGGCCGAGTTGCACGACGCCGGCGGCGAGGGAGGCGAAGACTAGGGGAATGACGACGAAGAAAAGCAGCCGGAGAAAAATTTGGCCGAGGGGATCGAGGTAGGTGGTCGAGACGTTGCGCATGAACGCCAGAAATTCCGGTGAGAAACGGCCGACGATGAGCGTGGCCGCGCCGGCGACGACGCCGATGCCGAGACCGATCAGGATTCGATTCGCAAGGGGGCGGTTGGATTCGGACATGGAAGGGTGATGAGCGGGATGGGCGGGAGTTGTCCAACGGGAAGTGGAATACCGGATGATTTCGCTGGCGTAAGGCCGGCGGGCCGCGTGAATGGCGGGGAGTATGAACTTCCGTTGGACACTGCGCCGACTAAACCAGTGGGGTCTTTCGCGCTACAAACTGCGCGGGGGAATTCTGCACACGCGGTTGGGCGACCGGTTGTTGGAACGGGAATTGTGGGTGCCGAGCCGCGAGAGCCTCGCCCGGGCGTTTTTGGTGGGCATGCCGGTGACCATCATCCCCTTCTTGCCGGCGCAATCGCTGTTCGCCTGCACCTTTGCATTTTGGGCGCGGGCCAATCTGCCGGTGAGTTTTTTGCTCCAGTTCCTCTCCACGCCGGCGACCGCGATCGTTCACCTGCCGGCGTGTTACCTCGTGGGTAAAATTGTATTGGGCACGGACCTTCAGGCCGAATGGCACCGGGTGTGGGGTGACCCGATGGCGATCGTGACCGGGTGGCAGGGCAATCTGGGCGCGCTCTATCTCGGGGCCGTGGTGCTTGGGCCGATTCTTGGAGTGATGGGTTATTTTCTGACGTTGCTTTTTTGGCGGGCCAAACCGGTGCCCCACGGGCCGCCGGCTCCCAAGCGCCCGGCGGCCGTGCGTCTCGTACCTCGGCCAAAGTCCAAGGTAGGATAAGGGATCTGGCCGGTCGCGGCGCGGTGCACGTGATCGGCGCGCGCGGGGCCGCGTGGGATGAGAACCGGAATCAGGCGTAGCGGTCCTCGGTCCACGGGTCGGCGCCGTTGGAGTAACCGCGGACTTCCCAGAAGCCGAGTTTGTCCTCGGCGAGAAAGCTGATCGCCTGCACGAATTTCGCGCCTTTCCACGCGTAAAGCTTCGGGACGATCACGCGGGCCAAGCCGCCGTGCTCGCGCTCCAGCGGCGCCCCGTCGAACTGCGTGGCGACGAGCACGTCGTCGTCGAGGCATGCGGCGAGGGGTAAATTTGTCGAATAGCCGTCGTAGCTCGTGAAGTAGACGAACTGCGCCTCGGGCTTGGGCTGGGCGAGTTCGTAGAGCGTAGTGAAGGCCACGCCGCCCCAACGGCAGTCGTATTTGCTCCACGTGGTCACGCAGTGGAAGTCGCTTACGTCCTCGACCTGCGGCAGAGCGTGGAAGGCGGCCCAATCGAGCTTAGCCGGCTTTTCGACGAGGCCGTCGAGCGTGAGGGTCCAGTCGGCGGGCTCGATGGCGGGTTGCACGCCGAGGTCGAGCACGGGAAACCCATCGGTGAGTTTTTGGCCGGGCGGAAGACGATCTTGCGCGGGCACGGCGCGGGCGGTGACGCCGCGGGCTTTTTGTTTCTCGGCCCATCTCTGTTTTGCTCCGATGTAGCGTGCTTTGGACATGGTGGAAACYGTGGCGCGGCGCGCGATCAGCGCAAGAGCGCGGCGCGAACGGCGCACCGAATGAATCGACGATGCGCCAAGGCATGCGCGACGGGTTCGACTATCATCCGGCGATCGCCGAGACCAAAAAGTTTGTCATCTAATAGATGACAAACGGGACGGCTCGGCGCGGGGGTGGCCGGGGTGGGGAGGGGGCTCGGCCCGGGAGGGAGGCGGTGGGTCGGGTCGGAGGCCGCGCCTTACATTTCGGACTCTTCGTTCAGCGCGGCAGTGATCGCGGCGCGGCGACGATGATAGTAAAGGGCCATGCCGCCTTGGTAGAGAAACGCCACCAAGCCAAAGACCGAGGAACTCAGGGTATAAACGGTGCGCAAAAACTGATCGTCGGTGAAGCCGGCCGCGGCGATGGTCTCGCGTTGCTGCTCGGTCAGAATCTGGCGCATGGGCTCGACGTCGATGTGGTTCAGCCGGAAGGCAACGTAGGCGAGGACGACGACCAGCAGATAGAGTTGGCTGCCCACCAGCCAGTGCGTGCCGCGGTCGTCGCTGCGGCGGAGCAGGCTTACGCCATGCAGTTCGAGAGCGCCGGCGCCGGCGACGAGGACACCGACGAGGGCGCCGGGCACATCCTGCGCGGCGGCGGAGATCACGGCGAAGAAGCCCGCGATGCCGAGGACGCTGAGGCCGTTGAAGCGGGCAAGGCGCAGCACGCGGAACAAGGTTTCTTGGGGAAGCAAGGGCGGCGCGCGCATGGAAGGGTTGTCATTCCCGCGCCGGCCCCGAATCTCAAGTCTCTTTCTGTGGCCGCATCCGACCCGCAACCTTCGTTTCCCTTCCGCATCGAATTCCCGCCGGAGCTTCCGATCAGCGCGCGCGCGGATGAAATCACGGCGGCGATCGCGGAGCACCAGGTCGTGATTCTCGCGGGCGAAACGGGATCGGGCAAGACGACGCAGATCCCCAAAATGTGTCTGGCGGCCGGGCGGGGGCAGCGCGGGCGGATCGCGTGCACGCAGCCGCGGCGGGTGGCGGCTTTGTCGATTTCACGGCGGGTGGCGGACGAGCTGAACGTGGAATGGGGCCGCGAAGTCGGTTGCAAGATCCGCTTCGACGACCGCACGACGGGGAAGACGGTGATCAAGTTTCTGACCGACGGCATGTTGCTCGCCGAGTTGCAGGGCGATCCGCTGCTGCGCGATTACGACACGGTGATCATCGACGAGGCGCACGAACGCTCGCTCAACATCGACTTCCTGCTCGGGCACCTGCGCACGCTGCGGTTCAAGCGCCCCGAGCTGAAGATCATCATCACCTCCGCGACGATCGACACGGAGGCGTTCAGCGAGGCTTTTGACGGCGCGCCGATCATCAAGGTCGAAGGCCGGGTGTATCCGGTCGAGGTCATCTACGCGCCGCTCGACGGGCTGGGTTCGGACTACGACGAAAACGACGAGAACGAAGACCGGAGCGATGCGGCGGCGGTGGCTTCAGCCAAGGCGGAGGCGTTGCACTACATCGACGGGGCGGTCGAAGCTGTCGAGCGCATCACGCACGAGAGCGATGCGGGCGACGTGTTGGTGTTTCTGCCGAGCGAGCGGGACATCCGCGAAGCCGGGGACCTGCTCGAAGGCCGCAGACTGAGAAACTGCGAAATCGTGCCGCTCTTCGGCCGACTTTCCAACGCGGAGCAACAGCGGGTGTTCTCCTCGTCCCAACGGCGGAAAATCGTGCTCGCGACAAACATCGCGGAAACGTCGCTGACGATCCCGGGGATCAAGTTTGTCGTCGATACCGGTCTCGCGCGGGTGAGCCGCTACACGGCGGCGTCGCGCACGCGGCGCCTGCCGATCGAGCCGGTTTCTCAATCGAGCGCCGACCAGCGCAAAGGCCGTAGCGGGCGCGTGGCGGAGGGCGTGTGCATCCGCCTGTTTTCGGAGAAGGACTTTTTGGAGCGACCGCGGTTTACGGAGCCGGAGATCCGGCGGGCGAATTTGGCGGACGTGATTTTGCGGCTAAAGGCGTTTGGCCTCGGTGACATCGAGCGGTTTCCGTTTATCAATCCGCCGGCACCGAAGGCGATTCGCTCGGGGTATCTGTTGCTGGAGGAGATCGGGGCGCTCGAGGTGGAGGCGGCGGGTGAGCTGGCGCGACCGCTCACGGAGATCGGGCGTGAGCTGGCGCGGCTGCCGGTGGACCCCACGGTGGGGCGCATGATTCTCCAGGGGCGCACTGAGCGGGCGTTGCGCGAAGTGCTGGTGATCGCGGCGGGGCTCAGTATCCAGGATCCGCGCGACCGGCCGATGGACAAGCAGCAGCAGGCCGACGCGGCGCACCGGCGGTTCGCGCATCCGGATTCGGATTTTCTCACGTTGCTCAACATCTGGGAGACGTTTCACGACGAGTTCGAGCGACTCACCCAGGCGAAGTTGCGGCGGTTCTGCCGCGATCATTTCCTGAGCTACACGCGCCTCCGGGAGTGGCGCGACGTGCACGCGCAATTGCTCGACACCTTGCGGGAGCGCGACGCGTTTCGGATGACGTCGATCTACGACGGCACGCGGGAGCACGCGGAACGAAACCCGGAGCAACCTCTGGCCTTTGGGACGCCGGGCTACCGGGCGATTCACCGCAGCGTGCTCGCGGGTTTGCTCGGAAACATCGCGCAGCTGGATGAGGACAACGGCGGCTACAAGGCGACCAACGACCGGCGCGTGGCGCTTTTTCCGGGATCGGTGCTGTTTCGACGCGAGGAGCCAARGCGCGGAAAACCGGATCCCGACGCCGCGCCGAAGAAAGGGCCGAAGACGCCGCGTTGGATCATGGCGGCGGAGATGATGGAGACGACGCGGATTTTTGCGCGAACCTGCGCGCGGCTTGATCCCATGTGGGCGCTGGAGCTGGGGTCTCACGTGGTGCGGGTGGCGCACAGCGAACCGTTTTGGAACGAAGAAGCGGGGCGCGTGATGGTGAAACAACGCACGCGGCTTTACGGGCTGGAACTGGAGAGCCGCGCGGTGGGCTACGGCAAAATCAATCCGGCGCACGCGACGGAGATTTTTATCCGCGAGGCGCTGGTGAACGACACGGTGGTGTTTCCGCTGGATTGTCTGATTCACAATCGGGCGGTGCGGGCGAAAATCGAGAACGCGCTCACGCGCACGCGCGACACGGGATATCTGAATCTGGACGAGGCGATCTACCGGTTCTACGCGGCGCGGTTGGTTGAAGAAAGGGCGTCGGCGAGCGACGCTCCTACGGGGATCAGCACGGTGGCCGAGCTGGTCGATCTGGTGCGCGAACGTAGAAGTGCGGAACCGAAATTCCTGATGCTTGAGCCGGAGGACCTGCGTGATCCGGAAACCTTGGTACACGATGCAGTGGCGTTTCCCGAGGCGGTGGCGCTGGCGAATTCGGCATTGCCGTTGGCCTATACTTACAAGCCGGGGCAGGTCGACGACGGCGTGACGCTCGAGGTGAATGTGCGGGACGCGGCGTCGCTCACGCCGGCGGCGCTCGATTGGGCGGTGCCCGGGCACCTCGAAGCGAAGGTGGAGCATTACCTGCGGGCGCTGCCCAAGGAATTGCGCCGGGCATTTGTGCCGCTGAGTGAAAACGCGAAAAAGTTCGCCGGCTGGGTAGTGGCGCGGGACCGTTTGACGGACCGGCGCGAGACGTTGACCGAGGCGTTGGCGGCGGAGTTGCGCGAGCGGTTTGGCCTCGGGGTGCAGGCGAAGATTTGGGAAGACAAAGCGCCGCCGGATCATTTTCGCGTGCGCGTGCGGGTGTTGAACGACGTCGGCGTCGAGCTGTGCGCGAGCCGGGAGCTGGGCGAGATTCAGGCGGCGCTGAAGCAACGCGGTCGCGAGGCGACGGTGGCTGTGGCGAAGGCGGAACCCGAGGTATGGCGGCGCGCCCGGGCGCAGTGGGAGAAGCCGCCGCAGACGGCGTGGACCTTTGGGGATTTGCCGCCGCGGGTCAAAGTGAGCGAGCAGGCGGGCGTGCCGGTGGAGGCGTGGCCGGCGCTGGCAGCCGAGGCGGGGGGCGTGGCATTGCGGCTGGCACGCACTCCGGAGGAAGCGCAGGCGGCGACGGCGCGAGGGCTGGCGGCGTTGTTGGAATCGCAGGTGCGCTACGAGCTGGGCTGGCTGGAGCGGGATTTGAAGGCGCTGCGCGATCTGGGGGCGCTGCTCGCGACGCTGGTGCCGCTGGCGGATTTGCAGGTGCACGCGTTGGGCTCGATTCGGGCGTGGATTTGCGATGCGAAGCGCGTGGGCGCGCTGACGGCGGCGGGGTTTGCAGCGGCCGCGAACCGGGCGAAGGCGGATCTGCGCGGGCTGGTGCCGCGTTATGTGGACCAATTGCGCGAGATCCTAAATCTGCGGCTGGCGCTTGAGATGCACCCGACCCCCTATGCGGGAATGGCGGCGGAGCTGGCGGGGCTATTGCCGGCGGACTTTGTGCGGGTGACGCCCAATGGGCAGCTCGCGCAGTTTCCGCGCTATTTGAAAGCGATGAAGCAACGGGCGGATCGCTGGCGGCAAAATCCGGCAAAGGACGCGGAGCGYGCCCGGCAGTTGGCGCCGTATGTCGCGGCGGTCGGGAAATTGCGCGGGCGGGAGGACGGCGCGGCGTTTCGCTGGCTGGTGGAGGAATTTCGGGTGAGCGTATTTGCCCAAGAACTGGGGACTTCGGAGCCGGTGTCGGCGGTAAAATTAGACCGCTGGTTGGCGGGCGCGGGGAAGATGGGGCTGGAAGCAGCGAAGGCCGAAGTGCCGCCAAACTTGATTGCGACCAAACCCGCGTTGGCGGTGGCGCCCGTGCCGATGGCGACCGTGAAAACGCCGGACAAAAAAAGCGCGCCGCTGAAAAACTTCGGCGCCCTTGATAAATTGATCCAACGGTAACTCAGCGGCGGCAGCGACGATCAGCGTTGCACGGTGTGGAGGGGTTCGACGGTGGCGAGGGTGCGGTCGAGGGCGCGGCGGAGAGTCCAAGCGCGCTCGGCGGGGTCAGGGTTTTTGGCCGACTCGGCGAGCGCGGTGCGGAGGATTTGGTTCGCTGCGGCCGGGAGTTGGGCGAAGGCGATCAGGGACTCGGCGGTCACTTCGTAGATGGCGGCGCAAGCGGCGGGTTGGCCGTCGTTGAAGAGCGGGACGCCGCGTTCGATGGCGAGAGCGATCAGGCGGACGGGTGATCCACCGACCATGACCGCGGTGGCGACGGTTTTTTTCTCCGGCAAAAGAACGGTGTCGATGACGTGGATCACGCCGTTGCTCGTGTTGATGTCGGCGGTGGTGAGCTTGGCGCCGTTGACGCGGACGGAACCGTCTTTTAAGGCGATGGCGACGGTTTCTTCGGCGAGCGTTTTCGCGCTGCCTTTTTCAAGGGCGGTGGAAAGCGGGATGCGGGTGGCGACGACGTGAAGTTTAAGGATCGCGACGAGTTGGGCTTTATTCTCGGGCTGAAGGAGTGACTCAAGCGTGCCCTTGGGCAGTTTGGCAAAGGCGGCGTCGGTGGGGGCGAAGACGGTGAACGGTCCCGCGCTTTTGAGCGCACCGACGAGATCGGCGGCGGTGAGGGCGGCGGCGAGCGTTTTAAACGAGCCGGCGGCGACGGCGGTGTCGACGATATCGGTTTTGGCGGCGGTGGACGGGGCGGCAATGACGACGAATGGTGCGAGAACCCCAAGGAGGACTACGGCGAGGAGCTTGGAAGGGAGAGAACGACTTTTCATAAGATGGGTGAATTAGCTGAATTGATGGTTTGAAAACCCCGCGGCCGTCGGGAGCTTTCGGGGAGATACTATGTTTGGAGTGATGCGACGGATGCATGGTGCCGGAGGATAAGCATTGTGGCAGTAGCGGCTCGGCCTAGGCTGCGGGTAACCCCCTCAGTTACTCTATGAATACTCCGCTGTCCGCGCTCCTTGAGCGCAAAGGTCCCGCGCTGCACACCGTCGCGTCGTCTCTCACCATCGCCGAAACGGTTGCGGAAATGAACCGGCACCGCATCGGTTGCATCCTCGTCGTCGAGGGCGAAACACTTGTCGGGATCTTCACCGAGCGCGACGTGCTGCGCCGGGTGGTCGGCGAGGGCGTCGACCCGAAAACGAAACGTGTCGCCGACGTCATGTCGGCCAACGTGATGACCGTTTCCCCCGACGCGACGGTGGAGCAGACGATGGTGATGTTTGCCGAGCGCCGTTGCCGGCATCTGCCGGTACTCAGCGACGGGCGGCTGCGCGGGTTGATCTCGATCGGCGATATTTCGCGCTGGGTGGCGGACACCCACCGCGACGAAGCCGAGCACCTGAAGAGCTACATCGCGGGCGGGCTGTCCACCTAAGATCGGCCGAGGCGCCCGCGTGGTTTAACGCCCGCGTGCCGCCCGCAGTCGATGGATGACGGAAAATTTAATTACCAGTTCATCAGCTACGCGGGGGCGATTCCTGCGTTTACCAATCCGCCGGCGGGCAGACCGAGGAGAACAGTGAGGTTGGTGAGGTTGTTGACGAGACAGTTGGTGAGAATGGCCGACGGGGATTCCCCGCGGGAGGCAACGATGGCGACGAAGAGTAGATTCCCGAGGCCCGAAGAGTAGGGCATGCTGAGGGTGCCGGCGGTGGTGCCCTCGAGCCGATGACGGAGCAGCGCCTCGCAGGGCCAAATCATCAGGAGCGAGGCGGCGAGGAAAAGAATAAGGTAAGTCCCCGGGCCGGCGAGGCCGAGAGTCTCGATGGATTTGGCGAGGGGATTCACGCGCGGTCGGCGACCCAGCCGAGGGCATAGCGGCCCTGGCGGCGGCGCAGGCGGAGCGGCGCACCAAAGGTGGCGGCGAGTCGGGCGGTCGTGAGCGTGGTGGCGCGGGGGCCGGCGGCGACCACGCGGCCGGCACGGAGCAAGAGCGCGTGGGTGAAGCAGGGCAGGATTTCCTCGACGTGGTGCGTGACCAAGACGAAGGCGGGGCAGTTTTTCCGGCCTGAGAGTTTTTGCAGAAAGCGGAGAAACTCTTCACGGGCGACGGGATCCAAGCCGGCGCAAGGCTCGTCGAGAATGAGCAGACGCGGGCGAGCCATGAGAGCGCGGGCGATGAGGATGCGCTGGCGCTCGCCTTGGGAGAGAAACTGCCACTCGCGATTGATGAGGCGGGTGGCCCCGAGCAGGCGGAGGATTTTTTTCGCGGCGGTGAGGTCCGCTCGGGTCGGCGTCAGCCAGAGATCGAGTTGGGCGTAGCGGCCGCTGACGACGGTTTCGATCGCAGGCTCGGCGGCGGGCACGCTGGCTTGGAGCGCGCTGGTGACGATGCCGAGTTTGAGGCGGAGGTCGCGCCAGTCGGTTTCGCCGTAGCGTTGGCCGAGGACGGCGATGTCGCCGCCCGTGGGTGAGAGGTAACCGAGGAGGGTCTTGAGCAGGGTGGTTTTGCCGCAGCCGTTGGCACCGAGGATCGTCCAGTGTTCGCCGCGTCGCACCTGCCAGTCGAGACCGTGGAGGATGACGGTGTCGCCGCGCGTCACGCGGAGGCCGGAAACGTCGAGAATCAGAGACATGGAATGGGAGCATGAAATTTCGCGGCACACGGCGTCAATGGCCGGGGGCGGAGCCGGGAGTTGCGCGGCGCGGGGTGACGGCTCACGTTGTTCGGATGCGAAATGTTATCGGGTTGTTTTTTGGCCTGCTCGTGTTGGCCGTGGCGGCGGCGCAAGCGCGGCCATTTATGGTGATGGTTTACAACGTGGAGAATCTCCATGATGCGGACGGTGTGGCTACCTTTGAGGACTATCAGCCGGCGCGTTACTCCAAGACCCATGTGCTGACGAAGTTGAACAACATTGCCAAAGTTTTGGCGCAATTCGAAGGTGGGCGCGGACCCGATGTGATCCTGTTTCAGGAATTGGAGGCGGATTTTACGCCCGGCAAGGCGGCACCGAACTATGCGGAGATTTTGGCGCGCTACGCGGGGGTGAAGATCGACGCGATGCTCGGGACGAAGTTTAACGCTGAAATCGCCGACCTCCCTTCGGAGGCGCTTCTGTTGAAGACATTGGCCGACCGGGGGATGACGGGTTATTTTGTCGAAGTGCCGGCGGTGGTCGCGCCGAAGGACGCGCCCGAGCGAAAACTGGAGCAGAAGTGCGTCGTGTTTACGCGGTTTCCCGTGAAGCACGCGCGGTCCTATGCGACGGCCAAAGCCCGCGCGGTGCAGGAGGTGCTTATCGAGGTGGACGGTGCGCCGCTCTATCTTTTCAACAATCACTGGAAGTCGGGCGCGAGCGATCCGGCGACGGAAAAAGACCGCATCGAAAACGCGCGCACGTTGCGCACGCGACTGTCGGATATTCTCAAAGAAGACCCGCATGCCGATGTGATCGTGGGCGGGGATCTCAATTCCCAATACAATCACAGCCGGCGCTACGCGATGACGATGAAGCAGACCGGCATCAACGACGTGCTTGGGTCGCAAGGCAACGAACTCGCGGTGCGCGGGACGACGCGTGATCTCTATAATCTCTGGTATGAACTGCCGGCGGAGCAACGCGGGAGCGACACGTTCCGCGGGGAATGGGGCACCTTGATGCACCTGATCGTAAGCCGCGGACTCTATGACTTCCGCGGGGTGCAATACGCGGACAACTCGTTTGCGGTGGCTAAAACTCCCGGGATGAACGCCGATGCGAAAGGCTTGCCGGTGCGCTGGTCAGGCGACGGCGCGACCGGCTCGGGGTTCTCGGATCATTTTCCGATCTACGCGCGATTCGTGACCGTGTCAGACGGGCGGGCGGACAAGTATCTGCCGCTGAAGAACGCCTCGACAGAGCCGGCGACGGTGGCGGTGGTGAAGATCGATTATGCCGGAGTCGACGTGGAAAAGACCGCGCTGAAAGCGGCGCAGATTACGGCGGACCAGAGCATCCGATCCGACGTGTTCAAAGGAAAACTTTTCCGCGTGGAGGGCAAAGTGGGGAAGGCGAAGCGCCTCAGTGTCGAGTTCATGGGGGAGACCTATGATGTTTACAGTCATGATCCCGCGCTGCTGGCCAAGCTGCGGGAGGACCACCAAGCCGGGGACACGTTGCGGTTTTACGGCGAACTCGGAACCTTTCGGGAGCGTTGGCAGTTTGTCGTCCAAGACCCGAGTTGGGTGAAATGAGCGCACTGACCGTCTACACTTATTCGAGCTGCGATACTTGCCGGCGTGCCGTGACGTGGCTGCGCGGTCGCGGGCTGGACTTGGTCGAGAAGCCGATCCGCGAGACGCCGCCGAGCGGGGCTGAGCTGAAGCGAATGCTCGCGGCGCAGGGCGGTGAGATGCGGAAACTTTTCAACACCTCGGGCCTCGACTACCGGGCGCAAGGCTTGGGCGAGAAGTTGCCGGCGATGACAGAGGCGGCCGCGCTGGCGTTGCTTGCGGGCAATGGAAATTTGGTGAAACGCCCCTTTTTGCTCGGAGCCGACGGTCTGGGTTTGGTGGGTTTTAACGAAGCCGTCTGGGCGGCGCGACTGGAGGGTAAATGAACGCGGAGAATCCGGCGGTGATCGAATTGCGGCTACGGGAGATCGCGCAGTTGTTCAACTCGCTGGATCCGTCGCCGTTTTTGGAACGCGATCTCGATGCCAAGGCGGAGGAGTTCATCGAGAGCTGGGCGGCGGAGATTCCGAAGCACCGCGAACTCGCGCTGGTGATCCACGTGGCGACGCCGGCGACAACGATGGGCGTGCCGGCGGCGGTGCGGGCGTATTTCTGTCACCGGGCGGAGCACAAGCAGCGGGAGTTTGGGCAACTGATGCGACGGGGCCGGCTGAGCCTCGTGGTAGGTTTGTTCTTCCTGGCGGGGTGCGTGAGTGTCGCGCAATGAATCGCGCAGGATCCGCCTGGAACGGCGCTGGAAATCGTTCGCGAGAGTCTCTCGATCGTGGGTTGGGTGGCGATGTGGCGTCCGTTAGAGATTTACCTTTACGACTGGTGGCCGGTGCGGGCGGAGCGGAGAAACTTGCAGCGGCTTGCGCGGATGGAGGTAAAAGTCTTAGGGTCCGGTCCATCGTTATGAATCCGCTGCAATCCACCGTCCGCTGGCTCGCCACGCACACCCTATTTCCGTCGAGCCGACTCGATGCGCGCGCCGAGGCCATGGTTTGCATCGCCGCGATTGTCGCGGCGGAGGATGCGGCGGCGCTGGCCAACACCCGGCACCTGATCAAGTCGCGCGACGGAGCGAAAGACGCGGCGTTGCGGGCCTACAATTACCGCCGGAGCATGGTCCACTACGTGTGCGACAACGCGGCGAAAGTGTGAGTGCGGTTGCGGAAGGTCTTGGTGGCAGCCACGACTTTCGGCACACGCGGAAGACGGGCAGTTTTGGCTAGAGTGGCGGGATCGGAACCTACCCATTGATTCCGATGTTTGGATTTTTGATTCTTGTGACCTAGGCCAAGGTTGCGGATGGGGCGACGGCGCGGTCGCTGCGGGAGAAAAAAGATTCTGCGGGTGCGATTGCTCTGCTGGAGCCGATGGCAAAAGCGAAGCCAAAGAAAGCTGAAGTTCAGCCCGAGCTGGAGATGGCCTTAACGGGCCAGCTCGGCAACGTCGGGCTGCTTGGCAAAGCGGGAATCGGCAAGCGGTCGCTCTCGGGCACATTGAACGGCGGTGGCCCGCGCGGGCGCGTGCGCCCTTTCGGTGGGCATGTGAGTTTGGTTTTCTTATCAGTTTTTTTCGATTTGACCGAGGGGAGTTGCGCCCGGGGAAAGGACTCGGTCAGGACTGCAAGATTGCGCCGCGCTCCGCGGGCGGCACGTTGTGGAGTTCATGCAATTGATCGATACGCACACCCATTTGGACGGGTTCGCCGCGCGGGGAGAACTGCCCGCAGTGTTGGCGCGGGCGGCGGAGGCGGGCGTCGAACAGATGATCGCGATCGGCACCGCGGCGGACGATTGGGGCGTCTACCGGGAGCTGGCGCGAGAACACGGTCACCAGGTCAAGTATTCGGTTGGGCTGCATCCCTGTTCGGTGGACGCGAATTGGGCGGATGCCGTAGGGCAGATCGAGGACTTCTGGGTTGGGAGCGGGTTAAAGCCGGTGGCTTTGGGCGAATGCGGGCTCGATCGGTTTCATTTGCCGAAGGACGATTCGGCGAAAGCGGCTGAGATTCTGGGCTGGCAGCGGGCGGCTTTTCTGGTGCAGCTCGACTTGGCCCGACGGCTCGGGTGCTCGCTGGTCGTGCATTCGCGTGGAGCGTTTCAGGAGTGCGTTGAGTTGATCGATGGGAGTGGAGTGGCGTGGGAGCGGGTGATTTTCCACTGCTTTACCGAAGGCGCCGCGGAAATGGCCGAGCTGACGAAGCGGGGCGGTTTTGGGTCTTTTACCGGGGTGCTCACTTACAAATCGGCGGAGAATGTGCGGGCGGCAGCGAGGGCGCAGGGCTTGCAACGGCTCATGCTTGAAACCGATGCGCCGTTTCTGACCCCGATGCCGCACCGGGGGAAACCCAATGAACCGGCGCTGATGAGGCACACGGCGGAGTATGCGGCCGGTATTTTTGGCGTGGAGCTTGAAGAGATCGCGGCGGTCTCGACGCGAAACGCCCGGGCGTTTTTCGGGCTTTAAGTCGGCCGACGGACGAAAGATTACGGCACAAAAAAGGCGCCCGCAAAGGACGCCCTGATTTTCGGCCTAATGAACGCCGACGGCGCTCACGCCTCGTCGAATTTTTTTGCGAAAAGCAATTCGAGTTCGGCGAGCATTTGCGGGGCGTCCTCGCCGGTGGCGATGAATTTGACCTTCGAGCCCTTGCAGGCGGCCAACATCATGAGCCCCATGATGCTCTTACCGTTGACCTGCTCCTCGTCTTTTTCGACGAAAACCTCGGCTTTGAACTTGTTGGTGATGCGGACGATCATCGCGGCCGGCCGGGCGTGAATGCCCATCTTGTTCTGCACGATCAGCGCCTTGATGAGGGGCTGGGCGGCAGGCGGTGTGGCGGCGGGATTGTTCATGGCTAAGTGGCGGGAAAGACCGGCGAACATCAAGCGGGTTGCCCCGGCTTGCAACCCCAAAGCCAGAGGCTACGGTGTCAGCCGATGCCGAAAATTGCGCTGATCGTCCCGTGTCGACTCGAGTCCACCCGCTTTCCGCGCAAGTTGTTGCACCCGATCAAGGGCAAGCCCCTGCTACTTTGGGTGGCCGAACGTATCGCGCGCGAGGCTCCGGAGATGCCGGTGTATTTCGCAGTGGATCATGAGCTTTTGGCGGAATGCGTGACGACGGCGGGTTTTAAGGCGATCATGACGCGGAGCGACCACGCTAGCGGCACGGATCGTCTGGCGGAGGCCAATCGCAGCATCGGTGCCGACTACGTGATCAACGTGCAGTCGGATGAGCCGTTGGTTTCGGCGCGGCAGATTCGCGCGTTGGCGGAGTTGATCTCCGGTCCGGCGGACATGGCGACGTTGGCCACACGGTTCACCACGGCGGCGGATTTTGCGAATCCGAATCAGGTCAAGGTCGTGCTCGCGCCGGGCGGGCGGAAGGCGCTCTATTTTTCCCGCTCGCCGATTCCCTACGCGCGTGATTTGGCGGGCAAGGTCGATGACGCCTGGGTGCGGGCGAATCCGTGTTTCCGGCACCTTGGACTCTATGCCTATAAGGCGGCTCTATTGGAAAAATTTGCGGGACTGCCGGCCGGTCGCTTGGAGCAGATCGAGAAATTGGAGCAGCTCCGTGTGCTCGAGAACGGGTTCAGCATCGCCTGTGATTTGACCGAGGACCCGACGATCGGCGTAGACACGCCGGAGGACGGAGAAAAGTTCGAGCGTTGGCTCGGGTAGCGCCCGCGGGATTCGGGGACGCGGAAGGATGAAAGAGGCGGTTGAGCGCCCTTCGTCTTCAGATTTTCCCGGCTTTGCGCGCTTCAACCATTTTGTAGAAATCGGTGAAGAGCGGATCGGCGTCGTTGGGGCCGGGGGCGGCCTCGGGGTGGTATTGCACGCTGAAAACGGGGAGCTTCGTATGCCGCAGGCCCTCGACCGTCTGGTCGTTGAGGTTGATCTCGGTGACTTTGGCGCCGTGTTTTTCGAGGCTCGTGGGATCGGTGGCGAAACCGTGATTTTGGGCGGTAATGGAGACTTTGCCGGTCTCCAAATTCTTTACGGGCTGGTTGCCGCCGCGGTGGCCGAATTTTAGTTTGAACGTCGTGCCGCCGATGGCGTGGGTGAGCATCTGGTGGCCGAGGCAGATGCCGAAGATGGGGTATTCGGGCAGCAGCGCCGAGACCGTTTGGTGCACATAGCCCAGCGCCGCGGGGTCGCCGGGGCCGTTGGAAAGGAAGACGGCATCGACCTTGTGCTCGCGAACTTGCTCGGCGGTGGCGGTGGCGGGGAAGACCTGCACATCGAAACCGTGGCGGACAAGTTTCCGGAAAATCGTGTGCTTGGCCCCAAAATCGAAGGCCGCGACCTTGAAACGCTTGGCGGGCGGGGTGGGGGCGTTGAAGGTGGTGCCGACCGGCAGATAGGCGGCGTTATAGTTGCCGGCGTCGGTGGCGGACCAAAGGTAGGGCGCCTGGCAAGTGACGTCCTTCACGTAATCGCTGCCGGCCATGTCCTGCCAAGCGCGGGCCCGGGCGACGGCCTCTTCGTCGGAAAGAGGGAGGGTGCTGAGGCAACTCTTCATCGCGCCGCCGACGCGGAGTTTCTTGGTGAGCGCGCGGGTGTCAATTTCGGCGAGACCGGGGATGCCGTGTTTCGCGAGGTAGGCATCGAGCGAGATTTCGCTGCGCCAGTTTGAGACGACGGGAGAGAGTTCGCGGATGACGAAACCGGCGCATTTCGGGCCGGAGGATTCTTCATCGGCGGGGGCGAGGCCATAGTTGCCGACTTGAACAGCGGTCATGGTCACGATCTGGCCAAAATAGGAGGGATCGGTGATGATCTCCTGATAGCCGGTCATCGACGTGTTGAAGACACATTCTCCGGCGATGGTGGAGGCGGCGCCAAATGCGCGACCGCGAAACACACTTCCATCTTCGAGAGCCAGGACACCGGGTTTGAACGTGGACATTAAAGCCGAAAGAAAAGGCGCGGCGGCATGGGTGCCAAGGGTTTTGTGCGCGAGGCGGGAACTTGCCCGAAATTTTCTCCATCGGCCGTCATTAAATTGAAGTGCGTTGGTCATTTGACAGCAGTGATTAGGGGCCTAATCGTCCCGCTTCCAAAAATTCGATGCCCTACACCGAAGACCGCACTGCCTGGTATGAAGGCCAAGGACTATGGCAGCATACACCCGCCTCAGATTGGGGCGACTGGGTATGGCAACTGAAGAACCGAATCACGAGTGTGGCTCATCTGGAAGAGCATATGACGCTCACGGCCGATGAGAAGGCCGGCTGCATTTTTGCCAGTCAGAAGCTGGCGCTCGCGATCACCCCGTATTTCTTCAACCTGATCGACCGCGATGACCCGAATTGTCCGATCCGGAAGCAGTTGATTCCGCGGGGTGGCGAAGCGGTGGTGAGTGAGGAAGAAATGCTCGATTCGCTCGGCGAGGATGAGCATTCGCCGGTGCCCGGATTGGTGCACCGCTATCCGGATCGCGTCTTGTTTTTGGTCACGGACCGGTGCGCGGCCTACTGCCGTTATTGCACGCGGAGCCGGTTGGTTTCGAACGCTCAGGACTACAATTTTCACCCTGAATTTGAACAAGGGTTGAAGTATATTGAGACGCATCCCGAGATCCGTGACGTGCTGCTTTCCGGCGGCGATCCGCTGCTGCTCTCAGACAAGAAGTTGGATAATCTGCTGTCCCGGCTGCGGGCCATCAAGCACGTGGAGTTTATCCGGATCGGCTCGCGAATTCCGGTGTTTTTGCCGCAGCGCATCACTCCGGAATTGTGCGAAATTTTCAAAAAGCACGGCCCGATCTGGATGAGCATCCATACGAACCACCCAAAGGAGGCGACGGCCGAGCTACGGGCGGCGTGCGAGCGGTTGTCGTTTGCCGGCGTGCCGTTGGGGAATCAAAGCGTGTTACTGAAGGGCATCAATGACGATGCCGAGGTGATGAAGGCCCTGATGCACCGGCTGCTGCGGATGCGGGTTCGGCCCTATTACATTTACCAGATGGATCTGATCACGGGCGGTGCTCATTTCAAAGTCGATGTGCGCAAGGGCATCGAGATTATCCGCGCTCTGCGTGGTCACACCACCGGCTATGCGGTGCCGCAATACGTGATCGATGCGCCCGGCGGTGGCGGCAAAGTTCCGATCAATCCCGATTACGTGGAGAAAATCACCGACTCCGAAGTGGTGTTCCGCAACTACGAAGGCCAACGGTTCAGATATCCACTGACAAACACGCCTTTGCCGGCCGGTCGTGAAGGCGAGCGCGATCTTGTGGCGGGAGCCATGATAGTGGACTGAAGCAGTTCTCCGGCGCGGATTGAGGGATCGATCGGTATTTTTAATGTCTAGCGATTAGGGATTTAAGCGATGATTGCGTCGCGAGCAAAAAACTTTCGGTTTTTTTGAGCAATTTTGAATCGGGCGCATCTATCGTAATGAAAAGGCCGTCCTGGTAAGACGGTCAGAGTTATAGGTTCAATGGTTTGCTTGGTGTCAGGTTACATGGGCCGCCTCCCTCATCGGAGGCGGCTCTTGTAGTTTTTGGGGTCTGCAGCCCGGATTGGGATCCAAAGTTTCCGTCGGCAATTTTGAGCGTTTTCGAAAATTCAGCATCTGTCTCTTCGTTGACAGGGCCGTGCTGGTAACACGGTCAGGGTTAGTAAGTCATTACGGTTTGCTTGGTGTTCGGTTATATGAGCCGCCCCTAAAACGGGGCGGCTTATTTTTTCCCGACGGGGGCCTCTTCGCGCTAAATTCGGGAAGTTTGGAGAAAATTCTTGCGCCGCCCATAATCACGCTTTTGTTCCGCCTTGCCTGTAGGGGTGTCTTCCGCGGAAGACTGAGATTGCGGCGCGATTCGGCCGCTCGACCCTTCGAACCTGGACGGATTATGCCGACGAAGGAAACAGCAGGCGCGGATTGCGCCTTTTTTTGAGGGCGCGACTCGCGCCCCTTTTTTCGGCGGTCCGTTTGGGTTGGGCATCACCCACCATGCATCCTCCGATTCGAATCTCTCTTCTCAGCCTCGCGCTAGCCGCGACGCTGCCCGCCGCCGAGCCGGCCCAACCGCCCGGCGCCGTGACGTTGGCGCCCGTGCGCGTCACGGCCGATCTCTGGGCGTCACCACTCGCGCAAATTCCGGCGAGCGTGACGGTCTTCGACGAAGTGACCCTACGCCTCGGGGCGGTCGGTCATTTTGGCGACTTGGCCGACCGGATTCCCAATCTCACGTTTACCGGCGGCACTTCGCGACCGCGGTATTTTCAGATCCGCGGTATCGGCGAGAACTCCCAATACGAGGGCGAGACGCCGGATTCCGCGGTGCGTTTTCTCGTCGATGATTTTGATTTCACGGGGCTTGGTACGCTCGGAAGCACGTTTGATGTCAGCCAAATCGAGGTCTTGCGCGGGCCGCAGGCTGGTGCGTTCGGGGCCAACGCGGCTGGGGGCGTCGTGCGCTTGGTGACCAACGCACCGACGCCGTTTTGGACGGGACGCGTCGAGTCGCGTTTCGGCGAAGACGCGTTGCGCGAGGGCGGATTTGCGCTCGGTGGTCCACTGGTGGCTTCACAGCCCGATCGTTTCATGGTGCGGCTGGCGGTGCAGCAGCACGCGAGTGGCGGCTTTCGGCGCAACGCCACGCTTGGCCGCGCGACCAACGCACGCGACGAATTCAACGCCCGGCTCCGGCTGACGGCCAATCTCTCGCCGGCTTGGCGCTGGGAAGGCGCGGTGCTCTTTTCCGAGGTAAACAACGGCTTCGACGAGTTCGCGCTTGATAACAACGGCCGCCGCACGTTCAGCGATCAACCGGGGCGCGACGAACAGCGCTCCACCGCCGCCAGCCTGCGCGGCACTTATTCCGGGCTCGATGGCGTGCGGCTCACGACCATTACGAGCGGCACCCGAGTGAATTCGGTTTACAGTTATGACGATGATTGGACCGCCGCGTCTTACGAAGGCTTCAGTGATCTTCGGCGCTCGCGGAACGGCTTTAATCAGGAGCTGCGACTCGACTCCGGGCTCACGCGCGGAGCGTTCGGGGCCATCGACCGGTGGACGCTTGGCGGCTTCTACGCGAACCTCGTCGAAGACAGCGCCTACACGAACACCGATCCGGGCAACGTCCGCGGCCTGCGCACGCGCTACGATTCGGACCAGTTCGCAGGCTTCGGCCAAATCGCGCATGATTTTTCTCCGCGTACGCGTCTCATTGTCGGCCTGCGCGCGGAGCACATTGCTCTTGCCGGTCGGGGCACGAGGACCCGTTTCCGCCAAGCGCGTAACACGTTCGACCCGGTGGTCACGTTTTCGCCCGCCTTCGATGACACCCTCCTCGGCGGGAAACTCACGCTTGAGCACGACCTCACCGGCGCCGTGCTCGCATTTGCCTCGGTCACGCGCGGTTACAAGGCCGGTGGCGTCAACCTCGACGCGCGCATTAATCCGCCGGCCGATCCCTTGACCTACGGCACCGAGGCGCTGTGGAACACCGAGGTTGGCCTGCGCGGTTCGTGGCTGGAGCGTTCGCTCACGGCCGAGATCACCGCGTTCAGCCTCGATCGCGCCGACACGCAGGTGCGCGACTCGGCGGGTTTCGGCGGCAACTACCGCTTCTTCACGGCCAATGCCCGCGCCGCCCGCGTTACCGGCTTCGAGGCCGCGGTGAATTATGCGCTGACTCCCGCCTGGTCCGTCGCCGGCACGCTCGCGGCGATGGAGTCTGAACTCGATCCGTTTTCACTCACCAACGGCAATTCCGGCGGAGGTCGCCCGCTCGCGAATACGCCGCGCACCGGCTTTACGTTGGGCACGCGTTACCGGCCGGCCCCAACCGGGCTTTTCGCGTCGGCCGAACTCGTCGCCCGCGCCCGGCAATTCGACTCCAACAACCAAAACGAAGCGCGTCGCGCGTTCCGCCTCTACACCGCCAGCCTCGGCTATGCGTGGCGCGAATGGACGTTCACGCTTTGGGGGAAAAATCTCACGAATACGCGTTATGAGAAACGCGTGTTCTTCTTCGGCAACGAGGACCCGGACTATGTCGAGACGCGCTATGAGACTCGGGCCGATCCGCGGCAGCTCGGCGTGAGCGCGGAGTATCGGTTCTGATGGTGCCTCTGTGCCGTGTCCGGTTGACCTAGGGCGACCGGAGTCTTTGGGCTGTGCGTGGTTTTTCGCTCTATGGCCCGGAATCCCAAATTCACCGCTCTGCCTCGTTCGTTTCGACGGACGCGCGCCTTTATCGTTACGAATCTCGTGCTTTGGGGCGTGATCGGGGGCTGGTATTTGTTTCAGCCGGTGACGCAGCAGCAGGAGGTTTCTCGGCTTGTCGGAAATTTGTTGGACGGCCGGAAGCAGGTCACGGCGTTCGATGTCGGCTGGGATCTTTGGCAGCTCTACTTTAGCGACGAATTTGTTCGCGCCGCGCCGACCGGTGATCGCACGCATCTACTTGGCGGGGCGCCGCGATTGAGTGCGGGCAGCGGGGCCGGACCGGTGCGGGTCTTGAGCAACTCCAGCTATGTCGTCGGCTACAGCGATGCTTTGGGAAATCCGCTTTGGGCGGCGTATCGCCTGCGCGATCTCGACTGGCGCGAACCGGCGGCGCGGCCCGAGCAGTTCCGCGTCGATCCGCGCACGGCCGCGCGGATTGAGCCGGGCGACTACACGCGGAGCGGCTACGATCGCGGCCACCTCGCGCCCAACTACGCCATCGCTACGCGCTACGGCCGCGAGGCGCAGGAGGACGCGTTTCTGATGTCGAACATCACGCCGCAGAAACACCCGCTCAACGCCGGCCCGTGGAAAGCCTTGGAGCAACGCATCGCCACGAATTACCCCGCGCGCTTTGAGGAGATTTGGGTGGTTGCGGGGCCGATCTTCGGCGCGGTGCCGGCCCGATTGAAGCGACGGGTCGCCGTGCCGGAGGCGTTTTTCATGATCATCCTCGACGAACAAGAAGGCGGGGTGCGGGCGACGGCGTTTGTGCTGCCGCAGAGCGCGAAGGACGAGTCGCTCGGCTCCTATTTGGTAGCGATCGACGAGGTGGAGCGACGCACAGGGCTGGACTTTTTGAACGAGTTGCCGGCCGC
>NSIG01000034.1 GCA_002737275.1 Opitutia bacterium
GAAAAAATCCGCCAGCTCATTCGCCACTCCAAAGAGCAGGGTTATCTGACGTTCGACGACATCAACGAGGCCCTGCCTGAGTCCGTCGAAAACCAAGAGGAGATCGATAACGTCCTCTCCATTTTGCAGAATTTGGAAATCGAGATTCTCGAGCCCGATCAAGTTGAGGATTTCAAGGCCCGCCAAGAAGAGGCCGAAGAGGAAGAATCCCGCACTTCGCAAAACGACATTTTGGACGATCCCGTCCGCATGTATCTGAAGCAGATGGGCCAGGTCCCGCTGCTCACCCGCGAGCAGGAAGTCGAGATTTCCAAACGCATCGAAAACGCCGAGGCCAAAGCGATGAACGCCCTCTTCGAAGCGTCCGCCATCGGCTCCTACATCGGCAGCCTCGGCGCCAAGCTCATCACCCGGGAAGAGCGCTTCGACCGCATCGTGATCGACAAGCGCATCGAGTCTCGTGACGCCTATTTCAAGAACCTCGAAAAACTCGTCGAGCTCACCCAGAAGTCGGAAGCTGGCACGGCTGAGGCGTGGGCGGAATACGTGAAGGCCCGCACCGAGGTGGACCGCAAACGCATCCACGCGAAATTTAAGAAACGGGAAAACATTCTCCGCGCCACCTTCGGGAAATATTTCTTCAAACTCAAAGTCTACGAAGAATACCTCGAGGCTCTCCAGCCCGCGCTCGACGAGATTGCATCCCTCCATCAGCAACTCGACCGCGCCAAACACCCTAAATCCAAAAAAGACGCGGCCATCGACACCAAGGCCATCCACGCCCGCCTGAAACAGGTCGAGGCCGCCCAACGCATCGCTCCCGCCGAACTCCTGCGCGTTATCGCCCAGACCAAGATCCACGTCGCCGAAGCCCACCAGGCGAAAACTGAAATGGTCGAGGCCAACCTGCGTCTCGTCATCTCCATCGCCAAGAAATACACCAACCGCGGCCTCTCCTTCCTCGACCTCATTCAAGAGGGCAACATGGGCCTGATGAAGGCCGTCGAGAAATTCGAATACCGCCGCGGCTATAAATTCTCCACCTACGCCACGTGGTGGATCCGGCAGGCTATCACCCGCTCCATCGCCGATCAGGCCCGCACGATCCGCATCCCGGTCCACATGATCGAGACCTTGAACAAGGTCATGCAGGTGCAGAAACAACTGCTCCAAGAATTCGGCCACGAGCCCACCCCCGAAGAGGTTGCCGACGAGATGAACCTGCCCGTCGAGCGCGTGCAGCAGATCATGAAGATGGCGCAACAACCCATCTCTCTTCAGTCGCCCGTCGGCGACGGCGACGACACTTCCTTCGGTGACTTCATCGAGGACAAATCTGCCGAGAATCCTTACGACATGACGGCTTACTCGCTCCTCCGCGAAAAGATCGTCGACGTCCTCGATTCTCTGACCGAGCGCGAACGCCGCGTGCTTTCCCTCCGCTTCGGCCTCATCGATGGCTACAGCCGCACCCTCGAGGAAGTCGGTAAACAGTTCAAAGTCACCCGCGAGCGCATCCGCCAGATCGAGGCGAAAGCACTTCGGAAAATGCGCCACCCGACGCGCATCCGCCAGCTCCACGGTTTCTTCGACGCCGAGCAGATCGACAACGCGCAGAACCTCCTCAAGGTCGCCGCCACCGCCCGTCTTCCCGGTCTGCCCGGCGGCCCCGCGATGCCCGGCTTCTCGCCGACCATCCCCGGCCCGAAGTCAGACACCCGCTGACCTCCATCCGGGCTGCCTGCCGCCAAACCCGGCCCGCTCCGATGCCAAACACCGCCCGCGCGCTTCCGCTGTTGGCGGTGTTTTTTTTGCTCAACGGCTGCCAGAGCAAGAACGTCGCCCCCGTCGGATCTCCCGCCGCTACCAGGGCCATCACGGCCAGCACCAACCAAATCGTCGGCCGCGTGCTCGCGGTCGACGCCACGCTCGGCTTCGCGATTATCGAGGTCGCCGCCTCCGCGCCACCGGCCGCCCTCCAGCCCGACGCATTATTGACGACCCGCACCGATGACCTCCGCCCCACTGCCCAACTGCGGTCCCGCGGTTACAGAAGCAACCGCACTCTCGGCTCATTCATAATCGACGGCCAACCCAACCTCCGCGACGAAGTCGTTTACCGAGCCCCATGATCGGAAGTGGCACGGGCCTCCCGCCCGCGTCCGTGCCCTTTCCCGTTATAGACCCGCTCCGCACCGCTCGTAGTCACCCCGCCGTCAAATCCCGCTTTCCCCCTTTACAGGCCCACCCGTCGGCCTACGTTGCAGCCACTATGACAGCTCCAAACGCCCTCCTCGCCATCGCCGGCATCGGCACGACTGAACTCATCGTCATTCTCGTGATCGTTTTGATCTTTTTCGGCGGCTCGAAGCTGCCGTCTCTCGCCAAGGGCCTGGGCCAATCAATCAAGGAGTTTAAGACCGCCTCCAAAGACGAGCCCGAGACCGAAAAGCCCGCCGCCGACGTCAAGAAGCCAGATCCGACCAAGACCCACGGCGCGAACTAAACCCCGCCGCTGCCCGAGATTTCAAGCGCGCCTTTCCGGGGGCGCTTTTTTGTGTCCACCCGCCTACCCCGCCCGTTCGTGGTTCGCCCCGGTCTCCTGTAAAACTTTGCTGATGATCGCTGACGACGACACCATCAACATGCCCGCCAAAAAGAGTCCTTCCGTCGTCCCCCAGCCCGTCGCGGCACAGAGCCACCGCGTCAGATAAAACATCAGCAAAGCCCCGATCGCCGCCGCCAGCAGCAGTTCAAAGCCCAACCGCCGCAGCTTGCGCAGACTCAAGCCCAGCCCGATACCGAACATCAGAAAAACCAATCCCACCTGCCCGAGCGTTTCGATCCGGCCGACGTCAGCCACCAGCGAGAAGGGCTGCCGATACGGCCCGACCACCATCCCCGCCACCAAAAATCCCACCACCACCGAGAGCCCCAGCCGCTGACACCGCCAGCCCGGCCACCAACAAAATCACCGCGAGGTCTTGGACAAACGTGGATCCATCCATCGCGGTTTCCTCGTCCCGCGTTTTACGGCTTCACACCGCAGCCGTAGACCCACATCGGCCGCGTCGCCACCTTTACGTCCGTAAATCCCGCCCGGCGCAGAAACGCGTCGATCTCCGGCACCGACGAGCACTTCGAAATGTGCGACGGCCGCTCACCCGGCGCGATGCGCCGGCTCGCTTCAAACATCGCCCAGCCCGCATCCGACGCGATGTCCGCGTTGTCGCAGTAAAAGCGCCCGCCCGGTTTCAACACCCGCATCGCCTCCAGCACATACGTGTAACGGTCCCACTCCTCGAGGTGCATGAAAACGACCGTTGTGTAGACCACATCCACCGAAGCATCCGCGATCGGCGATAAATCGTAGCCCGAGATTTCTTGCAGCCGCACATTGGGCAGCCCGATCAACCGGCGCCCCGCGAGCGTGATCATGTTCGGTGACACATCGCAGCCGATCCACTCCCGCACCAACGGCGCCAACACGCGCCCCACCCGCCCCACGCCGCAGCCGATCTCCAAAAACACATCGTCCGGCCGGATACCCGTCGTCGCCCGCAAAATATCCAACGTATCCTCGGCGTCCGCATGAAATTTTTCCTCATCCGTATAGCCCGATACGACCATGTAGGCGTCCTCCTTCGTCGTGGAGAGCGAAGTCCACACCGCTTTGTAATCCGCGCGCAATTTACTCATGCGCGTCGAGCCAACTCCCCGCATTCCTCCACGTCAAGGGAGCCGACGCCTAGAACGGCACGGGCATCTTGCCCATGAGTTTTCGCCATCACCCCAGCCGCTCAAAAATCCCCCTTCCCACCCGCCTGAATCCCCGCAAACCTTCCGCTCCATGCGCATTCTCATCACCGGCATCTGCGGTTTCGTCGGCGGCACGCTCGCCCGCGCTTTCGTCGCCTCCGGTGGCGGCCACGAGCTTTACGGTTTCGACAACTTCATCCGTCCCGGCAGCGAGACCAATCGCGCCGAACTCAAAAAACTCGAGGTCAAAATTGTCCACGCCGATCTCCGCGCCGCGAGCGATCTCGAGACCCTGCCAGCCGTGGACTGGGTCATCGACGCCGCCGCCAACCCCAGCGTCCTCGCCGGCGTCGACGGAAAAACCAGCTCGCGCCAACTCGTCGAACACAACCTCAGCGGCACGATCAATCTCCTCGAATACTGCAAGACTCACCGCGCCGGTTTCGTTCTCCTCAGCACGAGCCGCGTCTACTCCATCCCGCCTCTTGCCGCCCTTCCGGTCGAGCCCCACGCCGACGCCTTTCGGCCTCTCTCAACGGCCTCGGCCTCTTCGCTTCCGCCGGGCGTGAGCCCGGCCGGCATCTCAGAATTGTTCTCCACCGCCGCCCCCGTCTCGCTCTATGGCGCAACCAAGCTCGCCAGCGAAGCGCTCGCGCTCGAATACGGTGAAACGTTTGGCCTCCCCGTCTTCGTGAACCGCTGCGGCGTGCTCGCCGGTGCCGGCCAATTCGGCCGCGCCGATCAAGGCATCTTCGCCTATTGGCTCAATGCCCACCTCCGCCGCCGTCCCCTCAACTACATCGGCTTCGGGGGGCACGGCTACCAGGTGCGCGACTGCCTCCACCCGCGCGACCTCGTCCCACTCCTCGAAAAACAATTCGCCGCGCCCAAACTCCCCGCCGCCGACCGCCTCGCCAACGTCTCCGGCGGCGCCGCCTCCGCCATGTCTCTCCGCCAACTCACGGCGTGGTGTGATACCACCTTCGGCCCGCACCTGGTCGCTTCCGATTCCACCCCGCGCCCGTTCGATCTGCCGTGGGTGGTGCTCGACTCCGCGAAAGCCACCCGGCTGTGGTCGTGGCAACCGCAGACCTCCGCCGCCGCGATCCTCGGCGAAATCGCCGCCCACGCCCAAGCTCACCCCGACTGGCTCGCTCTCTCGGCCCCGCTTTGAGATTCTTTCACTACGGGTGGACACGGATAATCACAGATCAGAGGACCGCCCGCAGACTCTGGTGGATTCAGCTTTATCCGTGTCCATCCGTGTCCATCCGTGGTTAAAAATCTGCTTCTAAAAATGTCCACCGCTCCGCTTACGCTCTTCAGCGTCGTCATCCCCGCGCGCGATGAGTCCGAGTCCCTCCCCTCCACCCTCGCCGCGATCTATGCGACGTTCACGGCGGAGAAGATTCCCCACGAAATCGTCGTCGTCGACGATGGCTCCAAAGACCGCACTTGGGCCGTGCTCCAAGCACTGCGTGCGACCATTCCCACCCTCGCTCCCGTCCAAAACCTCGACGAACACGGTTTCGGCCGCGCCGTCGTCTGCGGCCTTGATCACAGCCGCGGCGACGCCGTCGTCATCATGATGGCCGACGCCTCCGATGCCCCCGCCGACGCCGTTCGCTACTGGCATCTGCTCGGCCAAGGTTTCGATTGCGCCTTTGGCAGTCGCTTCATCAAGGGCGGCTCGGTCCACGATTACCCGCGCATCAAGCTCATGGTTAACCGTCTCGCCAATTTTTTCGTGCGCGTCGGCTTCGCTATCCCCCTCAACGACACCACCAACGCCTTCAAGGCCTACCGCCGCACCGTGATCGACGGCTGCCGCCCCTTCCTCGCCCCGCACTTTAATTTAACAGTCGAGATTCCACTCAAAGCCATCGCCCGGGGCTACAGCTTCACGATTACCCCGATCAGCTGGCACAACCGCAAATTCGGCGTCGCCAAGTTGAAGATCAAGGAGATGGGCAGCCGCTATTTTTTCATCTGCGCCTATGTCTGGCTGGAAAAATACTTCAGCCGGGGCGATTACCGCCGCCGCACCTGAGCTTTTTGTCACGAAATCCTCACTTAACCTCGCAAATCGGCACTCGACAAGCTTCCCCCCCACCGACTCGTCTTTCCTTTTGATAACCATGAAAACCAACCGTCCAACGTCCATCCCCCGGGTCCAAACGCTCTTTCAGGCGTTCGCCCCCCTGATCGCGCTCGCCACCGCACCTACTCTCCGCACGGCCAAGGCCGGCTGGCTCGCCCTGCTCGCCCTCACAGCGGCCCTCATCGTTGCTCCCGGCCTGATCGCCCAAGGTGTCACCACCGCCGGCATCGGCGGTTTTGTCACCGACAAAGCCAATAACCCTGTTTCCGGGGCTTCCGTAACCGTGACCCACCAACCGTCCGGTACAGTGGCGACGACGCTGACCCGCGCGAACGGTCAGTACTCGGTCTCCGGCTTGCGCGTCGGCGGCCCCTACAGCGTGAACGTCTCGTCCTCGAGGATCTCCGCCGCGGAAAAGGGTGAAATTTTTCTCGAGGTCGGTGCCAACAACGACATCTCGTTCGTCGTCACCTCCGACGTTGTGGTCCTCGGGGCCGTGAGCGTGTCGGTTGACAAAGACCTGACCTTCGGCATCGGCAAAATGGGATCTGGAAGCAGCTTTGACTCGGAAGCGATCGCCAATACCGCGTCGGTTCGCAACAGCGTGCAGGACATAGCCCGTCTCGATTCGCGCATGTTCCTCGGCTCACTTGACCAGGGCGGCCAGCTCAGCGCCCAGGGTCAGAATTTCCGCTACAATTCGTTCCTCATCGACGGCGTTCAGGCGGGTGACCCCTTTGGCCTCAACTCCAACGGCTTCTCCTCCCTAGCCAGCCCGGTTCCGCTCGAAGCCCTGGAAACCCTGAGCATCCAGCTCTCCCCCTACGACGTCCGCTACGCCGGCTTCACCGGCGCGGTCATCAACGCCGTTACCCGTTCTGGCACCAACAAGTACCGGGGCAGCGTTTATTACCAGATGAGCAACGAGAGCCTCCGCGCCAAGAATCCCCTCACCGGCGTGAAGGAAGCCTTCGATGAGAAGAATTTCGGCACGACACTCGGCGGCCCAATCATCAAGAACAAACTCTTCTTCTCGTTCAGCTACGACATGCTAGAGCGCGAAACCGTCCCGCCGCAAGCGACGTTCGTGCCCGATGCCGCTGGCCTCGCCGCGATCGACTCGATTATCGCTCGCGCGAAGTCGCAGAATTACGACCCGGGCACGCTTGCCGGCCCAAGCACCAACCTGCAGGAGCAAGTAACCTACATCGGCAAGATTGACTGGAATATCTCCCGCGATCACCGCTTAGCCGCCACCTATCGCCGCAACTACGGCCAAAACACGAGCTTCGCCAACTACAGCAGCTCGACGGCCACGTCGCTGAGCAATCACTGGTTCGACCAGCCGCGCAATACCGACAGCTACACCGCGCAGCTCAACAGCCAGTGGACCGCCGACTTCCGCACGGAAGCCACGGTATCGATGACCGACTATGATGGAACACCCGCCAACCGCGGAACGCCGTTCCCGATGGTCCGCGTCGAAGGCCTGACCGGACGTCGTCTTGATACCGGCGCCACGATCACCAGCGGCGCCATCATCTTCGGCACCGAAAACAGCCGTCAGCTGAACCGCCTCGTCAGTAAGGAAAAGCAGTTCAAGCTCTCCGGCGACTACACCTTTGGCGACCACACCCTCACGGCGGGCGGCGAGCAGATCACCACCGACTACTCGAACGCCTTCGTCCAAAACACAATGGGCAACTACACGTTCGCCTCGCCTGCGACGTTCCTCGCCGGCACCCCCCCGACGAACTTCATCCTCCAGAAGCCCTACCCTGGTTTCTCGATCAATGACGCCATCGCCAACTGGACCTACACCGCTCTGGCCGGCTTCGTGCAAGACACGTGGCGCCCGAATCCGCAACTGACGGTCATGGCTGGTATCCGTTTCGACCTGCCCGTGGTTGACGAGGCTCCCCCGATCGCCCCGGGCTTCGCCACCGCTGGCTTCGCCGACTCCAAGGGCATCCCGATCACCCGCAACAACACCACCAACGATGGCAACTCGACCTACGCTCCGCGCCTCGGCTTCACTTACGAGGTTGAGAGCAAGCGCAAGACCCAGGTGCGCGGCGGCGTCGGCCTCTTCCAAGGCAAGAACCCAGCGGTGTGGCTTTCGAATGCGTTCTCGAACGCCGGCTCGGTCTACAACTACACCGCGTCGGTCGCCGAGCGCCCGCTGATTACGTTTAACCCGAACGCCGCTACGCAGTCCGTTCCCGGCTCCGCCAACCCGCCGCCCAACGTCAACATCACCGATGCCAACTTCCGCCAGCCGGCGATGTGGAAGAGCAACATCGCGATCGACCACCAGCTGCCGTGGTTGGATGCGATCCTGTCAGTTGAGTACTACTACAACGATGTCGATGCCGGCCTAAATACCCAGTTCCTCAACTACCGCCAAGCTAACGACGGCGACGGCACTGGGCTCGCTCCTGACGGCCGCCTCCGCTTCGGCTCGGCCGCCAGCATCGTCAGCTCGACCAGCAGCAACATCGCTGGTCGACGCCGCGTCTCGAACTTCGCGGACGTTGCTTACCTCACCAATACCGACAAGGGAGAGGCCAGCGGCGTCACGATTAGTCTCAACCGCCCGATGAAGAACAACTGGGCGTGGTCGGCCTCCTGGACCAACGGTAACGCCACGGAGGTGAGCCCAATGACCTCGTCGGTCGCCATGTCCAACTATTCGAACCGCGCCGCGTTCAATCCGAACGAGAACACCGACTCCGTCTCGAACACGAACATCAAGGACACCGTCGTGCTGTCGATCACGCGGCGCTTCGAGTTCGTCAAGAACGCCCCGACCACCGTGAACCTCAGCTACATCGGCCGCACCGGCCGCCCCTACTCATGGGTCTTCTACGGTGACGCTAATGGCGACGGCATCACCTTCAACGACCTGCTCTACGTACCCTCGGGGCCGAATGATGCGCGCGTGGCGTGGGCCGACACCGCTCAGCGCGATGCGTTCTTCCGCTTAGTCGAGACCACATCCCTCAAGGACTTCATGGGCTCCAATCCCGCGCGTAACTCCGAAACGTCCCCGTGGCTGCAGACGGTCGACCTGAAGCTCACCCAGCAGATCCCGCTCTTCAAGTCGGTTCGCGCCGAGGTGTTCGCGAACATCCTAAATTTCGCAAATCTCTTCAACAGCGACTGGGGCATCCAGGAAGAGGTTCCGTTCTCCTACCGCCGCGCGGTCGCCGGGGCGACCCTCAACCCGACCGCGAACAACGGCAAGGGCCAGTGGAACTACGTCTTCAATTCGACCACACTCAACGGCGTGCCGGTGACGGTCGACGAGACTCCGGTGTCACGCTGGCAGGCCCAGATCGGCATGCGGATCAAGTTCTGATCCGACGCCACACGCCACTCATCAAAGACGGCCGCAGGTCATCCTGCGGCCGTCTTTTTTTTGCCCCAAACGGCAAGTAACGAAGCCCGAGCTGCCCGAAGAGGTCGGTCTCATAATTTGCGTGCGCCGCTCGCCGCTGATAATCCTGACGCGGCTCCGCTAAACAACCGATCGCTGCTCGTCAGTACTTCATAAATTTTGTTTCGCAAAAGGGGAGCTGAGCCCCTACCTCCGCCCCCTTTTGATCTTCTCCTTGCGATCTTTTTGATTTCATCAACTTCGGCTCGTTCCTCAGCCGCGACTTCTTCGGCTACTACGAAGAGGCCACGCTGCAGAGCAACGACGTCTTCCGCCGCCGCAACTTGGGAGGAGCCACCTACGGAGCCGATGGTCGTATCCGACCTACCCTCGGCAATCCGTCGAATCTCGTGATCGATAACGGCCAAAGCCGTTGGCGCATCCAGCTCGGCGCGAAGCTGTCGTTCTAAGCAGAGCCACCCGACTCCCCGCACTCACGCCGCTCCTTCAACGGAGCGGCGTTTTTTGTCCTGCCCAGATTGGCACCGTTTTGTCACCGGAGCGTCATGAAAAACGCACAATACGCGGGTACGTTTGGTGGAGATGCGCACCCCACTTCGTTCAATTCGTCGACTCTCTGTTTTAGTTTTCTTTACTCATTTTGGCTCTGGTCTGTTGCCTTCACTTTCCGCCCACAATCGGCACATCCCACCGACGCCAGCTGAGGTCGCTTGGTCGCGCACCGCCGCCATCGTAGAGAAACTCCGCAACGATCCCCGGGCTTACCTGCCGCCGCGACCCCCTGCGCCCGCCGGCGTGACGGACCTCGAGTTCAATGAATTTTTTATCCCAATCGTGGGCGATCGTGGTCTTGAATTAACGGACAAAATCCGCGCCCTTCACGGTCAACGGGTCCGACTGCTCGGCTTCATGGTGCGGCAAGCTCTGCCGACTCCCGGCGTTTTACTTTTTGCGCCCCAGCCCCTCCAAGTCGACGAGGTAGAATACGGCGCCTGCGATGACCTACCGCCTCAGGTTGTTCGCACTTTTGTTGCCTTAGCCGCCGGCGTTCAAGTTCCACTTACGGCAGGTGCTCTCCTGCTAACCGGAACGCTCGAAATCGGCCAGCAGTCTGAGATCGACGGTCGAAATTCCCTCATCCGGCTACGCCTCGACACCCCGGACCTCACCCCACACGTCGCTTCCCGCCCCGTCGTCTCCGCCGCTCCAATCTCCACGCAAATTTCCTCCCAGCCATGAAACTAAATCAACGCCTCCTCTCGCTCGCCGCCGTCTGCGGCCTGCTCGTCTCCTCTGCCCTCGCTGCGCCCACGATCTCCCGGCTTACACCGCCGAGCGCTCTCTTTTCCTATGGCGACCCCAAGCCGCCGATCATCGCGCGCTTCCTTCCCGGCCAACGCTTCGACCTCCAAGCCACGATCCAGCCCGATCCAGGCGCCATCATCGTTGGCGTCCGCTACATCGTCGATGGCGTCAGTGTGCCCGGCCCGATCACGCTCGTGCTCGCCAACGTCGCCGGTCTGCCCACCAACACCGTCGTCGCTTCCCAACGCGCCTACAGCAACGCCACCCCCGGCATTCATACTCTTCAGGTCACGACCACCGACAACCGTGGCGTCTCTAGCGTCGCCACCGGCAATTTCGAAGTCGTCGCTCTCGGCTCTGCGTCCGGGGCTAAAGTGAAAAATGTCATTTTTCTGATCGGCGACGGCATGGGCATCGCCCACCGCACTGCCGCTCGCATCATGGCCAACGGCGTCTCCCAAGGCAAAGCCCTCGCCCCGCTCGCGATGGATACCTTTCCCATCACGGGAATCGTTCAGACTTCGTCCCTCAATTCTATTGTGACCGACTCCGCTCCCGGCGCTTCCTGCTACTCCACTGGGAATAAAAATAACAATAACGCGGAAGGTGTCTTTCCGGATGATACCGTCGATTTCTTCGACAACCCTCGCACGGAATACATCGGTGAATACTTCGCTCGCACTGAGGGCAAGTCCCTCGGCATCGTGGCTACATCCGACGTGTTCGACGCCACCCCTGCCGCTTGGGCCATCCACACTTCCAATCGCGGTGCTGGCACGGGAATTATCGATCAATATCTGGACGAATCCACCACCACCGCGAATCTCACGGTACTCCTCGGCGGAGGTCGTAAATGGTTCCTGCCCGCCACGACGGCTGGGTCCGCTCGTGCCAATTCCTCTGACTACGTCCTCCCCACCGAACTCGCTACCGGTTGGGGCGTCACTGCGGGTGCCTTCGATCCAAATCGCGATGTCATCGCCGGCTTTGAATCGAAAGGCTTCACTTACGCGGCTAACGCTACCCAGCTCAAAGCCTCCGCCGCCGGTGCCACCAAGCTCCTCGGTCTCTTCGCGCTCTCCAATATGAACGTTGCCCTCGACAAAATCGATGGCCGGCGTGGCAGCGGTTCTGTGGTAAAGGATTACGGCTTCCCGGATCAACCCATGCTCGACGAAATGACCGATGCAGCTCTCACCGTTTTGAGCAAGAATCCGAAGGGTTTCGTGGTCATGATCGAAGCCGCCAGCATCGACAAACAAGCTCACGGCATGGATTCCGAGCGCTGGATCCTTGATACCCTAGAATTCGATCGCGCCGTCGCCCGCGCCAAGGCCTTCGCGGCTGTAAATCCCGATACGCTCGTCATCGTCACCGCCGACCACGAGTGTGCCGGCGTTAACATCATCGGTGCCTCGACCGTGACCAACACCAGCCTCGCCGCCCGGGCCAACAATCCTGCCAGCGGCGTAGTCGGACTCCGCGATCAAGTCGTTGGTCTTTACGAGAGCGCTGGCTTCCCCGTCTACAACATGCTTGCCGACGGCTATCCGGCGACCACCAACCCAAATAGAAAGATGCTGATCGGCTATGCGGCCAACAGCGACCGCTACGAGGATTGGTTCAGCAACCCCCAACCGCTCCGGGACAGTCAGCAACCGTTCAACGGTACCGCCCCGCTCAACACCTACCCAGCCGACCCGACGAAGCGTGACGTCACCGGAGGGTATTTTATCGCCGGCCAAGTCCCCGGCAGCAGCGCCGCTCACACCGCCTCGGACATTCCCCTCTACGCCTACGGCCGTGGCGCCGTCGCCTTCACCGGTTCCTACGACAACACCGATGTCTTCTTCAAGATGATGGCCGGTGTCCTTGTCGGCACCTCGACCACGCTCTCAGAGCGCTGATCCCCGGGAGCGCGGTCGCCCCCGACCGCCCTCGGCACCCAAGCCGCTCCCTAACCGGAGCGGCTTTTTGTTGCCCGAAAAAACCCCTTGTTCGCCTGACCCGGTTCCCCTTTCACTCTCACCTTTCCGATCTTCGCGCTCCCCTCTCCGCAATCCACGTTTTGACCATGATCTATCTCCTCGGCGGTTCCGGCTATGTCGGCCAAGCTTATCAAGTCCTCCTCACGCAAAAAGGCATTCCCTTCCGTAATCTCAAGCGCTCCGAGGTCAACTACGCCGACCCCGCGGTCCTCACCGCCGCCCTCCGCGCCGACCAACCCGCTTTCCTCATCAACGCCGCCGGCTACACCGGCAAACCCAACGTCGACGCCTGCGAACTCCACAAAGCCGAGTGCCTCGACGGCAATGCCGTCCTTCCCGGCCGCATCGCCGAGGCCTGCTCCGCCGCCGGGGTTCCTTGGGGTCACGTTTCCTCCGGCTGCATCTTCACCGGCTCCCGCCCCGATGGCGCCGGCTTCGTCGAAACCGACGCGCCCAACTTCACCTTCCGCCAAAACAACTGCTCGTTTTACAGCGGCACCAAGGCCCTCGGCGAAGAGGTCCTCGCCGGCACCCCCAACGTCTACCGCTGGCGCCTCCGCATTCCGTTCGATCACCGCGAGAGCCCGCGCAACTACCTCACCAAGCTCATGCGCTACCAGCGCCTGCTCGAGGCCACGAACTCGATTTCGCAACTTCAGGAATTCGTCGCCGCCACCTTTGCGTGCTGGGAGAAACGCGTCCCCTTCGGCACCTACAACGTCACCAACCCCGGCCAAGTCACCACCCGCCAAGTCGTCGACCACATCCTGAAGAGCGGCGTTCTCAAAAAGGACTACATTTTCTTCAAAGACGAATCCGAGTTCATGCACGTCGCGGCGAAGACCCCGCGCTCCAACTGCACGATGAACTCCGCCAAACTCGCCTCCGTCGGCATCACCATGACCGAAGTCAACGAGGCCCTCGAGCGCGACCTCCGCAACTGGACGAAAAGTTGAACTACGAAGAATCCAAGAATCCAAAAACCCCGATCAATCAACAGATCGAAGCTCTAGCCTCATCGGGCCATTGATGCGTCCGTCGGAGTCCACCGTGAACTTGGTCCGGGCTTGCTTGAGAGTGTCTACGAGCAATGCCTCCTCCATGAACTTACTGCCCGTGGCATTTCGACAAAAACCCAAGTATCGGTTCCGGTTTCCTATCGCGGTCTGCACCTCGAAATGGGCTTCCGTGCCGACCTCATCCTCGACGATGCCTTGCTCATCGAATTGAAAGCCGTCGAATCTCTCCTGCCAGTTCACAAGGCCCAGATCATCACCTACCTCAAACTCACCCGTCTCCCGCTCGGCCTCCTCATAAATTTCAACGTGCCGCTCCTAAAGGACGGTCTTCACCGTTTCATCCATCCGGCCCTTCTCCGAAATTCTTAGCTTCTTCGCAGTTCCCACTATGAACTTACTCGTCACCGGCGGCGCCGGCTTTATCGGCTCCAACTTCATCCGTCAGCGTCTCCTCGAAAAGGGCTCGCCGCTCACGAAACTCGTCAACCTCGACGCCCTCACCTACGCCGGCAATCCCGCCAACCTCGCCGACCTCGCGTCCGACCCGCGCTACGTTTTCGTCCACGGCGATATCGGCGACACCGCCCTCGTGACCAAGCTCCTCGCCGAGCATCAGATCGATGCCGTCGCGAACTTCGCCGCCGAGTCCCACGTCGATCGTTCCATCGATTCGCCCGAGCCCTTTTTCCAGACCAACGTCGTCGGCACCCTTCGCCTGCTCAACTGCGTCAAGGCCCACTGGTCCAAGCTCGCCGAGCCCAAAAAGAGCGCCTTSCGTTTCCTCCACGTCTCGACCGACGAAGTTTACGGCACGCTTTCCGCCTCCGACGCCCCGTGGAATGAGGAATGCCCTTACGAGCCCAACTCCCCCTACGCCGCCTCCAAGGCCGCCAGCGACCACGTCGTCCGCTCSTTCCAGCACACTTACCATCTGCCCACCGTCACCACTAACTGCTCCAACAATTACGGCCCCTATCATTTCCCGGAGAAGTTGATCCCGCTGATGATTCTCAACGCCCTCGAAGGGAAACCGCTCCCCGTTTACGGCGACGGCCAACAGATCCGCGACTGGCTCTACGTCGAAGACCACGCCAGCGCCATCTGGCTCGCACTCACCAAGGGCCGCGTCGGCGAGACCTACAACGTCGGCGGTCTCAACGAGCGCCCCAACCTCGAGATCGTTAACCGCATCTGCTCGATCCTCGACCGGAAGTCTCCTCGCACCGACGGCAAACCTTACGCTTCGCAAATCACCTACGTCGCCGACCGCCCCGGCCACGACCGCCGCTACGCCATCGACAGCGCCAAAATCCGCGCCGAGCTCGGCTGGGTGCCCAAAGAGAACTTCGACACCGGCATCGAAAAAACCGTCGACTGGTATCTCACCCACCGCAGCTGGACCGCCGACATTACCTCCAAAAAATACGCCCGCGAACGTCTTGGTACCAAAGCCTGAAAATTAAACTGCCAAGAACCGAAGAATCTAAATTCAGCTCTCGTTCCGGTTCTTCCCTTCGTCGCAGTTCAAATCCCTTCCCCAATCCACCATGAAACGTAAAGGCATCATCCTCGCCGGCGGCTCCGGCACCCGGCTCTATCCCCTGACCATCGCTGTCTCCAAACAGCTCATGCCCGTCTACGACAAGCCGATGGTCTACTACCCGCTGTCCGTGCTGATGCTCGCCGGCATCCGGGAGATTCTCGTCATCTCGACGCCCTCCGACCTACCCCTCTTCCGCCGGCTCCTCGGCGACGGCTCGCAGTTTGGCGTGACGCTCAGCTACGCCGAACAACCCAGCCCCGACGGTCTCGCCCAGGCCTTCCACATCGCCAGCGACGTCGGCTTTTTGAAGCACGAACCCGCCGCCCTCGTCCTCGGCGACAACCTTTTCTACGGCCACGATCTCGTAAAGTCCCTCGAGCGCGCCAGCGCCCGCACCTCCGGCTCGACCATTTTCGGCTACCACGTCGCCGACCCCAAGAGCTACGGCGTCGTCGAATTCGCCCCGGACGGCCGCGTCGTTTCCCTCGAAGAAAAGCCCGCCGAGCCGAAGTCCAACTACGCCATCCCTGGCATCTATTTCTACGACGCCGATGTCGTCACCCTCGCCCGCAGCCTCAARCCCTCGAAACGCGGCGAGTTGGAGATCACCGACCTCAACCGTCTCTACCTCGAGCGCGGTGACCTCCACGTCGAAATCCTCGGCCGCGGCACCGCTTGGCTCGACACCGGCACCCACGACTCCCTCCTCGAAGCCGGCCAATTCGTCTCCGTCATCGAAAACCGTCAGGGCTTGAAAATCGCCTGCCTCGAAGAAATCGGTTTCCGCCAAGGTTGGCTCACTAAGGCCGCCCTCGAAGTCTCCATCGCGAAACTCGGCAAATCCAATTACGGCGCGTATCTCCGGAAACTCTCGGCCGAAACACGGTAAGAGCGGCTTTACGCCGCGACCCTCGCGCCGCAGCCTTCGGCTACGTGACGGTCTCCTTTCTCATCCCGCTCTACAACTGCCTCGCCTTCACGCAGGCGATGCTCGTCTCGCTGCGCGCGACGCTCCCCGCCGGCCTCGCCCACGAGATCATTTTCATCGACGACGGCAGCACCGATGGCACCCGTCCTTGGCTCGCCTCCCTCACGACCGATTCCGCGATCCGCGTCGTCCTCCAGTGCGAAAACCTCGGCTACGCCGCCGCCAACAACGCCGGTGCCGCCGTCGCCCGCGGTGAGTTTCTCGCCCTGCTCAACAACGACCTGGTCCTCACTCCACACTGGCTTGAGCCCATGCTCGCCGCCCACCGCGCCTACGGCAACCGCGCCGGCCTCGTCGGCAATCTCCAACTCGACGCCGCCACCGGCGCCCTCGATCACGCCGGCATCGCGATCAACCTTCAAGGCAAGCCCGAGCACCTCCGAAGTGGCATGGGCATCTTGCCCATGTCCGAGCCCGCGGCCCGCCCACCGTCACCCGGTCTTTCTCTTTCTCTGCTCCGTCTGTTCTGCCCTCACCGTCGCAGCGTGGCGGTGACCGGCGCCTGCGTCCTGGTTCGCCGCGCCCTTTGGGAAAAACTCGGCGGCTTTGACGAAAAATTCATCAACGGCTGCGAAGACGTCGATCTTTGCCTCCGCGCCGCCGCCGCCGGCCACGTCAATCTCGTCGCCCTCCGCTCCGTCGTGCGTCACCACATCAGCTCGTCCCCCGGCCGCAAACTTCGCGACGAGGCCAACACCCGCCACCTCGTGCTCCGGTGGCACGACACCCTTTGCCATCTGGGTGCCCGCCTTTGGTGCCGCGACCACCTTGCGACTTATTTCCGCGACCCGCGCAATTTCCCCGACCCAGCCGTCGCCCGCCAAGCGTTCTTCTACGCGCTCCATTCCCGCCGCACGCCTCCCCCCCGCGCCCTCACCGGCATGGCCCGCAATCTCAGTCGGGAGCTCTCCCGCTGGCAGAAAATTCTCTGACTCCCTGCGATGTCATCGCGCAGCGCACCGCGCCGCGGCGATCCCGCTGGAATCACAACGCGCGTCCTGCGCACCTCGCCACCTTACCGGTCCAAGAATCCCACCTTGCCCCCGCCGAGCACCACTTCGCGCACCACCGACTGCGGTCGTTGATTCACCGTCAGAAACATGCGGCCGATGTATTCGCCGATCAGCCCCAGCAACACGAGCTGGGTCCCGGAAAAAATCAACAGCCCCGCCATCAGCCAGCCCCAGCCAGCCTCCGGGCCCTTGCCGCTCCACCACATCAAGACCACCCAAGCGAGGAAAACGATTCCCAACGCCGCCAACGCCGCCCCGAGCGCCGATGCCAGCCGCAGCGGCAGCACCGAAAAATTGATCCACGCGCTCAGCCACAACCGCATCAGCCGACGCAACGTATACCCGCTGGTGCCCGCCTGCCGCTCATCGTGCCGCACTTCGAGTGACCCGATCCGTTGCGTGATCTGCAAAATCAACCCGTCGATATACGGCAACGGCCCGCTGTTCTGCGCCGCTTCCTTCGCGACCAGCGCCGTCACGCACCGAAAGCTCGACAGATAAAATCCCGGCGGTTTATCGAGCGCCCAATCGGTCATGCGGTTCGTGAACCAGCTGCCCGCATTGCGCCAAACCGAGTGCTGTTTCACCGCGTAATGCCCAAACACCACATCGAGCTCCTGCACTTTGGCGTGCGCCCACATCCGCACCGCTTCGTCCGGAGGATTTTGCCCGTCATCATCGAGATTCACGATGTGTGCTCCCTTCGCCTGCCGCCACCCGCTCAGCACCGCATTGTGCTCACCGAAATTTCGCGCGTGCTCCACGTAGACGATCGGCACCTGCGCCTCTTTGAGCAGCTGACGGCACACCGTCGCCGTCGCATCACGGCTGCCGTCGTTGACCAAAATGATCTCATGGCCGCCCTCGATCACCAAGGATTCGATCCGCTTCACGAGCGGTCCGATCGTCTCGGCACTATAATAAAGGGGTATTACAAAACTAAGCGCGGGGCCTGACATAAGCTCATTACCCGACAAAGAACCTATCCAGCGCAAGAAAACCCTGCGCCCTATGCGCTGCTCCAGAATCACCCCGCCCTAACCTTCGTCCTTAGCCATGCAGCGGGGAACCCGCTAAAACGAACCAACCAACGGACCAAATCCCAAAATAGTTCGGTGGGAAGTGTTACGAATCGCTTTTCATTCAACGCCTCGTGCGATTCTGCGTTGGAGCAGAGGCCACGTGCTCAATTCGCGGCCATTGGCGTTCATTCGCGGTTAAATCCTCCGTGTCTCGCTCACTCGCCCGCGAGCTCCCGCACCATCTCCTGGGCTGCCACGAGCCCAAACGCGCCCGTCACCCACACGGCCGTTCCAAAGCCCGTCGCGCAGTCCAATTTCAAGTTCGCGCCCGGCTCCACCGTGGCCCGACACGTGCCGTCGGCCCACGGAAAAACCGGCTTCTCTTCCGTCCACACGCAACGCACCCCATACGTGTTGCCCTTCCCGCCGGCGAATCCGTGGTCGCGCCGCAGTTTCTTTCTCACCTGCCGCAGCAATTCGTCGCAGCCCGAGGCTCCGAGATCGCCCGCCCGCAGCTGCGTCGCATCCCGCCGCCCGCCCGCCCCGCCCACGGTTACACACTTCAATCCGCGCTTCACCGCCTCGGCAATGATCAGCGCCTTGTGCGACATCAGATCCACCGCGTCCACCACCCCGTCCAACTTCCCCTCCAACAACCGTTCCGCCGAAGCCGGCGTAAAGAATTCCGCCACCGCCGCCACCCGACACGCCGGGTTGATCAACCGCACCCGCTCGGCCAGCACCGCGATCTTCGGCCGACCGATCTGCCCGTCGAGCGCCGACAATTGCCGGTTCACATTTGTCACGCACACATCGTCGAGATCGATTAACGTGATCGCTCCCACCCCGCTCCGGGCGAGGCCTTCGACCGTCCACGAGCCGACCCCACCCACGCCAATCACCGCGACATGCGCCGCCCGCAGTCGCGCCAGTGCCGCCGTCCCCAACAAACGGCCCACGCCGCCAAATCGTTCTGCGTAATCGTCGCTCATCGCCTCAACGAAGCCCGCGCCGTTCGCACGGCGCGAGCGAAACCCGCGCCGCATCGTAGGAGCCCGCTTGCGGGCGATCTCAACGCATTGCCCACGATGCAACGTGATCGCGCGCCAGCGCGTTCCCCCAGGCCGCCCTCAGCTCTCAACGCTCAGCTTCGACCCCAGCTTCAAAACTTAAACCCCATCTTCTTGAGCTCACCGTCAAGCTGCCACGCCCGCGCACGCGGCACCGCGAGCATTCCGGCGCGATCCAGCATCGCACCGCTCGGCACACTCCGAACGTTGATCCGCGCCGCTACCTCGGACTTCATGCCCAAACCCTCGACGAGCTGCGGCCATTTTACTTTTTTGTCTTTGATCACCTTGTCGACCGCTTGGCGTTTCTCGGCGAGATCCAGATTCACACTCACGATTTCAACCCGCTCGCGTTGCTCGAAATACTTCTCCTTGAGCGCATCGAATTCCTTCACCGACGCTTCGTTGTCGACGCTCCAATAATGCAGGAAAACCGCCTTCTTGCCCCGTAACGCCACCGCATCGAACGGCTTTCCGTCCGCCGAGGTAAACTTCAAATCAAACGGCGTTTTGCGCACTTCCATGATCCGCAACTCGTCGGTCGCCCGCGACGCCAGCGCCTTGTTTTTGTTGTTCTTGAGTTGAGTTACCAGCTTCTCGGCCATGGCCGGACTCCGCCCTTTGATCACCTCGACGAATCCCATTTCTTGGTCGGCAATGAAGCGGTCGCCACCCGGCTGCGCCGCCAAAGCGTCGATCTTCTCCCGCGCCGCCTCGATCGAATCCTTGTCGCCGATCAACCGCGCCTGCGCGTTCGCATTGGCCGCGGCCAACGCCATCACCGCCGCTTTGCCGTCATCGTCCGTGGCCGACTGCCGGGCGTTGATGATCGCGAAATTCAGCTGTGAAAACCAAACATCGCGCAACGGGAGGAGTTTCCGGTCGTTGATGCCCTGCGCTACATCGCCGAGCTTACCGACCACGGTGCCCGCCCGCCGGTTTTTCGGATACTGCGCCAGCAGCGGCACGCCGCTCTTGATCAACTGGTCGAAACGCTCCGCCGAGGGCACCGCGCCCGGCTGGTCGCGGAGTTTGAAGAATGCATCGAAGGCGGCCTCGGCGACAGGATCGGAGGCCGGAGCCGCAGCCTTGGCGGGCGCTGCCGCCGGCGCCTGAGCCAAGAGCGCAGGGCAGACCGAGACGAGCGACGAGAGAATCAGAGCACGGAATAAGGGATGGGTAATCATAGGGGATGGGGAAAAATAAACCAAACGGGTGAAACCTAACGCCAAGTCATGGTGCACGAATTCCCCCCGCTGAGAAGCCAGAATCCGCCATTTTCTCACCCAACAAGCAACCGCTTTACCGCAACCGCGCCAACGCTTCCCGAGCCAAAGCTTCCCGTTCCACCCCTTCTCCTGCAACCTCTACCCAAGGCCGACCCCGCCCCACCATCGCCTCCCGCCACACCCGCCGCACCATCGCCCGTCCGGCCTCATCCGGAAAACAACGCTGCGGGTCCTCCGCCCAAGCCAGATCGGTGTCGCAGAACAGAAACAAATCGGTCGCCCGCACCCGCGCCTCCGCCTCAGCGCGCACCCACTCCGGACATTTTCCGGGAAACAACAGGTCGTTCCACAGCACGCACGTGAGCAGATCGGTGTCGCAGATCACCACCTGCTGCGCCCGCTCGGCCGCGCGATCCTCACTCGCCATCTGCCCAAGCGCGATCGTCCCCAAGTCCTCCGCCGTGATCTTGCCGGCCTTCACCTCCCAAAACTCCCGCACAAATTCCTCCGCCCACGGCTCTCCGATCTGCCCGGCCAGACTCCGCGCCAAGGTCGTCTTCCCCGTGGACTCCGGTCCAAAAACCACCACGCGTTTCACCCCGCCGCTCACGTCCGCTCCTCCAGTGCCGGCGCGTCGGCGGGCCGTTTTTCCGCCAACCACCACGCCCGCCACCCGAGCAAACCCAGCACCAGATAAACCCCAAACAGCAACGCCGTGAAAGCCAGCTCGGCGCTGAAATAAGCCGGGATCGCCACCACGTTCGCCGCCGTAAAGAACGCCCAGTTCTCAATCTGCTTCCGCGCCTGCAACACTTGTCCCGCCACCTGCGCCATCGCGATAAACGCATCGCGCCAAGGCATCACCGCATCCGTCCAGCGCCGCGCCGCCAACGCCCAAATCACCGTGGCCATCACCACCAAAATTCCGACCCACACCCGCCCCGACCACGCCAGCCGCGTCACCGGCAACTCCTTCACGCGGCCGCCATCGCCCCGGTCATGCGCCCGGGTCCAGTTCCACCAGCCCCAACCCAGCGCACCAAAAAAGAAAATCTGCAGAGCCGCATCGGCATAAAATTTCGCCCCGAAAAACAAAACTCCCTGCACCGTCACCGCCACCAGCCCGACCGGAAACGCCCACAGCGAGCGCCGCACCATCAGCACCACGCCCGCGATGCCCAGCGCCAGATTCGCCCGGTCCAGCAGCGAGGCTCCGGCCAATCCATCCCAGATCGCGTGCGCCACCGCGCTCATTGCGCCGCCCCCTCCGGTCTCCATCCGTGTCCATCCGTGTCCATCCGTGGTTAAAAATCTTCGCCCGTTTTCGCCCTACTTATTGCCCGCGACAAACGCTTCCATCGCCTCCCGCGTGATCGTGTGCCGCGCCGCACACCGCGGACACCGGATCTCGATCGTTTCATCTTCGCCAAAGAGTCCCACCGCACCGCTTCGCATCGTCGGCTCCAGCACCTCCATCAATTTAGCCTGATTGCAGCCGCAGTGCCACCGGCACACCCGTTTCTCCAAAAACCCCAGCGACTCCGTCGTCGCCAAGGTCTTCGCACCTTCGGCCATCAGCGCCTTCACCCACGCCAGATCGCAGTCCGGATGCTCCGTCACCATGGCGAACTCCTCCTCGCCCACCTCAAAAAATCTCGCCACCCGTTGCTCGCTTTGTTCGTAGAATTTTTCCGCCGCCGCCACCGGGTCCGCCCCGGAGAACGTCACCGCGCTGCGGCGCTTCTCCCCGCGCCCGCGCACCACGTCGGAGTAAAATATATTCTCCGGCAGCGCCTTTACGTTCTCGTCAAAAATCCGTCCCGTCACCGTCCCCGTCTCGTTATCACCCGTAAGAAACAGGTTCACGCGCGGCTCCTGAAAATTGATCGTCCAAGCCGTAAGTTCGTTTCTCGGCCGCGACGACGTGTGCAAGACAAACGCCACCAGCGCCCGCTTGAACAACGCATCATGCTCCGGCGCAGGCTTCATCGCGTTCGCCCCGAGGTGCAGGTAGTAATCGACGAACAACGCCCCGAACTCCGCCCGCGCCACCATCGCGTTTCGTCCGCGCACAAAGTGGGTGGCGACCTCGGTCCCTGCATCGGCCAGATTCGGCGGTGTCGTGGATGGCATCGCTGCGACAGTCCCTCGATTCTTCCCGATGTCCAGCCCGTCCCCCGACCGCACGTCCGGAAATTTTGATTCCCCGCCTTCCTCATCCGTGTCCATCTATGTCCATCCGTGGTTAAAGACCTTCCTCTCTCCGTCGTCATCGTCGCCAAAAACGAAGCGGCCAATCTTCCGCGTTGCCTCGCCAGCGTCCGCGCTTGGACCGCCGAGGTCGTCGTCGCCCTCAACGCCACGACCGACGCCTCCGAAGCCCTCGCGCTCGCCGCCGGCGCTCAGGTCCACCACCTTCCTTGGCAGGGTTTCCGCGACACCAAAAATGCCGCCCTCGCTCTCGCCACCCAGCCCTGGGCGCTCTGCCTCGACGCCGACGAGGAGGTCTCCCCCGCCCTTCGCGTCGAGCTCGTCGCGTTCTTCGCTCGGCCCGATCACGCGACGTTTGCCGGCGTGCGTTTCCCGAGGAAGGTCTGGTTCCTGGGGCGCTGGATCACCCACGGCGATTGGTATCCCGATCTCAGCTTGCGCCTCGTCCACCGCGCCCGCGCCCGTTGGGGCGGCGATCAATTCGTCCACGAAAAAATGGTATGCGACGGCCCCGTCGCGACCTTGCGCGGCGATTTGCTTCACCACTCGTTCCCCACGCTTTCCAGTCACGTCGCGAAGATAAATCCCTTCGCCGACCTCTTTCTGCAACAGCATCAGGCGCGCGGCACTCGCTTCTCCGTCGCCGCCGCCATCGCCCGCCCGCTCTGGCGCTTCGTCCGCGCCTACGTTTTCAAGCTCGGCTTCCTCGACGGTTTCCCCGGCTTCTACATCGCTTGGGCCACCGCCTTCGGCGCGTTCGTCCGCTACAGCCGTCTCTACGAGGCCGAGCACCAGTCCCCGCCTGCCGATGGCTGAGGAACCCCATCCCTTCAGTCGCCTGGCCGAGGAACTCGTCGGAGATTTCCGCGGCATCCCGTTTGACGAACCCCGTCGCTCCAAAAAGCGCCCGACCCAGCCCTTGGCCGGCCTCGTTGAGTCGATCCTGACCCAACACCAGATCGGCCGTGACTCCGCCGAGCATACCATCCGGGCGCACTGGCCGGCCTTGGTCGGCGTTGCGAATGCTTCTTACTCCCACGCCGTCCGCATCGAGCGCGAGAAGCGCCTGGTCGTCCACGTCGCCCACTCCGTTGTCCGCAACGAACTGTTCATGCACCGCGCCGAAATCGTCGCCCGCATCCAAAAACTCCCCGGGTGCACCGGCATCAAAGAACTCAACCTCCGCGCGGGCTAACCCCCGGCCGGGGGACCGATTAAAAACTTAGGTGGGTTTCTCGGCCTCGGGAGGCAAATGATGTTACAATTTGCAGCCGCGATGCAGTCTGGCGTGGACAAGTCATGCGCGACTTGCAGGGTTATTCACAAGTTACTCATAACCGATGGAAAATCTTAAAGGGGCGAAAGCCTCAAGTCAGAGGAACCGGGTGGTGATCAAAGTTAAGACCTTCGTGCTCGACACGAACGTTCTACTTCACGACCCCGAATCGATTTTCAAGTTTCAGAACAACAACCTCGCGATCCCAGTCGAGGTGCTTGAAGAACTCGACGGCATCAAGGGCGAGCAGTCCACCGAGCGCGGGCGCAATGCGCGACGGGTCCACCGCATCCTGCAGGAACTTTTGCCCGACTCACGCTCGATGCTGGAAGGCGTAAAACTGGAGAACGGCGGGACGCTCTCCATCATCATCAATCCGTATCTTTCGGATCCTTCGCGCCACTCCGCATCGATGCATCGCCTGCGGGCAATCCTCCCCGATCTTTCCAAGAAGGATAACCGCATCATCGCGGCGGCGTTGTTTGTGCAGGAGCAAAACGAGCCGCCCACGATCCTCGTGACCAAGGATGTGAACGTGCAGCTAAAGGCGCGGGCGGTCGGGTTGGAGTCCGAGGATTACCTGAATGACAAAGTGCCTGAGACTGACGAAGAGCTCAGCTACCGCGATATTCCCCTTTCGCTCTATGAATTGCAGCGCTTCTGCTCCGAGGGCTATTTCGACCTCGGTGCCGTCGGCGGCGAACCGCTTTTCCTCAACGAATACGTGCTGCTACGCTCGGAAGAAGGGAAGACGATGCCGGCGCGCTACTACGGCGACGGCCAAGTGCGGCGGCTGAAAATCCCCGATTTCGTTAAGGCCCCGGGCGGTGTTCCCATCCGGGCCCGCAACCTTGAACAGCAATTTTTCATGGACGCTCTGCTCGACGACAGCATCCACATTTTGACCTGCTACGGCAAAGCCGGCACGGGCAAAACTCTGCTTTCGACCGCCTGTGCGCTTTATCAAACGCAAGACGACCATTCGAAATACGACGGGCTTTCAATCTCCCGGCCGGTCATCGCGCTCGGCAAAGACATCGGATTTCTGCCGGGCACGTTGGAAGAAAAGATGCGTCCTTGGCTTCAGCCCTACCACGATGCTTTGGAAGTGCTGGTGCCGTCGAAGCCGCCCAAAGAGCCGCAGTTCGCGACCAAGAAAGTGTCCAAGAAAAAACACGGGAAGCACGAAGCCCACTTCCACGCCCAGATGAATTCGCCGCAACCCAGCCACGTGAGCCACCACGGCGGCAACGGGCACCACGGCCCGGTCGTGAAGCCCTATGAGCGTTTGCTTAAAAGCGGCCTGGTCGAGATCGAGGCACTCGCCTTCATCCGCGGTCGTTCGATCGCGCGCCGGTTCTTCATCCTCGACGAAGCCCAACAGCTCACGCCGCACGAAGTGAAGACGGTGATCACCCGCATCTCCGAGGGTTCAAAGATTGTGCTCATCGGCGATCCATCCCAGATCGATAATCCTTACGTGGACGCACGGAGCAACGGACTCGTTTATTGCCACAACCGCATGAAGGGCCAGGGCCTCGCGGCGCACGTGAAGTTGACGAAGGGTGAACGCTCCAAGCTCGCCGAGCTCGCGGCGGATCTGCTCTGAGGCGAGCAAGCCACTCGGCCGATGCTGCGTCTCAAGGTTGCTCAGGGCACGCCGCGGCTCCCAACACCCGTTCCGGCCCGGCCCGGGTTGGTCGGATACGAGGAATGAGTCGCCGGGGCTCAGGCCGTCTGATACCAACGTCCCTTAATTTATAGACGTTTGTCATTGCGAGAGCAGGTGCGCGAAGCGCGCCGTGGCAATCCATGGATTGCTTCGTCGCTGCGCTTCTCGCAATGACAGGCGGTTTATCAAGTGACGTTGGTCTGCCGCGAAGCGAAAAGACTGACCTCGCCGCGTCGCAGAGCGACGGCTTCCATCGCTCCGGCGAAGAGGCCGGTGAAGAGCAGATCGCTCACGAGAGAATTGCGAAAAAACACGAACGTGGGTGGAAAGCCGGGCAGCCCCACCGTCATCGCCTGCCACCAACCGGCGGCGCTTCGGGCGTAGGCGACATCGCCCAGCCACGAGGCTGTATTGGTCACTAGATAGAAAAAGAGCGCGCCGCCGAGGGCACCGTTGAAGAGATTCAACCAGCTGCGGCGCGACGCCACGAAGAGGCCGAGCCCGAGGGCGGCGGCGAAACACAGGAGCCGGAGCACGGCACCGCCGGCAGTCCATTCGTAACCGAACTCCGTGGCGTAAAAACGATCGATGTAGAGATCGGTGAGACTAAGCGCGGCGAAGGGCGCGAGCTGTTGCCAACGGCTGCGGAAGTAAACGCCACCGCAGAAGGCGAGCGCCATGAGCGGCGAAAAATTGCTAAGCGCCGGCTCTTGCAGCGCGATCAGGCGCCAACCGGCGGCAAGAACAATGAGAACAAGGGCGAAGGGCATGCCTGCAGATTCCACCGGGCGAGCGCCGATGAAAAGCAGTTTCTCGCGGACGCGCGCGCCCGCTTAGTGCTCGGCTTGCCGGGCAAGCAGCCAGAGGAGGTCGGCGAGGCGATTGGTAAACTGGCTCAATTCCGGGCGCACGGTGCGGCCGTGGGCCGGAAGGGCGTGGAGCCGGCGTTCGGCCCGTCGGGCGGTGACCCGGGCGGTATCGAAGGCCGAGCCAAGGGCGGTCGCACCCGGCGTGGCCCAGCCGTCAAACTTTAGGCCGCGCGCCTCCAGCACGCCGACCGCCTCATCAAGCTTGGTCACATCGGCACCGGTGATCTTTGAGAATTTCGAATCCGCGTAGCGGGCGCGGTCGCTCTCGGCGCAGGCGAGCTCTCCCATCAACGCCACGAGATTGTGCTGCAGCCCGGTGATGAATCCGCGCAGGTCGGAATCGACGAGCAACGGCTTGGTCGCGCCGAGGGCGACGTTGAGTTCGTCGAACGCGCCGACGGCCTCAATCTGAGGGTGATCCTTGGGCACGCGTTGGCCGTAGAGCAGGCCGGTGGTGCCTTCGTCGCCGGTGCGGGTTGCGATGGAGCCGGCCATGGAACGAGCTCAGGGCGTGATGCGCCGCGCCGCCAGCTGGGCTCGCAGACACAGTTCGGCTGACTTGAAGGCGTGGGCTTGGGTCATCGCATTTTCGGTGCGATTCAGGCAGTCGAGGATGAGCTGACCGAAGAACTTGAAACCCACTTTGCCGGCGACCTCGAGGTGCTGCTCGCCCTTGTCATCGACGATGTAAACGTGATCGCCCGTTTTGTCGCGGCCCACGTCGACGTATTTGCGCAGCTCGATATAACCTTTGGTGCCGAGGATGACCATGCGCCCATCGCCCCACGTGCTGAGTCCAGCGGGGTTGAGCCAGTCGACCCGGATATAGTTCGACGTGCCGTTGTTACCCAGCAGGGAAGCCTCGCCGAAGTCTTCGAGTTCGGGATAGTCCGGGTTGTTGAAATTGCCGACGGCAGCTTGCGTGACCGTGGCATCGGTGGCGCCGGTGAACGTGAGGAATTGCTCAAATTGATGGCTGCCGATGTCGCACAGGATGCCGCCGTATTTGGCCCGCTCGTAGAACCACGCGGGGCGGGCGGCGGGATTGCCGATGCGGTGCGGCCCGAGGCCGAGAACTTGCACGACCTTGCCGATGGCGCCGCCGGCGACGAGCTCGGTGGCGAACATGGCGGATTCGACGTGGAGCCGTTCGCTGAAATAGACGGCGTATTTCTTGGCGGTGCGGGCGACGACGGCTTTGGCGGCGTCGAGCTGGTCGAGAGACGTGAACGGCGTCTTGTCGGTGAAGTAATCCTTGCCGGCCTCCATCACGCGGCAGCCGAGCGGGCCGCGATCGCAGGGGATGGCGGCGGCGGCGACCATGTGCACAGCGCCATCGGCGAGGATCTCATCGAGCGAGCGGGCGACTTGGGCCTGAGGATATTTTGCCCGGAAGGCTTCCACTTTCTTCACGTCGGGATCGTAGACCCACTTCAAATCGGCGCCGGCTTCGAGCAGACCGTTGCACTGGCCGTAGATGTGGCCGTGGTCGAGGCGGACGGCAGCGAAAGTGAATTCGCCGGGTTTGACCACCGGACTTGGTTTGCCCTGCGGTGCATAAGACATGCCGTCAGCTTTTTGGCTCATGGGAGTGGACAAATATGAATTGGAGGAGGCAGAGGAAATGGAAGGCCGCGGCGCCGTGGGGCTGGGTTATTTGGCAGCCGCCTTTGTGGCGAGGGCGAGAGCTTGAACGGCTTCGTTGATTTTGGCGTAAGTTTTCTTCGTCATCTGGTCGATGAAAAGCACGCCGGCAAGGTGGTCGGCCTCGTGCAGGATGCATCGCGCGAGCAGTCCGTTGCAGATCAATGTATGGGGCACGCCGTTTTCGTCTTGGAACTTCACCGCAATTTCTTCGGGGCGTTTAACGTCGCCGCGGATTTCGGGAAACGAGAGGCAGCCTTCCTCGACGACCTCGTTCGAGGTGTCTTTGGCGATGGTGATGACCGGGTTGGCGATGATCATCGGCATGAAAAGCGAGAGCGGCGGATGAGCTCCGTCGAGCAGCCAGTCGAAGTCTTCTTCGGACTCGCGCAAGTCCACGACACAGAGTTGCCGCGCCACGTTCACTTGCTGGGCGGCGAGGCCGATACCGGCGGCCTCGTGCATCGTTTCGATCATCTTGCGGGCGAACGCCCGAAGATCGGCGTCAAAAACCGCGATCGGCTCGCCTTTTTTTCTTAGAATGGGATCGTTGTAGTGAACTAATCGCAGAGACATGGGTCGATKTGTCTCCCAACCGTGATTTCCGACCCGGCTGCCCGCAAATATATACTTCAATTAACATGAGCCTAACGCCCCTCAGTCGCATTCTGCCTGCCGCGATCGGTTTGGCGGTAGCCGGCGTGGTCGTGGGCATTGCCGCTTGGATGTTGCCGGTCAACCTAAGGTCCGTGAGCCCGGCCTTGTTGAAGACGGCGGGTGCGGGCACCCCCACGGTGGCGGCCTTGGGCCGGGATCTGGTTGATTTGGAGCGCATCGGACCGGCATCGCAGCTGCTGGCGGCGGCGAAAACCGTCAATGACCCGCGCGCCCCGGCGCTGGAGCGTGCGATTGAGGCATTTGCGGTGCGGCAACCGGCGTTGATCGCGTGGGGCGGTTGGGATGCGGCGCTTGATCCACTGTTCAACCTTCGCTCCGGTCCGGCCCAAGGAGCGAGCACGCCGGTTCTCACCTTCTTCCTCCCGGCGGCCGCGCGGGAAAAACTCCGCGATTATCTCCGGAGTTCTGCCTCGCTGGGCGTGCAGGCGATCATGGGCCTGCGCGAGCTAACGGCCACGGGGCGTTTCGTGCCAGCGACGCGACCGGGCGGTCAGCCGCTGGAAGCGTTGCTGCTGCTCACGGCGTTACTCTACCAGGGCGAACACCTCGCGCCGTCATTGCAGCGCGAAGTGCGTGGCCTCGCCGAGGCAGCCGTTTTGAGGAAAGACTTGAGCGAACTCGAACCATTTCTCTTGGATCTGCTCTCCCTCGGCCGCCGGCTCGATTGGACGCAGCTTTCCGAACTGCTTCGCCGCACCGAGGACACCAAGACCGCCGGAGCCTTCGCCCACTTGGCCCGAGTGGCGCCGGCGCAATTGCCGATCATGTATGCCGCAGCGCTCTTTTCGGATTCCGCCGACAAGGTCGCCTCTTACCTCATCCGCTATGGCAAAGCCGGGGCCGAAGATCTCCAACTCACCCTCACGCTCGGTCAGGGAGCAGTGCGTCTCTTGCTCGCCCGCCAAGTTCCGGTCAACCGCGCCGGGGGCAAGACGGCGGGGGCGGGGGGCGATTTCACGCTGGCGCACCCCCAAGTGACGCTTGGGTTGAAATATCTCGGATTCCTCGTCGGCGCCTACTTGGTTCTGCGGGGTCTGAACCGCTTGGTCGGCCGCGCTCCGGCCGAAGGCTTGCCGCCCGCCGCTCTGCCCCAGGTGCGCGCCGGGGTGCTTGCGCTGTTTTGCGCCGCGTTGCTCGTCATCGGCACCGAACCTTTTCTGCTCAAGGCCGCGCCGGCCTCCGAATATCAGTTGCGGTTAACTTTGCCCGTGCTGGTCGCGGTCACACCGGCGAATGAAGTCACTTCTCAACCCACCCTCCCTATGGATTCCTCCACCCTCCTCTCCATCGGCCTGTTCGCTTCGCTGCAGGTCGCGATGTATGTCTTCTGCCTCGTCAAAATCCGGGAAATTGCCGGGCAAAATTTGCCACCGCTCACCCGTCTCAAGCTGCTCGAGAACGAAGAAAACCTCTTCGACGGCGGCCTCTACCTCGGGATCGGCGGCACCGCGACCGCGCTGGTGCTGCAGGTGCTCGGGGTCATCGAGCCAAACCTGCTCGCGGCGTATTCTTCCAACTTGTTCGGCATCGTGTGCGTGGCACTCGTGAAGATCCGACACGTGCGGCCGATCAAGCGTGAGCTCATCGTCGCCAGCCAAGCCGACGCCAACGTATCGTCATGAACCGGACGCTGCTACTCATCATCTGCGACTTTCTCCTGCTGAACCTGCTCGCGCTCACGCGTTGGGAGAAAGCGGAGCCGGCAAGCGCCAAGCAGCCACCCGTGCCCGAGCTCAGCGCCAACGCCGCCACAAAAGACCAAGATCTCGTCGCCGCCATGCGCGAATCGCTCGTCGACGAAAAATCGGCCCGCGACCAACTCGCGGAAAAACTTTTCGCCACCGACGCCAACCTCGCCGCGCGCGAACAGGCGCTCGCCCAAGCCCAGTCCGAACGGGTTCGGCTCGCCAACCAACTGGTTGCAACCGAGCAAACCGCCGCCCAGCTCGGCCAAAAAGTGGCCGCCGCCGCCGAGCAAGCGACGTTGACCGCGGCGCAGCTCGCCCAGCTTCAGCGCGAACTCGAAGAGAAACGCGCCGAATCCGAACGCCAGAAACTCGCCGTCGCCGCGCTCGAACAACAACAGTCCGCGGCCCGCAAACAGATCGAGGGCCTCACTGTCGCCGTGATCGTGGGCGAACAGGAAAAGAAGACGCTCCGTGATCAAGCCGACACGCTCAAAACCCAAGTCGAGGCCGAGCGCACCGAACGCATCAAGGTGCAGGAAACAACCGTAAAGCTCGCCGCCGGTGTCGGCCAACTCGCCGAAAAATCCACGGAGCTTACGAGGGAGATCCGCGACAACCGTCCGATCAACGCCAACGTGCTTTTCAACGAATTCCTCGGGAATCGGGTGGCGATAAACTTCTCGGCCTTTCGCAAGGGATTTCTCGGACCGGTCAACCGCGCGAAAGAAACCAAACTCGTGCTGGTGCAGGCGGGCGCGCAGACCTACGCGTTGACCCATATTGAGGAAACCGTGTTTTCCTATTTCGAAATCGGTTCGGATTGGACGAAGATCGGCGTAAATTTTCCGCGCGCGGCCGCCGCCGGGCCGGTGCCAGGATTCTCGGTGTTGGCCGCCGATCCGCGCGTCGTCGCGATCCCGGTGGACGCCGCGCAGGCCGCCGCACTCGGAGCTAAAATCTACACCCTCGCGAGCGAGCCGTTTAAGTTTCCCGAAGCGGTGCTGATCAGCGGTGGGGGCGAGGGCTACGGCGAAGTTGCTTTCCAACTCGATGCGGCTCAACCGGGCTACGTGCGCGTCGACAATCGGCTGTTGAAGCGCCTATTCGGCACGTTTGCGCCGTCGCGCGGCGATCTCGTGTTGAGCAAAACCGGCGAGTTACTTGGGATCATGGTGAACCGCGATTACTGCGCGCTCGTGAAGGATTTTACTCCGCGCACGACGTTTCGCGCCGGCGACGATACAACGGCACAGAGCACCGGCGCGGTCTTAGACAGTTTGGTGGCCCGCGTGAAGGCGCTGCCGCTGGGTCTGCAGTAGAGCAGTCGTCCGTTGCCGACGGTTGATGGGATTCTTGACCGAAGTTGCCGGGGACGGAGGGCCGTGTTTTTGGGAGATAGCCAAACGAGCGCGAGTGCGTATGGATTTACGCCGATGAACCGTGCGCCAGATATTCTGTGGATCGTGACGACGCAGTGGCGCGCGTCGGCGTGCGGCTACGCGGGAGACGTGAATACGCGGACTCCGTCACTCGATGCACTCGCGGCGAGAAGTGTGAACTATGCGCGGGCGGTGACGCCGCACCCGTTTGGACCGTTCGCGCGGGCGGCTTTGCTGACAGGCGTGCGTTCGCCGGAAAACGGGGTAAAAGACTATTTTGATGCGTTGCCGTCGTCGGCGCCCACGATCGCGCGTGAGCTGGGTAGCCGCGGGTATGCGACGGCGTTTTTCGGGAAGTGGGGCGTGGGCCGACGTGATCCGACTTTACCGCTCGTCGGCGAAGCCGCGGCAAAGGTGATCGTGCCGCCTGGCGAGCGGGGCGGATTTGAGTTTTGGGAAGGTTTTGAGGGCGGATTTTTGCTGAACGACCCTTGGCTGCACGGCACGCAGATGCCCGCACCAGAAAAATTTTTTGGCTATCAGAGCGATGTCATTTGCGAGCGAGCCGCGAGGTGGTTGGAACACGGTTCGGGATGCGAACGTCCGCGATACGTGACCGTCAGCTTGGAGGCACCCCACCCGCCCTACGGCGCGCCCGCAGCGGGAATCCTGCCCATGAGCACCGAGGCGATTTCCTTGGAGGGCAATGTGCCCCATGGCGGTGAGGTCGAAAAAAAAGCGCGACAGGAACTCGCCGGATATTACGCGCACATTGAAGCGACCGACCGCGCAGTCGGCCGGTTGCTCGCGGCGGCGGGCCGGGAAACGGTCGTGATGTTTACCTCAGTCCATGGTGATATGCACGGGGCGCATGGGCTCTTTCGCAAAGGCTGGCCGAACGAGGAAAGTGTGCGCGTGCCGTTGCTCGTGAGCGCGCCCGAGGTACCGCCAAGGCGGGACGAGGCGATGATCTCGTTGCTGGATCTGCCGGCGATGACCCTGAGCTGGGCAGAAGGCCGGGCGTGGAAACGCGCATCGGACGCGGCGAAAATTTCAATGCCGAGCGTCGTGGCGCTGCCGCACCAATGTGACCGGACATGGCGTGGCGTACGGACGGCGACGAGCAAGCTCGTGCTCAATGAGGACGGGAGCCCATGGTTGTTTTTTGATCTGGAGCGCGACCCGCTGGAGCAGGTGAATCTGGCGGGCGTCGCGGCGCGGGCCGGCGAGATCGAGGCACTGCGGGCAACGTGCGACTAAGTCGGAGGCATGAAACCCGCGTTCTATCTGGGTTGTCCGGTGTGGGCTCATGCGGCGTGGAGAGGGAATTTCTTCACGGCGTCGGCACGGCGAGAAGAATTTTGCCCCAGTATGCGAGCGTGTTCCGCACGGCGGAGGGCAACACCACGTTTTACGGATTGCCCTCGGCGGAGACGGTGGCGCGCTGGGCGATGGAGGCCCCGGAGGATTTTCGCTTCTGTTTCAAGTTCCCTCGCGCCATCTCGCACGAACAGCAGTTGGACGGTGGGGCGGAGGCGGAGACGCGGCGGTTCTTCGAGCGGCTCGCTCCGCTGGCCGGACGCTGTGGGCCGTTTTTCCTGCAACTGCATGAGAGCTTCAGCGCGAACCGCCTGGAAACTTTGCGGACCTTTCTGGAGAAATTGCCAAACGATTTTACCTATGCGGTGGAAGTGCGGCATCGCGATTTCTTCGACGGCGCGGAGAAAGAGCAGGCGCTGGATCGGGTGCTCGGTGAGGCCTGCGTTGATCGGGTAAACTTCGACCCGCGCGGCCTGTTCGCCACGCAAGCGACGGATGATTTCACGCGCGATGCCGTGCGCAAAAAACCGCGGGTGCCCGTGCGTTTCACGGCGATCGGGGCCCGCCCCTTTGTGCGCTTTGTGGGCGATCCCGAGATCGAGAAAAACGCCACGATCTTTGAGGAGTGGGCGGCGATTTTGGCGCGATGGATCAAGGAAGGGCGGACGCCGTATTTTTTTGTGCATCACCCGGACGACGGGTTGGCGCCGGCGATGGCGCGTTCACTGCATCGGCGCGTTTATGCACGGGATCCAGCGGTGCGAGAGCCGCCGATTTGGCCAAGTGAGAACGACCGAAGCTCGGCGGCGCAGCTCGATTTATTTTAGTCCGATAAACCGCGCGAGTTCACCCACCGCCAGGGCTACGCGGTGCCCGCGACGGATGTGGCGGGACACAAGGCGGAGGCGACCGTTTTCGCGATCCGCCTTGGGATCGACATGACCGACGAATTCATGGCCGACGAGAACGGGCAACGCGTAGTAGCCGCGGGTGCGTTTGGCCGGGGGCGTGAAAACTTCCCACGTGTAGTCGAGATTCCAGAGCCGAGCCGTGAGCCGGCGATCATAGATCAGCGGATCGAGCGGGGCGATCAGACGGGGCGGAGAATTTTTGATTTTCGGTTCCGGATTCTCGATTGCCAAATCAAGCAGCGGCAGATCGGACGCGAGGCAGTAAAGCGGGCCGCAACCCTCGATCGTGACGGGTTGCACGAGATCGTCGATGGCGCGGAGTTCATCGCGTTTTAGCGATGCCAGGCGACGTTGGCGGAGCTTGAGCGTCGCAAACCAGCGGGCTGATTCGCGGGCGGTAGACTTCGGCGCGGCGAGCGTCGCGGCGGGCAACACGCGCTCGGGAAGATCGTAGTACCGGCGTTGGTTGATGCGCCGGGCGATGAGCACGCGGCCGTGGAAAAAAAGTTTTTGGAGCGTGGTTTTGGCCAGTGATGCACTTGTGCCCCAGCCGGAGTAGTCGCGTTGGTCGTCGTCGATGTCATCGGAGCCGAGCGGGCCGCGCGCGGTGATTTCCCCTAGAATCCGCTCGGCGAGGAGGCGTTGGCGAGCGTCGAGGCGGCCCGACCAGGTGCCGGCTCGGCCGGCGCGCGCGCGGTTTGCGGCGTGCAGGTGGGGCCACGCTTCGAGCGGAAATGCGACCAGAATATTTTGCTGGGACGGCAGATGATGCTCGAACGCGGTTCGCGCCGCGGCGGCAAGCGGGGCCGCGGGCTCACCGTGAAGATGGCGCGTGAGATCGCCTTCGCGGTAGGCGACGACGCGGTTGCGCAGAATGAGATCGTGCATGCGCCCGCACACGTTGATCGGGTCGATCTGCACGTAGCCGTGGTGAGCGAGGGCGGCGCCGAGGTCGGGCGCGGGCTGGGCGAGCAGAAGCGCGCGGTGGACGAAGGAGCGGGCTGCGGCCGGAGTGAGTTTCAGCGCGGACAACACGCCGACCAAAAAGCGCGAATCGCGGCCCGAAACAAGGCCGTGGTTTTTGCCGGCCATCAATCATCCCCGGCGGTCCGAGCCCGCGCCGCGCGCGTTTACGCCGGGCCCAACGCGCTGCGGTCAAGGGCGCGGGCGGGCTCGAACCTCTCCGACTCGGCGGAAAACTCCGGACATGCCGCGATGAGTTGGGCGCGGAGATGGTGCCGCGCGCGGGCGATGCGGCTCTTGACCGTGCCGACGTTGAGGTTGAGCGCGACGGCGATCTCGCTGTAGCAACGATTGAGCACGTTCCGCAACGTGAAAATCTCACGGTGGCTGGCGTCGAGGCGTTCCATGCAAGACGCGACGAGATCCGAAAATTCGGCGCACACATTTTCTTGTGCGGGACTGGGTGTGTCGGCGGCGATCAGTTCGGCAAACGTGCCGTCGTTTTCGGCGCCGAGCGGACAATCGAGCGAGAGCGTGCGGTGGCGCCGCCGGCGGAAAAAATACCAGTAGCGGTTGCGCGCGAGATTGACGGTGATGCGGTGCAACCACGTCGCGAGCGAAGAATCGCCGCGGAAGCGGCCGAGGGCGCGGTGAGCCCGAATAAAAGTATCCTGCGCGATTTCCTCGGCATCGGTGCGGTTGCGAAGATAAGCGAACGCGATGGCGAACATTTTTTCCCGATAGCGCTCCATGATTTCAACAAACGCGCGGGCATCGCCGGCGTTGAACCGTTGAACCAACAGGGCGTCGTGCGCCGCTTCCTCCGAGGAGGTGGTCAGACGCCCCTTTCGCGCCGGATGAGCATCGCCACGCGGATTTGGCAAGTCGCGCGGCTGGGTTAAATCGGAATTGGAAAAACGGGTTGGGGCAGAAAATTGAGAAAGATTCATCCCTGAGTCTTACCTCGCGGCATGCCAGCGAGAGTTTAAGCGCCCCTAGTCGTTTTTCATTAGCAGCTAATTATTAGCTGTTGGCCGGGCTAACCGAGCCCGATCTCGTTTTTCAGGCGGAACGCCCGATGTTGCGACGGGGTCTTCGGGCGAATTGCAAGGGGCCGTGAGCGCCGAAACTCGGGCGCGGTGGCGTTGCCCAGCGGAAGACCGGAAGCCCTTGGGCTCACCGCCCGCAAGAGTCGCACGCGAAGTCAACGGCTCGAACTGCGAAATAAGCGCGCGGCTGAAATCGGGGCGATTGATAAGAAGAATAATTCAATATCGAAGGATCGACGCCCGATTGGCTTTGGGGCGAGTCACCAAACGCTCGCCGACGTCGGTTGCGCTTCTCTGGATACGTCGCTTCCGATTTGAATTTGACCAAAACCAAGCAAAAGGCGGCATTCGAAGCTTGGCCGAACTACGACGCGAACCCGTTAATCGTGCTCTCTTGCCGGACAAAATCGGCATCAAAAACCCGCTTTGGCCCTAGATCTGTGAGAACGTCCGACGCGCAAGCCAAAAACAGGAGACATTTCGCACAATAATCGCGACAAACCTATTGACGACCAAAAATAGCAGACCAATTAGTTGTGGTCGAGGCGGCCTAGGACCACATCCTGTTGTGGTCAGTAACGCGTCAATAAGTTCTAGCAACTTAGGTTCGCTATGGGCTTAATAACGTCAAAAACAGCCTTATTTTTCACCAAACTCACTCAAAATCAGTTAAATTCCATGCAAAAAACCTTCAATGTTGGAGCCAAGACCTTTGTCCTCGACGAGGCCAAGGCTGAAGCTGCGTTTGCCGCCAAACGCGTGATTAACGGTCGCCAGACCATGTGCTTCAACCTGCTCCCGTTGAAATATCAATGGGCCTACGATCTTTACCGTAAGATGAAGGCCAACCATTGGGAGCCCGAAGACATCCCCATGGGCAAGGACATCGAGCAATGGCGCGATGAGAAGGCCCTCTCCGAAGTCGAGCGTTGGATCATCCGCATGGGTATCGGCTATTTCTCGGCCGCTGAGGGCATCGTCGGTGACAACATCCAGCACGTGGTCCGCGAACTCGTGACCGCACCGGAGCTCAAACTCGTGCTCGGCCGCCACGCGCATGAGGAGAACATCCACGCCGATTCGCTGCTCTACATGATCGCATCGCTTGGGATTAACCCACACGAGTGCGAGGCGATGTTCGAAGACGTTCCCACGATCGTCCGCAAGAACGAGTTCGTCACCCGCGTTTCGAAAAGCCTGCGTCGCGATATCGACCTCACCCAGTCCGAGAACAAGAAGTTGCTCGCGAAAAACATCTTCGTTTTCGGTCAGTGCATGGAGGGTACCCAGTTTTACGGTCTCTTCGGCATGGTGCTCTCGCTTTACCGCCAAAACAAGTTTCCCGGCATCGGCCAGATGTTCCGCTACACCCTCCGCGACGAGAGCAACCACATCGAGGTATTCCGAAATCTGTTCATGGATCTCGTCGAGGAAAACCGCGAGATCTGGACCGCCGAGTTTAAAGAGGAGCTGCGCGAGCTCATGCAGGAAGCCGTCACGCTCGAGAAGGAGTTCATCCGCGATTGCCTGCCCGTAAACGCCGTCGGCCTTAGCCTCGAAGATTTTCTTACCTACATCGACTATATCGCAGATCGCCGCCTTGAAGGCGTGGGCCTAATGCCGCTTAATCCCGGCGCCAAGAACCCGCTGCCCTGGCTCGCTGAGATGATGGACATCAAGAAGGAGCAAAATTTCTTCGAAGGTCGCGTCACCGAATATCAAAAAGCCTCCTCCTTAAATGTAGCCGACGACGACGAGCTCTGAGTTCGGAGCCGTTCGTTGTTTAACCTCCCGTCCGCCTAGTTCCCCCAACCCCGTTTTTTCATAGCCGGTGTGAACCCCTTCGGGAGTTACGCATCGGGTTTTTTTTCGAACCGATCCTTCCGCGCTTTTGTTACAATTTTGTTACGACCCCTCCCATTTATGATCAGCAATCCCTCTTTCGCGCACGATCTCGCCCTCAAGCGCACCGTCCAAGCCCCCGTCGATCAGAAACCCCACTACGCTTGGCGTGACGTCGTCGCCGCCGAGACCATCGCTGTCCCACCCGTCGTTCTGCTTTGCCCTCACGGCGAGGAGCGTTTCGTGCTCGCCGAGGTTGCCGATACTCTCGGCAAGGCCCTTACCAACGTCGCTCTCGCCAAGGGCGAGAAGGATATTTTCAACGACGCCAACCGCGCTTGGGTCGCCCGCATCTGCCGCGAGGTCACCGCCAACCTCACCGAGCTGGCCCGTAACCAGAATCCCCTGCGCCTTTCGCTCAACGCCCTCTACGAGCTCATCGAGAAAACCCTCGTCGACAACAACGCCTACTTCATCGCGAAGAGCCTCCTCCTGAATCGCGCCCGCAAAATATCCGTCGACCGCGAGTCCGCCGCGCAGTCCACCCTCCGCGTCATCCGCCGCAACAATCAAGTGGTTCCGTGGAGCGAGCAGAAGGTCGAGATCGCCGTCCGCAAAACCTTCCTCTCCCTCCAGCGCGACTCCGCTCCCGCCGTCGCCGTCACCAAGGCTGTCTCCGAGCGCGTCCACGCCTCCAAGCAGGCCTTCGTCCACATCGAGGAAGTGCAGGACATGGTGCAGGAAGAACTCATGAAGGGCGGTTTCTTCAAAGTCGCCGAAGCTTACATCCTTTTCCGCGCCGAGCGTTCCGTCGCCCGCCTCAACGGCACCGCCGACGAGTCCCCGGCCGCGGCCGCCACGCCCACCGCGCCCACGCAGGAGACGATGATCGTCGTCAAAAAAGCCAACGGCGAAAATATTTTCTGGGACGGCGCCGACCTCCGCAAGCGCATCGAGTTCGCCCGCCTCGGCCTCGACCTCTACCTCTCCAACGAGGAGATCGAGCAGGAACTCCGCCGCGCCGCCTACGACCAGATCCTCCAAAAGGACCTCGATTCCACCATCATCCTCAACTCGAAGACCCTGATTGAGAAGGATGCCGATTTCGCTAAATTCGCTGGCCGCATCCAGCTCACCTACATCTACGAAGAAGTCCTCGGCTGGGACATCATGCGCGACGGCATCGCCAAGCTGAAGGAATTCCACCAGCGCGCGTTCAAGAAATACCTCGAGCACGGCGTCGCCATCAAGCGCCTCAATCCGCGCCTCCTCGACTTCGACCTCACCAAGCTCGCCGCCGCCCTTGATCCGTCCTCCGACCTCGAGTTCGACTTCCTCGGCATCCAGACCCTCTACGATCGCTACCTCATCATCGACAAAACCAAGAAACCCGTGCGCCGCCTCGAGACGCCGCAGTTCTTCTGGATCCGCGTCGCCATGGGCCTCTCCCTCGACGAGCCCACTGACCGCGAGGGCAAGGCCGCCGGTCTCTACTCCCTCTACAAGACCCGCCGCTTCTGCTCCAGCACGCCGACCCTGTTTAATGCCGGCACGCTCCACTCGCAGCTCAGCTCCTGCTACCTCTACTACGTCGATGACTCCATCGAGGGCATCTTCCAGCGTGGCATTTCCGAAAACGCCTACCTCTCCAAATGGGCCGGCGGCCTCGGTGGTTCCTGGACCGCCGTCCGCGGCACGGGCGCCTACATCGGCGGCACCAACGGCGAGTCGCAGGGCGTCATCCCGTTCCTGAAGCTCCACAACGACCAGCTCGTCGCCATCAATCAGGGCGGCAAACGCAAAGGCTCCGGCTGCGCCTACCTCGAGACTTGGCACAACGACGTCTACGAATTCCTCGAGCTGCGCAAAAATACCGGCGACGACCGCCGCCGCACGCACGACATGAACACGGCCAACTGGATTCCCGACCTCTTCATGAAGCGAATGGAGGCCCGCGGCGTCTGGACTCTCTTCCGCGCCAACGAGGTCCCCGATCTCCACGAGACCTTCGGCAAGAAATTCGAAGAGCGCTACACCGCCTACGAGAAGATGGCCGAAGAAGGCGAAATCTTCGGCCAGAAGGTCGAGGCCCTCGATCTCTGGAAGAAGATGCTCTCCCTCATCTTCGAGACCGGCCACCCGTGGATCACCTTCAAGGACGCGTGTAACATCCGCTCCCCGCAGGACCACGTCGGCGTCATCCATTCTTCGAATCTCTGCACCGAGATCACGCTCAACACCTCCAAGGAAGAGACCGCCGTCTGCAATCTCGGCTCCGTCATCCTTGAGACGCACCTCCTGCCCGACGGCTCGCTCGATCACAAGAAGCTCCGCGAGACCATCCGCATGGCCGTCCGCGCGCTCGACAACGTCATCGACATCAATTTTTACCCCACCGAGGCCGCCAAGACTTCCAACATGCGCCATCGCCCCATCGGCATGGGCGTCATGGGTCTCGCCAACGCCCTCTACATGAAGGGTGTCTCTTTCGCCTCCGAGGAAGCCCTCGCCTTCAACGACGAGGCCATGGAAGCCATTGCCTACTACGCCTACGAGGCCTCCTCCGACCTCGCGGCCGAGCGCGGCACCTACTCCAGCTACCAGGGCTCAAAGTGGTCCCGCGGTCTCCTCCCGCAGGACACCGTCGACCTCCTCGAACAGGAGCGCGGCGTTCCCGTCGATGTCGTTCGCGGCGGCAAAATGGATTGGACCAGCCTGCGCGCCAAGATCGCCACCCAGGGCATGCGCAACAGCAACGTCCTCGCCATCGCCCCCACGGCCACGATCTCCAACATCACCAATACCTCCCCCTGCATCGAGCCCACGTATAAAAACCTGTTCGTGAAATCGAACCTCTCGGGTGAGTTCATCGTGCTGAATCCGTTCCTCGTAAAGGACCTCAAGACCCGCGGACTCTGGGACCAGGACATGATCGACAACCTCAAGTATTTCGACGGCGAGGTGAAAGACATCGATCGTATCCCCGCCGACCTGAAGGCGAAGTATCTCACCGCCTTCGACATCGACGCCAAGTGGATCGTCGACGCCGCCGCCCGCCGCCAGAAGTGGATCGACCAGGCCCAGAGCGTGAACCTCTGGATCAAGACTCCGGACCTCAAGACCCTAAGCCACATGTATCGGCACGCGTGGCACGCCGGCCTCAAGACCACCTACTACCTCCGCAGCCTCGGCGCCTCCAACATCGAGAAGGCCACCATCTCCGTGAAGAAGGAAGTCCGCGGGGCTATTAAAGAAGGCCGCGACGGCGGCCAAAACTCCGGCGACGCCGGCGGCACCCACGCCGCCGAGATCACCGCCCCGCCGTTCGCGATGACGGGTGCGGCTCCGGCCCTCACCGCCAAAAAAGAATACACGGCGGCTGAAAAAACCGCCTGCAGCATCGAAGCGATGCGCAATGGCGGCGAATGTGAAGCCTGCCAATGATCTGAACGAAGCCCCGACCAACCGGTCGGGGCTTTTTCTTGGTAAGGCAAATTGTCCCTAATCCGCCGCGCACAGTCCGTAGTCCCTCAAGTCTCGATCCATAATTCATCCTAACCTGCCGCCCCATGCCCACGGTCAAAATTATCGGACCGTATCGCTTGCATTTTTACCCCAGCGATCACGACTAAGCCGAAGGGCTTAAGCCGAAGGGGCCTGAGCTCAGGTCCGGATGGCCCAGCGGAGTTTGGCGGAGGAGCTGCGGGGGTTGGCGCGGCGTTCTTCGGGGCCGGCGCGGACGACTTCGTCGTTGGTCGAGGTGTAGATGCCGTCCCTCACGCCCGTGCGGAAGGCGTGCTTTACGCGGCGGTCTTCGCCGGAGTGAAACGTGAGGATCGCGACGCGGCCACCGGGCTTCAGGCAGGCGGGCAGGTGGCGCAAAAACATGTCGAGGGCGCCGAACTCGTCGTTTACCGCGATGCGGATCGCTTGAAACACCCGGCGCACGCAATCGTCGGCGGTCGCGGGGTCGTGGCGCGGCACGTGTTCGCGGAGGATTGCGCGGATCGCGGTGGCAAGTTGCAGCGTGCGCGTGAGCGGGGTGCGGCTGCGAGAGACGGTCAGCTCGCGGGCGAGCAGTTCGGCGTAGGGTTCGTCGGAATTGTCGGTGAGCGCGGTCGCGAGCGCGGTCGGCGTCACGCGCGCGAGCCACTCGGCGGCGGAGGGGGCGCGGGTTGGATTCAGGCGCAGGTCGAGCGGGCTGTCGGTCTTGAACGTGAAACCGCGCGCCGGGTCGTCGAGTTGCATCGAGGAGACTCCGAGATCGGCCAAAATGGCATCGACGCCGGCGAGGCCGAGGGAACCGAGTACCTGCAGCAGGCCGGCGAAGTTGGAGCGGACGGCGGTGAAGACTTCTTCGCCCCAACCGGCGGCGCGGAGGCGGTCGGCGGTTTTCGGGTGTTCGATCGGATCGACGTCCAAGCCGATGAGCCGACCGCCGGGGGCGAGACGCGCGCAGAGTTCCCGGGCG